>JAGXAC010000008.1 GCA_019075925.1 Hyphomicrobiales bacterium | reverse complement strand
GCGTGAGGTGCTTTCACTGGAACCGGGACCGCGAAGGGCGGGTAACGCCCGTCCGGACCGATCCCGGGAAGCATGGCCTGGAGCTGAGCCGGCGGGGAAACTCGCCGGCGAGAGCCGCAAGCGTGAGCGCCGGAAGGCGAGCGCGCCCGGAAATGCAGACGCGTTGCGCAAACCGCGCACGCTTGTCTGTGGCGCGCGGCCGCCACTCCCCGACCGTTCCCGCAAGGGGAAGGCAAAGGAGGCGCAGGGCGGCCAATGGACGGCATGCGCCTTTCGGCGCTCCGCTCCCTTCTTTTCTTTCGTCGTGGTGGTGAGCAAGCCTCGGGCGCGAAACGCGTCGCGAGAACGATCGACTATTTCATGCCCCGCGAAGCGGGGAAGGATGAAAGAGCTGCGATGCGCACGATGCCCGCGAAAAAACCCGCGCCGCGGGAATGGCAGGCGCGATTCAATGCCGCCGCCAAAGCGGCGCAACGCGACTATTGCAATATCTTCGCGTTCTGGACCACCTGCCGCTACAAGCCGTGCCGCAGAACGAAACGGTGCGAAGGCGACGCGCTCGCCTGCCTCAAGCGCGGCTTCGACCAGGTGCCGGGCGACGTTCGACAACAGGCGTTCGCTCGCGTCATCGCGCAAACGCCGGACACCGCGGATTCACCGACGAAGACGGCGCGCCGGTTCTCGCCGTTCGATTTTACGTGCTGGTAGCGCGTTCATTGCTATGCCGCTGCCTGCCGCGCGCCGTGGCGCGCGGGCGCAGGGTCATTGAGGCCGGCGCAGGCGATCGAGCACCACGCTCGATGCAAAGCCGTCGGGGATTTGTCCGGTCGCCGCCTGAAACCTGCGGATCGCGACGCGGGTGCGCGGGCCGAGCAAGCCGTCCGGTTCGCCGATATCGAAGCCGCGCCGGGCCAGAAGCTGCTGCATCTCGTAACGCTCGGCGACGGTCAACACCCGCTCGTCGCGCGGCCACGGCTGTACGAACGGTGCGCCGCCGCGCAACCGGTCGGCGAGGTGGCCGATCGCAAGCGCATATGCTTCGGACGGATTGTATTTCATGATGACGCTGAAATTCCGCAGCATCAGAAAGGCCGGTCCGCGCGCGCCGGCGGGCAACAGGAGATACGCCCGCTCGGCCGGCCGCGGGAACGGCTTGTCGACCGCGCGCCGGACGCCGAGCCCCTGCCATTGGCGCAACGTCATCTGCTTCGCGCGGCCGGCCAGCAGGTAATCGAAATGCTGCGGCAGCACGACTTCATAGCCCCACCCTTCCCCCCTCACCCAGCCGTAGCTTTTCAGATTGTTCGCCGTCGAGGCGACGGCGTCGGGGACGGAATCGACAATGTCGCGATGGCCGTCGCCGTCGAAATCGACCGCGTAGCGCTCGAACGTCGAGGGCATGAATTGCGTCGGTCCGAAGGCGCCGGCCCAGGAGCCGATCAGCCGCTCGGGCGGCACGTCGCCGCGCTGGACAATCTCAAGCGCCGCCAAAAACTCGCCACGGAAGAAATCGCGGCGGCGGCCGACGCAGGCAAGCGTCGCGGTCGAACGGATCACCGGACGGTCGCCGCCCTTGGTGCCGTATTTCGATTCGACGCCCCAAATGGCGGCGAGGATATAGCGATCGACGCCGTAGGCACGCTCGGCGGCCGCGAAGGCCTTGGCGTATTGCGCCAGCAATTCGCGGCCGCGGGCGATGCGCGCGTCGTCGACGAGGATGTCGAGATAGTCCCATGGCGATTTGGTGAATTCGGGCTGCGCATCGAGCAGATCCATGATGCTCAGGTCCGGCGTGAGCCCACCGGTGGCCCGTTCGAAGGTAGCGCGGGTGATTCCGCGGCTCTCCGCCGCCGGCCACAAACCGGCGATGCAATCGGGGAAATCCGCGGCAGCGGCGCGGATGGCATTGGCGGTCATCAGCGGATTGCCGGAGGCGCCGGACTGTCCGCTCCACTGGTGCCCGCCGCCGGACGGCGCCGGAACCGCCTCGGTTGCGGAAGGTTGAAACAACCGTGTCAGCCAGTCATCCGGCTTATTCTGCGCCAGTGCGGCGTCGGCCAGGCTGACCACGATCAGGCCGGCGACGGCATGGCGGAGGATCGGCATGAACATTGGCATTTTCGCATCATCCGGGCGCGCGCGGCCGCCGGTGCGGTCAGTGGCCGCCGCAATGGACGGCTGCTATGTTACCGGACTGTTAACCGCCGATCCGCTTCGGCATACCGCCGATGCATCTTCGCCGGTCACATTCACCGAGCCGCAACGGGGTTTGGGTCATACACCACCCTGAACTCCTCTCTGGACAACGATTTAGGCAACAAAGCGTCTGCATCCCGCCCGTCCGCGCTTGACCCACCGCAACCCATGAAGCTCGTCCGCAAAGCCGTCTTCCCTGTCGCTGGCCTTGGCACCCGCTTTCTGCCGGCCACCAAAGCCATGCCGAAGGAAATGCTGCCGGTCGTCGACCGGCCGCTCATCCAGCACGTGGTGGACGAAGCGCGCCAGGCCGGCATCGAACATTTCATTTTCGTCACCGGCCGCAACAAGGCGGTGATCGAAGACCATTTCGACCGCCAGGTCGAACTGGAGATGACCTTGCTTGAGCGCCAGAAACAAAAAGCGCTCGATCGCCTGCGCTACGATCTGCCGGAGCCGGGCACCACGAGCTTCACCCGCCAGCAGGAGCCGCTCGGGCTCGGCCATGCGGTGTGGTGCGCGCGCGAACTGATCGGCCGCGAGCCGTTCGCGCTGCTGCTCCCCGACGTGCTCGTGCAGCATGAGCGCGGCTGTCTGGCGCAAATGATCGATGCCGCCCGCGAGGCCGGCGAGCGGGCCAATATCGTCGCCGTCGAGGAAGTGCCGCGCGAGCGCGTCGACCAATACGGCGTCGTCGGCGTCGGCGCCGCCAAGGGCAAGATGTTCTCGATCACCAGCATGGTTGAAAAGCCGGCGCAGGAACGCGCGCCGTCAAATTTGATCCTGACCGGCCGCTACATCCTGCAACCCGAGATTCTCGATCTTTTGGCGACGCAGGACCGCGGCGCCGGCGGCGAAATCCAGCTCACCGACGCGATGATCGCACTGGCGCGGACGCAACCCTTCTACGGCCTCAAATTCGACGGCCGCAGCTTCGACTGCGGATCGAAGGTCGGCTTCCTCGCCGCCAACGTATCGTATGCGCTGGCACGGCCCGACATCGCTCCCGGCTTCCGTACCGAGATCAAGAAAATCCTTGCCGAGCTCAACGGCGGCTAGGCTGGAACGCGCGCGGAGCGCCATGAGCGAGGACGAGCACCAAGTCTACGCGATCCGCTACGCACACCACGCGCGCCGCTCGCCGGAAAATTTCATCGGTGGCGATCCGCACGACGTGCTTCAGCCGCTCGATTTCTTCGTTTGGGCGATCCTAGGGCCGGCCGGCACCATCATCGTCGATACCGGCTTTGACGCGGGCATGGCGCGGCGCCGGCAGCGCGAAATTCTCAAGCCGGTGCAGGAAGGGCTGGCCGCGCTTGGCGTCGCCGCCGACGCGGTCAAAACCGTGATCGTCAGTCATCTGCATTACGACCATTGCGGCAATTACGATCTGTTTCCGCAGGCGCGCTATCACCTGCAAGATCGTGAAATGGAATATGCGACCGGACGCTGCATGTGCCATCAGGCGTTGCGCCTCCCATTCGAGGCCGACGATGTGGTTGCCATGGTCCGCAAGGTGTTCGCCGGCCGCGCCGTCTTCCACGACGGCGAAGCCGAGATAACGCCCGGCATCACCGTGCATCTCGTCGGCGGTCACTCGCGGGGACTGCAATGCGTGCGGGTGAAAACCCGGCGCGGCCATGTCGTCCTCGCCTCCGATGCCACGCATCTCTACGCTCACATCGATTCAGGCCGCGTTTTTCCGATTACCTACAACGTCGCGGAAGTGACGGAGGGCTATGCGACGCTGCAAAAACTCGCGACCTCGCCGGCGCACGTCGTGCCGGGACACGACCCGCTGGTGCTCACGCGCTATCCCGCCGCCAAAAGCGGCCTCGAAGGCTGGATCGCCCGGCTCGACGCCGAGCCGAACGCGCGATGACGAAAGGAGCCGAACGAAGCAATCCAGCCGGGGCGCGGTCTGGATTGCTTCGTGGCGTCCGCCTCAGCGCTGCCAACGCAGACCGAGGAGGAATGTAGTCGCGGTGTAGGCGAATCCCGGTTCGGTGGCGGTCTCCCAGTCTTGTCGTACTTCTCCGTGCAGCTGCCATTCGCGCGTAAAGATGTAGGTCAGTCCGATCGAAACGAAGTAGCGGTTGTCGCTGAGCGGCTGACCGACATAATTGTCCGTGCCGTAACCGATTTTGCCGATGCCGATCAGCCAGGTGCGAAACGCGTGGTCGGCTTCAAGCGCGACGTCGCGGCTGAATTGGCCGGATGCGCCGGCGACGACGGTTTCATAGACCTGCGAGCTTGCACTCAGCTTGTAGGTGGTCAGGCCGGTCGGCTTCCACAGCAGCGCGCCGTCGGCGATGAAGCCGGAAATGGCGGGCAGCGTCGGGTCCTTGTAGATTCGATCGACGTAGCCCAGCGCCATCTCGCCGGTCAGCGTGCCGAACAGGTCGAGGGCGCTCCCGAGCTTTACCGTGGTGCCGGTCGAATCGCGCTGGTATCCGTTGCGGTCGAATTGCTCGTCGTGGATGCGCTCGTCCTCCTGCACCTCGACGAACGGTTTGAGGCCGGGATCGATTTCGTAGCCGACGCGCAGGATGCCGGCATATTGGTCGAAGTTGCGGTCGGAGTTGCTGGTGCTTTCGCCGTCGGTGAGTTGTGAAGGATTGTAAGTGGCGCGATCGAATGTGCCCCTGGCAGTGACCGCCAACCGGTTGAATTGCTGGGCGATGCCGAGCGTCTCGCCGACGTCCTGGTTGGGCGGCAACGAGGCCACTTGTGCCTGCAGGTTGGGACTGCCGGGGTTGTCCGCCGAGACGATGACGCGCTGCTCGGCCAGCATCTGGGTGTCGCGGGTTACGTCGATGCGGCCGTCGATCTTGGCGTTGAGGAAGGGAACGTTCAGCGCGGGAATGAGGTCCGCGGTGTATTGGGTGTAGGAGGCAACGATATCGGCGGTCAGCGAATGCCGGCCCCAATCGGAAGCGACTTTCAACTCCGGGGCGGCGGCGACGTAAAACGAGCCCGGCCCGCCGGTTTCCCGGGTCGGATTGGTGCTGTAGCCGCCGGACATGTCCATGGATGGAAACAGCAGGAACGAGCCGGCGCGGATGCCGAGCGCCGCATAAGGATCGGTCGCCGCGATCGGCAGCAGTTGGCGCGGCAGCATCCCCGGCATGAACGTGTTCGGCGGCTGCAAGGTCGGTGGCGGTGTGCTTGACAGCCCGGCAACCGAAGGGCGCAGCGAATAATCGAAATAGTCCGGCGGCGGGAGCGCCAGCGCCCCGCCCGGACGGCTTGCCGCCGCGAGCGGATGCACTTCCGGCGGCGGATTGCTCACCGGATAGGCGTCGGGCAACGGCGGCAAAGTAGCGCCGGTCCGTTGCGCGGCCTTCTTCGGGTAAATCTGCGGCGTCGGCGGCTTTCGCACCGGCGGCGGTTGCGACGGCACCCGCGGCGTGAAATTCGGCACCGGCGCGAATGTCGTCTCGGCTGACGTTGCGCCACCGGTCGCGCGCGTCTGCGCTTGCTTCTTTTGTTTTTTATAATGCGGCGTGTTCGCGGAATCGAAACCGGTGTCGCCTTCGCCGAAGCCGGTCGGGCTGCCGTATGTCGGCGTTGCGCCGACGCGGCTTTGCGCGGTGACGGTTCCCGGCGGCAGCATTTTGTAGTCGCGCGGCGGAGCCTCGCCCGGCATGCGGAATGGCGGCGGATTATTTGGAGCGTTTTCCAGCGACGGCGCCAGCAGGCTGCTATCCGGGTCGGCGGCAGCCGGCGTTTGCGCGGAGCTCGTGCGCGGCGCGAGACCGATCGCCGCCGCCAGCACGAAGCTCGCACCCAAGGCGCGCGCCATCGCCATCGTCCGCGTCACGTCGGAAGTCGCCAAGCCACCACCGTCGCGGAGCCGCGGCCACGCGCGAATCATCCCGTGCGGCCATCGCGCGAATTGGCCGGCACGAGCCGCCGAGCTGCGCCCCGATGGTTAACGGAATTAAAACGGATATGGTTAACGAGAGGTTGATCGGCCCCGCCCGGACCGTTCAATCCGCAGATTTATGGGGCTTTCGCCCGGGCGGGCTAGATCCAGCCTTTGAGCTCGCGCATGGCGAGTTGCCAGATCATCAGCATGCCGGCTTCGCTGTCGTTCAGGCACGGTATGGCAGCGAAGTTCTGGCCGCCATAGCGCTTGAAGACGCGGGCGTTCTCCACCGCAATCTCCTCGAGCGTCTCCAGGCAGTCGGCGGAAAAGCCCGGCGTGATCACCGCCACATTCTTCACGCCCTTTTTGGCGAGCGCCTTCATGGTCGCGATCGTGTAAGGCTTGAGCCAGCGCGCACGGCCGAAACGCGATTGGTAAGTCAGCATCAGCTTACTGTCGTCGAGCTTGAGCTGCGCGCGCAACAGCTCGGTCGTCCTCACGCATTGCTCCTCGTACGGATCGCCCTTGCGCACATAGGCCTCCGGCATCCCGTGAAAGGAGGCGACGATGACATCGGGCGTAAACGGAAGCGCTTTCAGCTCCGCTTGCAGCGAGGATGCCAGCACTTCGATGTAATAGGGATCGTCATAATAGGGCGGCAGAAAGCGAAGCGCCGGCTGCCGGCGCTGCTGCAACAGATGACGAAAGACCTCATCGCATGCCGTTGCCGTGGTCGGCGCGGCGTATTGCGGATAGAGCGGCATCACCAGGATGCGGTCGCAACCGCGCGCCATCAGCGCATCCAAGCGCGAAGGGATCGACGGACCGGCGTAGCGCATCGCCCAATCGACAATGACATGCTTGCCGAGCGGCTCGAGGATGCCGCCGAGCTTCTCGGCCTGCGAGCGCGTAATCGTCTTGAGCGGAGATTCGTTTTTCTCGTTGTTCCAGATTGCCCTGTAGTCGCGCGCTTTACGCCGCGATCGCAACGGCAAGACAATGCCGTTCAGCACGAACTTCCAAAGCAGCGAATTGTTTTCGATCACGCGCGGATCGGATAGAAATTCCTTCAGGTAACGGCGCAGAGCTTTCGGCTCGGCTGCCTCCGGCGTACCGAGATTGACGAGAAGAATACCGATCGAACCTGCCGCCGGCACGATACCATGCTGCGCTTCAGCCTGCGTCGACGGCGGAGTTTCCTTCGGCGCAACCGCCGGCGAAGAGCCGTTGGATGACGGTTCGATCGGCGGAGCCTCGACAACGGGTGTCGTTTCACTCATATATTCATCCTACCTGATCGGCGGTCATCGTGCACGCGAACAAACGACGCGCAGCGCGGCCGACATGGAACACGCGCCGACGTCGCGAATTGATGTCGAGCCTCAATAAAGGCCAATTCATCCGCTGTTAAGCGGGCGGCGGCACGGTCCGCCGCTTCAAATTCAGGACAAGCCAGATGACTCGCAATCTTTTTCTGATTGTTTTCCTTATTGTTTCGAATGCCGCCTGGGCCGGGACCGCCCGGAACGGCGGTATGCCGCACAATCAGGCGGAGGAAAGAGCATGCGGCGGCGATGCGCGCCGCCTCTGTAAGGACGCCCTCGGCGACGATTTCCGCGTTGGGTCGTGTTTGCAGGACCACAAGGACCGGCTCAGCCACGCCTGTCGTACGATCCTTGAGGGACATGGCATGTGACGGCGGCGATTTATTCCGCCGCTTTTAACAACGCCGGCGCTCCGGCGCCGAATTGTTCCAGCAGCGCCTTTTCGTCGGCCTTGGCAACCGCGAGATGTCGCTGCTTGATATGACCGAAGCCGCGGATTTTTTCCGGTATCGCGGCAAGCCCGACCGCAAGGTGATGATTGTCCGGCGTCAACGCCGCGAACAACCGATCGAGCATGGCTTCATAATCCGCGATCAATTTCCGCTCGGTGCGACGTTCTCGCGTGCGCCCGAACGGGTCAAAAGCCGTGCCGCGCAGGAATTTGAATTTTGCCAACAGCCGGAATGCCGGCAGCAACCAGGGACCGAAGCTGATCTTGCGCGGCAGGCCGGTCGCTTTATCGCGACGCGCCAACAGCGGCGGCGCCAGATGAAACTCGAAGCGCAGATTTTCGCCGCCGAAGGTATTTTCGACCTGGGTCAGGAACGAACCGTCGGTGTAGAGCCTGGCGACTTCGTATTCGTCCTTGTAAGCCATCAGCTTGAACAGATAGCGCGCCACCGCGTCGGCTAATCCGCACTTGCCGGGGGCGCGGGCGGCTTCCGCCGCCTTCGCCCTCTCGACGAAGCCGCGGTAGCCCGCAGCGTAGGCTTCGTTCTGATAGGCGGTCAGGAATTTGACGCGCCGCTCCACCGCTTCGTCGAAGGATTCTGACAAATGGCGCGCCTCGCTCGCCGTCGTACCGGTCGCCGGCTTGGCCAGTGCCTCGACCTGTGCACGGTCGATGATCGCGCGGCGGCCCCAATGAAATGCCGCCTTGTTCATCGCCACCGCTTCGCCGTTCAGTTCGATCGCCCGCTCGATCGATCCAGCCGACAGCGGGATGGCGCCGAGCTGATAGGCGTAACCGACCATGAACATATTGGCGCCGATCGATTGCCCGAACAGCGCGGTGGCAAGCCGCGTCGCGTCGATGAAATGCGTCTTGTCGCGACCCGCATCCGCCGTGATCGTCCGCTTGAGCCGCTCGCTCGGCAGGGAGAAATCGGCATTGCGGGTAAATTCGCCGGGCAGGAATTCCGCCGTGTTGACGACCATCTCGGTCGCGCCGGGCTTGACCGCGGCGAGGATTTTGCGCGTGCCGGAGACGACGATATCGCCGCCAAGGATCAGGTCGGCGCGGCCTGCCGCCACGCGGATGGCATGGATATCTTCCGGCTTTTCGGCGAAGCGGATGTAACTGAACACCGCGCCGCCTTTCTGCGCCAGCCCGGCCATATCGAGGACGCCGACGCCGCGGCCCTCGAGATGTGCGGCCATGCCGAGCACACCGCCGATCGTCACGATGCCGGTACCGCCGATGCCGGTGACAACGATGTTGTAGGTCTGCGCGATCGTCGGCAGCTTCGGATCGGGAAGCGCCGGCAGGTCATGATCGGCAGCGACGCCGGCACCCTTCTTGAGTTGCGCTCCGTGTACCGTCACGAACGACGGGCAAAAACCTTTGACGCAGGAAAAATCCTTATTGCAGCTCGACTGGTCGATGGTGCGCTTGCGGCCCCATTCGGTTTCCAGCGGCTGCACGGATACGCAATTCGATTGTACGCCGCAATCGCCGCAGCCTTCGCATACCAACTCATTGATGATGACGCGCTTGTCGGGATCGGGATAAGTATGCCGCTTGCGGCGGCGGCGTTTTTCGGCGGCGCACGTCTGGTCGTAAATCAACACTGTAACGCCGGGAACTTCCGCGAGACTCTTCTGCACTTCCATCAAATCATCGCGATGGTGGACGGTCGCGCCGGCCGGCCAGACGGTGGCGGGCGGATATTTATCCGGCTGGTCGGTGACGACGACCACGCGCTTGGCGCCTTCGGCGGCAACCTGCCGGGCAACTTGCGGCACGGTCAGCCCGCCGTCATTGGCCTGGCCGCCGGTCATCGCCACGGCGTCGTTGAATAGGATTTTGTAGGTGATGTTGGTGTTGGACGCGATTGCGGCACGGATCGCCATATAGCCTGAATGGTTGTAGGTGCCGTCGCCGAGATTCTGGAAAACATGCTTGCGGTTGGAGAACGGCGCTTCGCCGACCCAATTGGCGCCCTCGCCACCCATCTGGGTATAGCCGAGCGTCGAGCGATCCATCCATTGCGCCATGAAATGGCAGCCGATTCCAGCATAAGCACGCATGCCTTCCGGGACGACGGTCGAGGTATTGTGCGGGCAGCCCGAACAAAAATAAGGAATTCGCTGGGCGATATCGCGCGTTTCGGCGGCCACCCGCTGAAATTCCTTCAGCCGGGCCACCCGTTGCACGAACTCATCGTTGCGGTGGTACTTTAATAATCGCTCGCCGATGCAGATGGCGACGTCGTTGGGATCGAGCGCCCCTTTGACGGGGAACAGCCAGTTGCCCTGCTCATCACGCTTGCCAATACAGACCGGCTGATTGGCGGTGCCATACAGCTCCTCGCGCACCTGCACTTCGATCAGCGAGCGCTTCTCCTCGACAACAATGATGAGATCGAGACCTTGGGCGAATTCGGCGAGTTCGCGTCGGCTGATCGGCCAGGGGCAGCCGACCTTGTAAAGCCGAATGCCAAGCTGGTTGGCCTTGACCTCGTCAATGCCGAGCTCGTCGAAAGCCTGATGGACGTCGAGGTAGCTCTTGCCGGTGGTGATGATGCCGATTTTGGGAGTCCGGCCCCCCGACGTGATGATGTGGTTGATCCGGTTGGCGCGCAGAAACGCCAGCATCGCGTCGCGCTTGAAATCGTGCAATCGCGCTTCCTGCGCGAGAATTGGATCGTTGAGGCGGATGTTGAGGCCGCCGTCCGGCATCTGGAAATCCGTCGGATTGACGATGTTGATGCGGTCGAAGCTGGCGTCGATCGTCGCCGTCGATTCGATGGTCTCGTGCATCGTCTTCAAGGCCACCCACGCGCCGGTGAACCGCGACAACGCCCAACCATAAAGGCCGTAATCGAGAACCTCCTGCACGCCGGCAGGATTCAGGATCGGGATCATCACGTCGATGAAGTGATATTCGGACTGATGCGCGGTGGTGGACGATTCCGCGGTATGATCGTCGCCCATCAGCGCCAGAACACCGCCATTTTTCGCGGTGCCGGCGAGGTTGGCGTGGCGAAAGACGTCGCCGGTGCGGTCGACGCCCGGACCCTTGCCGTACCACATGGCAAACACGCCGTCGTATTTGCCCTCGCCCCGGAGTTCCGCTTGCTGCGTGCCCCACACCGCGGTGGCCGCCAAGTCCTCGTTGATGCCACCCTGGAAGCGGATATCCTTGTTGGTGAGAAATGGCGCGGCGCGTTGAAACTGGCTGTCCAGTCCGCCAAGCGGCGAGCCGCGATAACCGGTGACATAGCCCGCCGTGTTAAGGCCGTTCCTCCGGTCCAGCTCCTTCTGCATCAGGCAGAGCCGCACCAGCGCCTGGAAGCCGGTGACAAACACATGGCTGTGGCCGAGATCGTATTTATCGTCGAGCTTTACGTCGCGCAGCGGCATCGACCTTGAGTCTCCTCGGCGGCCAGTCTGCCCCCACGGATTCGACAATGCCAGAGGGCCGGCGGATTGGCCTGGCATGCACCGTATGTAGGGATATGCAAGATGCCGAACAATGTGCGCTTGGCCGCGCCGAGGCTAATTGACCAGGCCGAATACAGTTTGCGGTGCGGCAAATCCCGCCACCGCATGCTCGCCGAGACGACGGAAATCGTCCGGCCGCCGGCGGGCGAAATCGGCGGAGGCGACGACGGTTTCGCCAAGCTTGGACGCAACCTTTTCCAGCCGGGCAGCCAGATTCACTGCCGGTCCGATACACGTAAAATCAAGGCGATTGCCGCCACCGATGTTGCCATACATCACTTCACCGATGTGCAGCGCGAGCCCAAAGCGGATCGCGGTCTCGCCCTCGCCGGGCGCAGGCAATTCCGCGATCCGCTTGCGGAAATCCCGCGCGCAAGCAAGCGTCTTGCGGCAGACTTCGTCGGCGTCGGCATCGTTCGCAATCGGGAAGATCGCCAGCAATCCGTCGCCCATGAATTTCATTACCTCACCGCCATGTTCGAGGATCGGCGGCACCTGGCAGCCGAAGTAGCGGTTGAGCACGTCGATGACGGTCTGCGGCGGCGCACGTTCGGACAAGGCGGTGAAACCGCGCATGTCCGAAAGCCAGATCGCTGCGCGGATGGCTTCAACATAACCGCGGCGGATTTTGCCTGCCATGATGCGCTCGCCGGTCTGATGACCGACATAGGTGTCGATCAGATTGCCGGCGGTGCGCCGCAACGCGCGAATTTCGGCAACTCGGGCCAGCGGCAGGATGACCGCTTCGAGGTCGGCAAACTGCTTCGGCGTGAACCCGCCCGGCTGTCGCGTCGACCAGGTCGACACGTGAATCGAACCGTCAGTGAATGTCAGCGGGAACGCCGCATAGTCCGTCGCGCCTTCGGCCTTCAGGTCCTTGAGAACCGCGAAGTCGAGCGGACAATTACTATCAGCCAAACGCCGTCGGAGCGGCGCACGGGTCGCATAGACGGTCGTAAACGGACTCTGCCGATAATCGTCGGTTTCCAGGATGGCAAACAGCGCATTCGATGTTGTCACGCCCGAGTCGGCCTGCCACAGGAACCGGCGGCCCATGACGTCCGGATGCAGCGTCGTGACGAACACCGCTACACGCCACAACGGAACGCCGCATTCGACCATACGCTCGCAGAGTTGCGCCAGCACATCCTCGGAATTCGGGCCGGACACCGCCCCGCCCGCGAGCCAATCGACGACGGTTCGAATGTCCTTCATGGCGCAGAGTTAAGCTTTGGCGCTCGGCCGCGCCGAAACCTGCGCATGCCAGCGCCGCAAATGCGTGCTGGTTTCGGGCATCGACGCCTTCGCGGATGCGGCGAAATCGATCGTCACCAGCGTCGTAATATCGGCGATGGAAAACCGCGGACCGGCGACATATTCGCTTTGCGCCAGCCGTGCATTCATCTGCTCGAAGAAATGGCCGATACGCAGGCGGCCGCGTTCGGCAAGCGCCGGGATCTGCTCGTAATCGTAAGGACCGGGCAGCGCACGTCCCTTCAGGCCGCGCGCCCAGTTACGGAACGCTTCCATCACTGCATAGAAGCCGTTGCGCTCCGCTTCGCGTTGCCATGACACGATCAGCGCCTTCTCTTGCGGGGTTTCTCCCATCAGCGGCGGCTGCGGCTTGATCGCTTCGAAATAAATACAAATGCCGATCGCGTCGTTGATGCGCGTCCCGTCATCAAGCTCCAGCGACGGTACGGTGGCGTCCGGATTAATGGCGCGAAACGCCGGCGTAAGCTGTTCGTTGTTGCGCAGGTCCACCTGTACGGTTGGCACGACGATTCCCTTCTCGGCGAGGAAGATGCGAACGCGGCGCGGGCTTGGGGCGGTGGTACAATCGTACAGCTTCATCGCGTCGTTTCCCTTTCTGCCTTAAAAGAACGGAAGATGCGGATCGCGTGGCAGACCAAATTCGATCCGACCGAAATGAGAAAAATTCTGCTCGGGATTAAGCGCGACATGCATAGCCGCAAAATGAATATCGCGCCAGGCGCGCTGAATCGGATGCGTCGTGGCAAACCCGGCGGTGCCGCTCATGGCAATGAGCGTATCGATGGCGCCAATGCATAATTCGACCGCACGCGAGCAATCCCGCATCGAACGCGCACGCACTTCCAAAGAAGGCGGCACCGGCGCTTGCGCGACCTTGACCGCCCGCCGCAGCAGCAACTCGGCGGCGTCGATGTCGGCGGCGGTGCGGCTGAGTTGGACCTGGACGCTGGTCATTTCCGCCACGGCGCCGCGACGGATAGCTTTGCGGGTTTCGTCCAGTCGCGAAACATCTCGTAAGCGCCCTGCCCCGCCCCCAGCATCGGCGTCACGAAGGTAAGCAGCGCGTAAGAGATAAATGGCGCCCGGTAGATCGGATGTGCGTGCAACGCCCCGCCGGGAGCCTTGCCCTCGCGCAGATCCGAAAGCCGTAGCATGAACGCTTCAGGCACGAAGACGTCTTCGCACACCGCCGTGTTGCTTCCGGTCGCCCGCATGGCCACGGTAAACCAAGTGTCGAGGACCTTGTACTTCCCCGGCTCGATCAGAAAGAACATCGCTTCCGGACGGCCATTCATTTCGAGCAACGCTCCGACGATGAGCCAGCGGCTGTGATTGATGCCGCTGGCGAAGGGAAACTGGCCGGACACCCGGTATCCGCCGTCGACCGGAGCGACGCGGCCGGACGGCTGGATCGATGCCGCGATTGATGCGTCGAGCCCGTCGACCCAGACTGCCTCCTGCGCAGCCGCCGAAAACTGGCTGACATAATGCGGATGATGAATCATCAGGCTCGCGCACCAGGCATGCGATGCATCGGCCTTGCCGATTTCGCGCACAACTTCGAACCAGGTGTCGAAATCGAGCCCGTAACCGCCGAAACGCTGCGGAACAAGAATGCGGGTAATGCCGGCGGCGAGCAGCGCGTCAACGATGTCGCGCGGAATCGTTCGCGCTTCCTCGGCCGCAGCGGCGCTGTCGCGAATGTCGGGAATCAAAGCGCGTATGCGTGCGAGCATGGCGTGATGCGCCGTCGTCTGCGTATTCTTGTCGTCATTGGACATGAAGGAACGCCCGCTCCAACCCGCCGATATTCTTAGGCTCGGAATAATCTTCTGACTAGGGCTTGTGCTGCAGCACAAACGCTTCGACAAAACAGCGCTGGCGCGTCTGCGGTTCTTTACGGAGTTGCGTCGGCCGCGTTTTGTTGCGGCAACGATCGCGGCCACCTATTCTTTCCTGGCAACATCGTTTCCCTGTTATGCAAGCCGCGAGGAGTTCATGACCAATTTCGCACCGGTCTCGGCCGCAATCGGCGGCGCCTTGATCGGACTATCCGCCGTTCTTTTGATGCTCCTCAACGGCCGCATTGCCGGCGTCACCGGCGTGTTTGCCGGACTGATCGATCCGACCTCGAGCGATCGCGGCTGGCGCGCAACGTTCGTCGCCGGGATGATCATCGCGCCTTTGTCCGCCGCGCTTCTAGGCTACACCATCCCGATCCCGCACATGCCGGCGAGCCTGGTTACTGTTGCGGTCGCCGGCCTGCTCGTCGGCTTCGGCACCAGGCTCGGCAATGGCTGCACGTCCGGCCATGGGATTTGCGGCATCGCGCGGCTGTCGCCGCGATCTATCACGGCGACCGCGGTCTTCATGGCTGCGGCAATCGTTGTCGTTGCCTTAACCCGACACGTAATCGGAGGCTGATCATGCGCGCACTCGGTAGCCTGGTTTGCGGCTTCGTGTTCGGCTGGGGTCTGTTCATCTCCGGTATGATCCGGCCTGACAAGATCTTGGGCTTTCTCGACGTCCTCGCCATTCCAAGCGGCAACTGGGACCCGAGCCTGGCCGTGGTGATGGCGGCGGCACTCGCGGTGACCACGGTCGGTTATGCGCTGGCACGGCGGCGCACGCCGGTGTTCGCGGCGGCAAATGAATGGCCAACGCAGACCGCAATCGACCGCTCTCTCGTCGGCGGCTCGATCCTGTTCGGCATCGGCTGGGGACTGGTCGGATTGTGTCCCGGCCCAGCCCTGGAGAATCTAGCATCGCTGTCTCCGGGCGTGATTGTTTTTCTCATTGCCATGGCGGTTGGCACGCTGGCGCACGACGTTTGGTACGCCCGCGCTTCGACACCTTCGCTGACGCAAGCGAAAGTGGCGGACGGCTAATCGGCGGCGTTTACAACCGCCCCTTCACGTAATCGCGCAGGCCCGCGGCAAGGTGGTCGAACAACAGCCGCACGCGCCGCGTCGTCTTCAGGTTCTGGTGCATGACCAGCCAGACTTCCAGCGCGTAACTGAGCGCGTTCGGCAGCACGGCAACCAATTCCGGAGTCCGCCGCGCAATATTTTCCTGACAGCCGCCGATGCCGACGCCGGCGCGCAAGGCCGCGAGCTGGGCGACATCATGGTCGCTGCGGAAGCCGAAATCCTCGGGGTTCAGGCGCCGGCCGATTTTGCCGGCAGCGCGAAACGTTCGGCTGTCGCGATCGAAGCCGATCAGGCAATGGCCCGACAGCTCGGCGAGCGAACGCGGCTCGCCGAAGCGAGTGAGATAATCGCGATGCGCATAGAGCCTGATGCGCGAGGCGCCGATACAGCGCGCGGTCAATCCGCTTTGCGTAGGCCGCACCATCCGCACGGCGATGTCCGCCTCGCGTCGGGCCAAATCCTCGTTGCGATTGGTAAGCGCCAGCTCAATCGCAATAGCCGGATGCATCGCGCGAAATTCGGCAAGCATGGGCGGCAGCACCTCACAGCCGATCACTTCACTTGCGGTGACCCGCACCGTGCCGCGCTCGGCCGCCGCCTCCCCTGACGCCGTTCGCGCTAGCGCGGTAGCCGCGGCCGCCATGGCTTCGACGTGCGGCTTAAGCGCCACCGCAGCCGGGGTTGGCGTTAGTCCGCGCGGCGAGCGCGTGAACAGCGTTACCCCAAGAGCGTGCTCGAGCGCATCCATATGGCGTCCGACCGTCGGCTGGGTGAGCCCAAGACGGCGCGCAGCGCCGGAGAGGCTGCCATCGCGCGTAACTTCGACGAAGGTTCGCAATTCGTCCCAATGGGGGGACCGCTTGACCATACGTATTTGTATAGCCGTTCAAAGATAATATGCAATTTCGTTGATAGCAGGCCGGCACTATTAATGGGCCGTTGCCGCGGGAGCCCCGGCCATGCATACGCCGACCCAGTCGGTTAAACGACCGCTAAAGCTGCTGCCAGCACCCGGCGCGGAGCAGAGATTTGTCTACGGCGGCGTGCGCCGGGCATTGCAGCTCGAAGCTTTCGCCGCGTTCGGCGCCGCAACGGCGATCTACGGCTGGTGTGGCTTTTCACGGCCGGCCTTTGCGCTTCTGTTCCTGGCGCCGGATTTGTCGATGCTCGCCTATTTCGCCGGACCGCGCATCGGGGCATTGGCCTACAACATTGCTCATTCAGCCGCGCTTGCGCTTTCGCTGACTGTCGCGGGATTTTTCGGCAGCCTGCCCATGATTGCCGCCGCCGGACTGATCTGGATCGCCCATATCGGCATCGACCGCGCATTTGGCTACGGCCTGAAATATCCGACGCGGTTCGGCGACACCCATCTCGGCTCTATCGGACGTCACTGAACCAATCGATCCAAAGGAGCAATGCCATGCGCATCCACGCCATCCAGACCGGCCGCGTCCTTGTCAAGCAGGCGCAGATCAGCGGCCGCGGCCACGGCTTGTGGCGGCAGTTTCAACCGGTCCTATCGCAACAATGGGCCGTTTGGTCCCCCACCTTCGCCTGGGCGATTGAACATCCCGAAGGCGTGATCGTGGTCGACACCGGCGCGGCCGCCCATCTGAAATCGCTGCCGCGATGGCATCCCTATTTTCAACTCGCGGTACGCTTCGATATCGAACCTGAGCAAGAGGCCGGTCCGCAGTTGAAGAAGTTGGGCATTGGTCCGCGCGACGTCAGAACCGTGGTGTTGACGCACCTGCACGTCGATCATGACGGCGGCCTCGCGCACTTTCCGCACAGCCGCATCCTTGCCGACGGGGGCGAGATCGCGCGCACCGCGGGCATCAAAGGCGCACTGCTCGGTTACCTGCCGAAACGATGGCCGCAATGGTTCGACCCGCAGCCGATCGCGTGGCAGCCGGCGCCCTACGGGCCGTTCGCCCGCAGCGCTCTTCTCACCGACGCGGGCGACGTGATTGCGATCCCGACGCCTGGGCATACGCCAAAGCATTTGTCGATCATTGTCCGCGACGGCGACGCACAGATCGTGCTTGCCGGCGACACGTCTTACCTGGATTCGACCATGCTGGCCGGCACGATCGACGGCATCAGCCCCGACGAAAATGTGGCCCGCCGGACGCTGGCGGATATCCGCGCCTTGTGTGCGCAACGTCCAACCATCTACTTGCCGACCCACGATCCGAATTCCGCCGAGCGGCTCCGGCAGCGGCACACCGTGTTCGCGGCCTTATCCCCTCAAATGCGCAATGCCACCACCTGGCCGCCGTCGGCGACGATTATGGCGCCGGTCATGTAGCTTCCGGCATCGGACGCAAGCAACAACAGCGGGCCGTCGAGGTCGCGGGTTTCGCCAAAGCGGCCCATCGGGATTTTCTTCTTCATGGCAGCGCCGCGCTCGCTCGCGAGATAGTCGTGGTTCATCTCGGTGACGATCCAGCCCGGTGCTATGGCGTTGACGCGGATGCCCTTGAAGGCAAGTTCGATAGCCAAAGCCTTGGTGACCTGGATGACGCCTGCCTTGGCCGCCGCGTAGGCCACCACCCCGTTGTCCGGCGTGATGCCGAGGATGGAGGCGACATTCACGATGGCGCCACCCTTGCCGGCCGCAAGCAGGCGACGAGCCGCTTCCTGCGCCCAGAAAAATACCGCATCGAGATTGGTCGCGAGCACGCGCCGCCAATCTTCCTCGGCAAGCTCGACAGCACGGCCGGATTGCACGACGCCCGCGTTATTGACCAGGATCGTCACCGTTCCGAACGCTTGTTCGGCGGCCTCGAACGCGCGGCGCATCGCTGCTCGGTCGCAAACATCGGCCTCGATGGCCACGGCGCGCTTGCCCAATGCCTCAAGCCGCGATTTGAGCGCGCCGAGACGGTCGGCGCGACGTGCTACCAGCGCGACCGCAGCGCCATTCTCGGCCAGAACCTCGGCGAAACGCACGCCAAGCCCGCTGGAGGCGCCGGTCACGAGCGCCACCTTGCCGGTCAGGTCGAAGATCGGTGCCGTGGTCATGCGCCCTCCCCGCAATGTCGTTTCCGACACTAGTGTCCATTCCCCGGCGCTTCGGCAAGCGGCAAAGAGCGCCGGGCAGGAACCTTTGCGCGGTCAGTGCGTTCGGTATCCGATATTCGGATCATCGCGGGCACCAGAATGGAAAAGCTTTTTGCACTCACCGTGTGGCTGGGCGTAATGCTTTACGCAACGATTGGCCTGGTCGGCATCGTTGCCTTTCATCAAGGTGCGCCCGACTTCCAGGCGCTCTCCGGTGGATATGGCGTTGCCTTTAGCACGCTCGCCAGCTCGGAAAGCGTCAGATAGCGACCTCGCCGTCCGCCACTCCCACCAAAAACCGATGCGGTTGGAGTGTTGCCGGGCGGAGAGCCAGCGCGGACGTCAGCGCGCTGAGCGCATAATTTCAAGCTTGCGGCGGTCCGCACGGGTGCGTCGATCCCGTCAGCGACGCGCGAAAGATCCATGCATCGGCCTCGGCCCTCAGGGGTAGCGCGTGCGCACCCTCTGCGGCACAATGGTGCGCGGCGGCCAACAAAGAGGTGTCAATGACGGACGGCGGCGATCACGGTGATCACCATGAAGAGCATGGATCGGAACTTTCCGAAATGCAGTTGCGCGTGCGAGCGCTGGAAACCGTGCTGGCCGAAAAGGGCTATCTCGATCCTGCCGCCCTCGATTTGATGATCGAAGCGTACGAGACCCGGATCGGACCGCATAATGGAGCGCGCGTCGTCGCCAGGGCGTGGATCGATGCCGCATTCAGAAGTGCGCTGATTGAGGACGCGACCAAAGCCGTGCAGTCGTTCGGCTTGATCAACAGGGTCGGCGATCACCTGATCGCGGTCGAGAACACGCCCACCCTGCACAACATGATCGTGTGCACCTTATGCTCCTGCTATCCGTGGGAAGTGCTCGGCCTACCGCCGGTCTGGTACAAATCGGCGCCGTACCGCTCGCGTGCGGTCAATGACCCGCGTGGCGTGCTCGCCGACTTCGGTCTGACGCTGGCGCCGGATACGCAAATCCGCGTCTGGGATTCGACCGCCGAGACCCGATTTATCGTACTGCCGATGCGTCCGGCCGGAACCGACGGCTGGAGCGAGGAAAAGCTGGCCGCGCTGGTAACGCGCGATTGCATGATTGGCACCGGCTTACCGAAACAACCCAACGAGGTCGCGTGACGGACGGCATCCACGACATGGGCGGCATGCACGGCTTCGGCAGGGTCGAACCGGAGGCGGACGAGCCGGCGTTCCATGCCGAATGGGAAGCGCGCTGCCTTGCACTCAACCGCGCCATGGGTGCGATCGGCGCCTGGACCATCGATGAAGGCCGTGCCGGCATCGAGATGCTGCCGCCGGGGATTTATCTCGGCAGTTCGTACTACGGCAAATGGGCGCGGCGGCTTGAGAATATGGTGGTCGCGCGTGGATTTGCGGGTGCCGATGAACTCGCCGCGGGCCGCGTTGCGCGCGCCGGCAAGCCGATGCAACGGAAATTTACCGTCGCCGAAGTCCCGCGCACACTGACGCGCGGATCGTTTTTCCGCAAAGCAACGGCGCCGGCGCGGTTTACGGTCGGCGATCGCGTGCGGACCAGGAATATTCATCCGACCACGCACACGCGCTTGCCGCGGTATGCGCGCGGCCATGTCGGCGTGATCGAAGCGATCCGCGGCTGCCACGTGTTTCCCGACTCGGTTGCGATCGGCGCCGGTGAGAACCCGCAATGGCTCTATACCGTGCTGTTTGACGGCCGTACGCTGTGGGGCGATGGCACCGATCCGACGCTCAAGGTTTCGATCGAGGCGTTCGAGCCGTATCTGGAGCCGACCCAACCATGAAGGACGGTCCGGTATTCCGCGAACCATGGGAAGCGCAGGCGTTTGCGCTGGCGGTCTCGTTGCAGGAGCGCGGCGTGTTCACGCGAAACGAATGGGCGGCAGCCCTCGGCGATGAAATCAAAAGGGCGCAAGCCGCCGGCGATCACGATACGGGAGAGACCTATTATCGTCACTGGATGGCGGCGCTCGAACGGCTGGTGGCGGCCAAGGGCCTTGCCGATACGCAGACGCTCGCACGCACGCGCGACGCCTGGCAGCGCGCCTGCGCGCGGACGCCGCATGGCTCGCCAATCGAGCTAAGCTCGGACGACTTTCGGAATTGACGGCCATACCGCCGGGTGCGTGCCGAGCGGCACCGACGGCCTCGTCCACGCGGCCGGGGTGTCGGAAAGTTGCGCGGCGTGGCGCACGGCGCGCATTGGCCCAAACGGCGACGGGCTCTCCTCCAGCAAATCCTCTACGTCGGCACGCGACGGAATCCGCGCGGAGAAACCGTTTTCAATTCGGCCCAAATTCCATAGCCAGCGCCCGGTCGCCGCCAGCGAGACACGTACCCGCCAGGAGCCGCCCTCGCTTGCCTGCCGGATGCGGGCCATCAACGTGCCGAATGCCAGAAGATAACCGGAGGCATGATCGAGCGCCTGGCACGGCAGCTCTTTCGGGCCCTCGGTACCGGCAGCCTGCGCCTCCATGTGGTTGAAGCCGGTCGCGGTCTGCACCAGCGAATCGAAACCGCGACGGCCGGCCCACGGCCCGGCGGCGCCATAAGCCGACAACGAGCCATAGACCACGCCAGGGCGCGTCGCCGCCATATCGGCAATTCCAAACCCGCGAGCGTCAAGCGCGCCGGGCCGGAACGCCTGCAATACAATGTCGGCACCTTCCACCAGCCGTGCCAGCGTTTCTTTCCCCTCCGGCGAGGCGAGATCGGCGTAAGCCGACAGCTTGCCGCGTCCCGTATCCTTCACCAGCCAGTCGATAAAGGGCAGGCCCGGCGCGGAAATCCGCATCACATCGGCACCGTGCGCCGCGAGCGCCCGGCCGGCGACGGGACCCGCGATGATCCGCGTCAAATCGAGCACGCGCAGCCCGGACAGCGGCCGCGCGCCCCGCGGCAGCGGACGCGGCGGCGCGTCACCGATCTTTTCGATCAGCACGGGAGGCATGCTCGCCACGGCGGCCGCTTGCGGATGCGCCGCCCATTCCTCGGGTGAGCGCATGGCGGCAACCACACAACCGCGCTGGTAAGCCTCAGCCTCGAACGCGACAGCTTCCCACTGGCGGAGCGCCGCCTCGATCGATGCGCGCGTCGGCGCACAATCGAGAAATTTGAGCACGTTTTCCCGATGGTGCGGAAAATTCATATGCAGTCGCACGAAACGGTCATCACCGGTCGCGTAAGCGGCGAACAGCGGGTCGAACATCGTTGCCGGCGCTTTTCCGCCGATGGTCAGGTAATGCTCGCTCCGAAACTCGATCGCCGCATGCCGCATGTCGACGCTGACCGCCTGCCGGGCCGCACCGGCTCGGTATCGCAGCTCGGCGGCGGCGAGCGCCGCGGCCGCGATGCTCGCCTGTGCCGCCGCGCCGACCCGAAAGGATGACGGCAGCGCCGGCTCCGCGCCGCTGAGTTTCAGATCGTCGAGCGCGGAAACGTCGCCGCCCGCCCGCCGCCAAAGCTCGGCCACGATGTCGCGAGACGAAGGGGCGGCGGTCACGGATCTTCTACGGATGGACCGGAATTTCTTCCAGCAAGACGGCCACCAGATCGGCTGCCGGCATTGCGCGCGATCGCGCCACGCCCTGCCCGGCCCACAACGAGATCAAGTCGGCAACGCCTCTTTGTCCGGCAGCGTTGCGCATCGGGCGGGTGAGATCGTTTTGTTGCCGGAACGGCAGGATCGCTTGTTCCTTGCCCGCCACCATCGCGATGAACCGGTTGCTCAAACCGCGCGCCGGCCGCCCTGAGAAGGCACGCGTGATTACCGTCGTGTCCTTCTTGGCGGCGAGCAGCGCCTGCTTGTGAACCGGCGGAGCGCCCGATTCGGGACACGGCAGAAATGCTGTCCCAAGTTGGACGGCCGCGGCACCGTCGCCGAGGCACCGAGCAACGTCCCGCGCATCCATAATGCCGCCGGATGCGATCACCGGAACCGCGATATCGGCAGTGCGAATGTCGCGCATGAGGCGCGCGAGCGGCACCATCGAATCTTCAAACGACGCCGCAAACGTGCCGCGATGGGCGCCCGCTTCCGCACCCTGTGCGACGATCGCATCGACGCCCAATTGCGCTAAAATCCGCGCCTCTTCCCCCGTCGTTGCCGTGCCAATCACGACGATATCGCGCTTCTTGAGGGCGGCCATCTGCGCGGCCGACGGAGCCCCGAAAGTGAAACTGAAAACCGGCGGACGCTCCTCAAGCACCACCTCGAGCTGCGCAGCGAACGGGCTTTCCGCCAGCGGCGGCAGACTGGGCGGCGGCAGCCCGAGCTCGGCATGCACTTGCCCGACGATCTCCAGCATCGGCCGCGGATCGATCCCATGATCTGTTGCATAGCCGCCGGCGAACAGGTTTATGTTGAACGGTCGCGCAGTCAGTTGGCGGATTTTCCGGATCGCGGCGGCGAGGTCGTCCGGCTTCGCATATGCGCCGCCCCACGCCCCAAGCCCGCCGGCATTCGACACGGCGGCGGCGAGTTCCGGGGTGCCGCCACTGCCTGCCATCGGCGCGAGCAGGATCGGATGCTCGATGGCTAGTCGTCGCAAAAGCGCCTGTGCTGTCATCGCCGCTCCTCCTCACGCATGCTGCCCGCAAAAATAGGCGCTGCCATTATCCTCACAATGCGCCATTGGCGAATGCCGGTTTCGACCGACACGAACGCCGGTTGGCAGTTTTCCTCACAGCAGTCCCAGCATATGCGGCAGCCACAGCGACAGCGCGGGAATGTAGGTGACCATGATCAGGAAGATCAGCATGGTGGCGAGCCACGGCAGCACGGCGATCGTAAGTTCGGCAATGCCCATTCCCGTGATACCGGAGGCGACATAAAGGTTTAAGCCCACCGGCGGATGACACAGGCCGACCTCCATGTTTACGACCATAAGGATACCGAGGTGAACCGCATTGACGCCGAGCGCGGCAGCCATGGGAAACAGGATCGGCGCCATGATTAGGACGATGGCCGCCGGGTCCATGAAGTTCCCGGCAGCAAGCAGCACAACGTTGGTGATCAGCAGAAATCCGACGGTGCCGAACCCTTGCGCGGTCATCCATTCGGCCATCGACTGCGGAATTTGCTCGGAGGTCAGCAGCCAAGAAAACACCGCCGCATTGGTGATGATGTAGAGGATCATCGCACTCATCGATGCCGCCTTCAGCAAGACGGCCGGCACTTCGCCGAGCTTCAATCCCTTGTAGACAAACACGGCGATGATGAGTGCGTACACCGCAGCGACGGCGGCGGCTTCGGTCGGCGTGAACAGGCCGGAATAGATGCCGCCGAGCACGAGCACGATCAGCAGTAGCCCCCAAATGCTGTCACGGAATGTGCGCCTGCATTCGCGCCAGCTGGCGCGGGGCATGCGCGGATAGTCGTTGCGCCAGGCGCGATACCACGTCGTCGCGCCGAGCATGACGGCAAGGATGAGGCCGGGCACCACGCCGGCCATGAAAAGCTGCCCGACCGAGGCGGAATCGACGACAGCGCCATCGGGCCCGCGCGGCTGCATACCGCTCGTCGCGACCGCGTAAATGACAAGGTTGATCGACGGCGGAAACAGAATGCCGAGGGCCCCGGATGTGGCGATCACGCCGCCGCCGAACCGCGGTGGATATCCGCTCTGCAGAAGCGCCGGCAAGACGATGGAGCCGATGCCGACAACGGTGGCGACCGAGGACCCGGATATGGCTGCGAACAGCGCGCAAGCGACCACGCCGGCGAGCCCGAGACCGCCGAACCAATGCCCGATCAACGAGGCGGCAAAATCGATCATGCGGCGGGCGACGCCGCCGGCGGTGAGAAAATTGCCGGCCAGGATGAAGAACGGGATCGCCATGATCTCGAAGCGGTCGAGGCTGGTGAACAGCTTCAACCCGACCATCTTCGGGTCGACATCCGAAAGAATGAACAAATACGTGAGGACGGAGAGACCGAGCGCGATCGAAACCGGCATACCGCACGCCATCAGCGCGAGCAGCAGCGCGAACAAAAGCTCGGCGCGCACCATGTGCGACAGCTCGATGATGTGCAGCCGCGCGGCGAAACAGATCAGCGCCAGCGCAATCGGCGTGATGACGATGCATGCGGCCGTGACCGAGGATCGAAACGGCTGCGGCGCCGGCGATTTTGACACATGCGAGGCGAGCGTCATCGCACCCCCTCGCCGGCTGCGACAGCATCTTGGTGCGGCGCTTCATATTCGAGGCCGTATGACTGGTGCGGCACGCCACTGCCGTGCAGGTACCGCCACATGACCTGCAAAAACCGAAAGCACATCAAATACGAGCCGAGCGGGATGCACAGATAAATGATCCAGCTTGGCCATTCGAGTTCGGGCGAAACCTCATCGGGGTCGAGATCGCGCACATAAATGGCGCCGAGCGTACCGATGACGCCGGTAAACAACGCGCCACAGAGAAGGGCAAACACGATCACCGGCTTCCGCGCCCCGGGCGTCAATCGCTTGACCAGGATATCGACGCCGACGTGAATGCCGGTGCGCACGCCAAGCGCGGCGCCAAATTTCGCCATCCACACGAACATGTAGGTGGCGAGTTCCTGCGCCCAGGCGAGGTTGATTCGGGCAAGCCAGGTGTAAACCCCGTCGGCCGTGTGCTGCAGCAGCCGCAGGCCATGCGCGCCCGCCCATCTGGCAAGTTCGGCCGAGTTGCTGGCGCCGTACCGATGGAGAACAGCGACGAACGTCAGGATGGTCGCTGCACCGATCAGCGCGGCGATCAGCCACTCTTCAATCCGATCGAGAAGCAGATTGAGCAACCTCGGCACTCGCAAGCTTCCCCACACTTCCGAACGCTCCGGCGCGTTCAGGATTGCGGCGGCGTGAAGCCCGAGGCCTTATAGATCCGCTCGATGAATTCCTTGCCGAAGCGTGACTGCATTTCAGCGTGGACCGGCATCAACTTGGCGATCCAGGCCTTCTTCTCGGCTGCTGTCAGCACGTGCACGTCGGTCTTGCCCGATGCTTTGATCTTTTCCAGCGCGTCGGCGTTGTCCTTCTCGGCCGTCGCATTGAAGAAGTCGGAGGTTTCCTTGACGGCACGGTCAAGCTGTTTGCGTACGTCTTCAGGCAGCGAATTCCAGAATCGCTTGTTGGTTACGAGCGCATAAGTCAGCCGCGCATGATTGGAGATGGTAAGATGTTTCTGGACGTTGTAGAATTTCTGCGTCCAGATGTTGGATGGGACGTTGTCCTCGCCATCGACGACGCCGGTTTGCAGCGCCTGATAAAGCGCGCCGAATGCGATGATCTGCGGCAGCGCGCCAAGTTCGCGCGCGACGGCATCCTGGACCTTGCTGCCCTGGATGCGCATCTTCAGGCCGCGGAAGTCCTCCGGCAGGATCAATGGCCTGTTGCACGTATAGTCGTGGGAGCCGTTGTCCCAGTAGGCGAGCGGCGAAACGCCCTTGGCCTCCAGCTTCTTGTTGAGCTCGGCCATCACCGGGCTCGCCATCATCTGCCGGGCATGCGCGTCGTCGTTCATCAAGAACGGCAGGTCGAAAACGTCGAACTCCTTGACACCGAGCGGGCCGAATTTCGAGATCGACGGCGCCAGCAATTGCACCGATCCGAGCTGCAGCGCTTCCAGCTCTTCCTTGTCCTTATAGAGTGACGAGTTCGGATAGACTTCGACCTTGACCCGACCGTCGGTGTATTTCTCGGCCAGCTCCTTGAACAGAAGCGCGGCTTTCCCCTTAGGAGCGTCGGGCGACACCACGTGACTGAATTTGATGATGATCGGCCCATCGGCTCGCGCCGGTCCTCCAAGCGCAAAAGCAAGCACGGCAGCAAACGCAAGGGCGAAGCGTTTCATGGTTTCCTCCCAACGAATGGCTGACGGCCGACGCGGGAAGCGGAATGAGTTGCCTCGCACGCTGCTGTCTTATTGTTGGCTATTGTCCACTTTCTCCCGGAGCCTGTCATCCGTTTCCCGGCGCAGCAACACCGGCTTGGTGCTTTCCGCCTTTCAGTCCCTCGACCGCGGCGCAACGATGCCACGGCTGAGAAAATATCCGAGTGCGCTGAGCGCAGCGATACAGAAGCTCACCGGCCAGTCGGTCTGATAGGCGATGACGATACCGAACCAAGCCTCGGCAAGCGCTAGCCCCGCCGACAACGCCATGCCAGGCCACAACCCGGTCACCAGTCGCTGCGCCGTCGCAGGCGGCCCAACCATAAGCGCGAAAACCAGAAGAATGCCGACGATTTGCGCGCTTTCCGAAACCGCCAACGCGACAATCGCGAGAAAGGCCGTGGAGACAAAACGAAGCGGTACGCCTTTGGCTTCGGCCAATTCCGGTTGCAAAGTGGTGAAGATAAGCGGCCGCATGATCGCGGCCAATCCGGCAAGTGTTATCAGCGCCAGGACGGCCAGCGTTGCAACGGTCGAGCTTTCGACCGCGAGCACGTTGCCGAACAATAGCGCCGTCACCTGTGTGGCGAATGCCGTGTAATAGTGCAGAAACAAGAGCCCAAACCCAAGCGCCAGCGACAGCACGACGCCGGTAGCGACATCGCGGCCGCTGATCCGCTCGCCGAGAAATCCCATGCCGATGCCGGCAGCGAGCGTGAATCCGACCAGGCCCCAAATCGAGGCGATGCCGAACAGCACTGCGCCGGTCGCGCCGGCGAAACCGATATGCCCCAGGGCGTGACCGGCAAAAGTCTGTCCCCGCAACACCAGAAAATACCCGACCAGCCCGGACACGACCGCGGCGATGCCGGCGGCGGCGAACGCATGACGCATGAAATCGTACTCAAGCATGGTGGCCGTGATCGTGATGGCCGTGATCGTGCGCATGCTCGGCGTGCTCGACGCTGCGGCCGCGCGAGAGCACAAAAATCTGCCCATCGGCGCGGACCACATTGATGTCGGCGCCGTAGAGCTGTGACAGGACCGGCGCGTTGACGACTTCATCGACGGTTCCGAGCGCGGCGCGGCCATTGCCGAGATAGAGGACCCGATCGAGCGCGCCGATCAGCTGATTGAGCTCGTGTGCGCTGAACAAAACCGTGATATTGCGCTCGCGCGCGAAGCCGCGGACCAGCTCGATGATGGCCTCCTGGTAGCGATAATCGAGGCTGATCAACGGCTCGTCGAGCAGCAGGAGTTGCGGCTCGCCCAATAGCGCCTGCGCCAGCAACAGGCGCTGACGCTCGCCGCCAGACATTTCGGACAGCGGCCGCTCGCCGAGTTGGCTCGCCCCTATCGCCGCCAGCGTTTTATCGATCGCAAGACGATCGGCGGCGGTGGCGAACGGCAAGCCCCAGCGCTCACCGCGCACCGAGCTGGCGATGAAATCGCGCCCGCGGACTCGCAAGTCCGGCAGTACGGTGCGGACCTGCGGCAAGTAGCCGATGTTCCGATCGCCACGCTGCGGCGGGCGGCCGAATACTTTGATGGCGCCGACGCTTGGCCAGATCAGACCGAGGACAGCACGCATCAACGTGGTCTTACCGGCACCGTTGGGGCCCAACACGCCGATGAACTCGCCCGACTTGATCGTGAAGCTGGTGTCGCGAAAAATGTCGTGCCCGCCGATACTGATCGTCGCGCGATCAAGCTCGATCGCATTCATGAAGACGGTCCTGGCAGCGCACGCTCCGTCGCGTCGAGTTCGTTTTTCATCCACTCTTGATAAGTGACGCCGGGCGGGCAGGTCTCGGTCACGCCCACCACCGCAACGCTCGACGCGCGGGCGATCTCGACCAGATGCCGCACGAGCGTGTTGGATGCCTGCTTGTTGTAAAACAGCACCCGCACGCGGCGCTGTTTCAAGTCGCGCTCGAAAGCGGCGACGTCGCGGATGCTCGGCTCGGTATCATTCATGATGGCAAGCTGAAGTCGCTCGTTGCGCATCTTCAGCTTCAACGCATCCGCCATATAACCGAACACCGGCTCGGTGGCCGTTACCGGAACGCCGGCATACTTGCCACGCATGCGGGCGATCCTATCGTTGAGCGGAGCGAGCGAAGCGAGGAAGGTTTTGAGCCGGGCCGCATAGTCATTGGCGTGTGCCGGATCGACCGCGGTCAAGGCCGCGGCGACGGCGGCGGCGACCGCGGGCATGGTTGCCGGATCATACCAAAGATGCGGATTGTCGCCCGGCTGTCGATGCAGCAGCTCGGCGGCAACGATCGCGCGGCGGCCGGATTTTGGCGTTGCGGCAATGAGCTTCGCCATCCACGGATCGTAGTCGGCCCCGTTGTACACGACGATCTGCGCGCCCGCGATCTGGCGGATGACGGTCGGCGAGACTTCGAACAGATGCGGGTCCTGGTCGGGACTGCTCATGATGCTGGTGACGGCGACTTGCTCGCCGCCGACCTGCCGGGCCACGTCACCGTAAAAGTTCTCCGCCGCTACGACCGCGATTTTGCCGTTGGCCGCATGCGATGCCGGAAGCGCCGTAAATACGCCGAGACAGGCGGCGGCGAGCGCCAAAAGGACCTTCATGTGTACCGGCCTCAGCTTTCCCCAATGAGATCAACAAGGTAAAAATCAGTATATTGTAATATTATAACATATCAGAGCCGCCTGTCATTACTCCTGTGAGAACCAACCCCGGCACTCCTGTGAGAACCAACCCCGGCGCCGCTTGGAACCAAGAACCCTCTCAAGCCCACTTGATGGGGTGGAACCCCGATCCCCAGCCCCCCGTTTTCCGGAGAGATCAATTTGCAACGGAGTTCTCCATGCACACCGGCCGAACCGGATATTTGCCGAAGTTATTTGCGGTGGTGCTGCTGGGAGGGGCGGTGTCAGTTCCGGCCCAAGCTGCCGACTCGACCGGCTGTACGCGACAAGAGCGATCGCACCAGACGCTCGGCGAGAAGCTCAATCAGACTAAGGGCGTGATCTGTCCGCCCGACGTCGACCCGGCGATGAAGGCGCCCACGCCCGACACCGGCGACACGCCCGTGATCCGCCCGCCCGGTACTCCCGGCGGAGATCCGCGCGTGCAACCGAAATAGCCGCGCTGCAATTTTAAAAACAAAAACCCCGGACCTGAGGCCCGGGGTTTTCGTTGATTGCAGCGTTCGTCAGATCACGTATTGCCGCAGCGGCGGATAGCCGTTGAAGCCGACCGACGAATAGGTCGTGGTATAGGCTCCGGTCGCCTCGATCAGCACCTTGTCGCCGATCGCAAGCGAGACCGGCAGCGGATACGGCGTCTTCTCGTACAACACGTCGACGCTGTCGCAGGTCGGCCCGGCGACCACGCAGGGAGCCGTCTCGTCACGATCCTTGGCGGTGCGGATCGGGTAGCGGATGGATTCTCCGATGGTCTCGGCGAGCCCATGGAACTTGCCGATGTCGAGGTACACCCAGCGCAGCTCGTCCTCGGGCGAGCGCTTGGCGATCAGCACCACCTCGGCCTCGATCACGCCGGCATTGCCGACCAGGCCGCGGCCCGGCTCGACAAAGGTGTTCGGCAGATGGTTGCCGAAGTGCTTGCGCAGCGCCCGGAAGATCGCCTTGCCGTAGGACTCAAGCTTCGGCGTCTTGCGCATGTATTTGGCCGGGAAGCCGCCGCCCAGATTGACGATCGACAGATTGATGCCACGCTCGGCGCAGGCGCGGAACACCGCCGCCGTCGAGGCGAGCGCCCGGTCCCAAGCTTCGACATTGTGCTGCTGCGAGCCGACATGGAAGGACACCCCAAACGGGACGAGGCCTTGTTTATGGGCGAACTCCAGGATGTCGGCCGCGTAGACCGGCTCGCAACCGAATTTGCGCGACAGCGGCCACTCGGCGCCGGAACCGTCACAAACGATGCGGCAGATCACCCGGCTGCCCGGAGCGGCGCGGGCGACCTTTTCAGCCTCCGCCTCGCAATCGATGGCGAACAGCGTCACGCCGAGCGCGTGGGCGGCCGCGATCTCGCTCTCTTTCTTAATGGTGTTGCCATAGGAGATGCGGTCCGGCGTTGCACCGGCCGCCAGCGCGGCATGGGTTTCCTGCACCGACGCCACGTCGAAATTGCAGCCCAAACCCACCAGGAGCTTCAGGACTTCCGGCGCCGGATTGGCCTTCACGGCATAGTACACCGTAGTGTCCGGCAGAGCCTTGGCGAAGGCCTGGTAGTTCTCGCGGACGACGTCGAGATCGAGCACGAGGCAGGGTCCGACATCGGTACGTTTCTTGAGAAAATCGCGGATACGTGCGGTCATTTCCGCTAACTCCTTATCCGACGGGCGGCGTAGCCGCCGAGGTGAACCTCCTGCGATGCGTGGTCCGCAAGTGCGGAGCCATTTGCATCGCCGTGATTGCTGCCTTGGTCCGGATGAGGGAAATCCCGTTCCGCACTGCTGGCAAAGATGGACAAGCCTCTTCGGTGTCCCCGGCATTCACGCCGGCAGTAACCAAAAAAGCCCTTCCGTCGTTGCTTTAAGCCGCGTAGCCCGTTGAGAGCGGGCATTGCCGGTTCGCCTCCGGCTGCCGGTCGCGGGTGCAAGGAAGAAGTTTTTCTTCCTTAGGCGGCTGTCCGGCCTCTTGTCCGGATGCCCACCGACCGACACACGGCCACAGGCACGTGCGAAATAGGCAAATCGCAAATAAGCGATTTAGCCGCAGCGTGCAAGCTTTTTAGTTTTAAGAAAACGTAAAACCCGAAGTCGGCCGTGAATGACGCGACTGTGCGAACGCCGTTAGTCGACCGTGAAAGGCTCGACGCGGCGCGCCCCACGCACGAACTGCACCATGACGAAGATTCCGCACAGCACGAACAGCACGTCGAGGATGCGCGCGCCGAACGCGCCGAGCGACAGGAGGGTGGCAATCGCCCAGCTGCCGGCGAAAGCCGCGCCGAACACTTCGGCGCTGATCAGGATCGCGGCACTGCCGACGGTCAGCACGTTCAGCCAGGCGATCCGGCGCTGACGAGGAGGCGTGGTTTTGTCCATGGCGGTGGCACTTTCTCCGAAACGCGCGGCGGGATCAAGGCCGCTCACGCAGCATCGTGGGTGACATTCGCCGGCACGCAACCGGCCTCGATCGGTGCGCCACGAATACGGCCGGTCTCGGCCCTGGAGAGGAGCTTGGTCGGCGGGCAGCCAGCCCCCACTCGCGGCAGCGACCCAGCAGCACCAGCGTCTCTCTTAATGAGGCGGTGCCTGAGACTATGGCCCGCAAGCCGAATGGCATATATCACCCTTGCATCAAATCGTGCATGTCCCTGCCTATGGCCGACCCAACCATCTCCGACAATCCGCTTTTGCGATCCTGGACAACCCCCGACGAAGTGCCGCCTTTCGCGCAGATCAAGCCGGAGCATTTCGGCCCGGCCTACGCCAAAGCGTTCGCGGACCACGATGCCGAGGTTGCCGGGATTGCGGCCTGTTCCGCGGCGCCCGACTTCGCCAACACGATCGCCGCGCTGGAACTGAGCGGGCGAATGCTGGCACGCGTCGAGCAGGTATTCGATGTGCTGGTTGGCGCCCACAGCAACGAGGCTCTGTTGGCAATCGAACGGGCGGTGGCCCCGCAGATCGCCAGTCATTGGAACAAAATTCATACAAACTCTGCTCTGTTCGATCGCATCGAGGCGCTGTGCCGGCAAGCCGACACGCTTGGCCTCGACCCCGAACAGAAACGTGTACTTGAACGCTATCACACGACCTTCCGCCGGGCTGGAGCTGGGCTTGATGCCGCCGGCAAAGGCCGGCTGGCCGAGATTGTGGAACGGCTGGCGCAACTGGGCACCACGTTTAGCCAGAACGTTCTGGCGGACGAGCAGGCGTTCACCATGGCGCTGACGGACGACAGCGAACTTGCCGGCCTGCCCGGCTTCACCCGCGAGGCGATGCAGTCCGACGCAAGGGAGCGCGGCCTCGACGGCCATGTCGTCACGCTAGCGCGCTCAAGCGCAGAGCCGTTCCTGCAATTCGCGCGGCGTCGCGATCTGCGGGAGAGGCTCTTTCGGGCTTTCGTCGCCCGCGGCGACAGCGGCGGCGCGACCGATAACAAGACGATTGTCGCCGAGATGGTCAAGCTTCGTGCCGAGCGTGCCGGACTTCTGGGTTACGCGGACTTCGCCCACTACCGCCTCGACGATTCCATGGCGAAGACACCGGCCGCTGTACGCGCTCTGCTCGATGCGGTCTGGCAACGCGCGCGAGAAAAGGCACTGAACGACCGCGACGCCATGCAAAGCCTCATCGCCGAGGAAGGCGGCAATTTCGCACTCGCGCCCTGGGACTGGCGCTACTATGCGGAGAAGCTTCGCCAGCGTCGTTGCGACGTCGATGAAGCCAGCATCAAGCCCTACCTCAGCCTGGAGGCGATGATCGAAGCGGCGTTTTTTACCGCGCAGCGCCTATTCGGTCTTCAGTTTACGCCGCGCCACGATGTCCCGGTCTGGCACCCCGACGTACGGGCCTGGGAGGTAAGCGCCGAGGACGGCAGCGCCATTGGGCTGTTCTTCGGCGACTATTTTGCCCGCCCGTCGAAACGCAGTGGCGCCTGGATGACCTCGCTGCGCGAACAAGAAAGGCTCGCCGGCAATATCCGGCCGTTGATCGTCAATGTGTGCAATTTCAGCAAAGCGGTGGGTGGAACTCCGACCCTGCTCGGCTTCGACGAAGCGCACACCTTGTTCCACGAGTTCGGCCATGCGCTGCACGGCCTGCTCTCTTCGGTCACCTATCCGAAGATCTCGGGCACCAGCGTAGCTACCGATTTCGTCGAGTTGCCGTCGCAACTTTACGAGCATTGGCTCGAACAGCCCGAAGTCTTGCGCCGCTTCGCCCGTCATTATCAGACTGGCGCGCCGATGCCGGAGGATTTGCTGCAACGCCTGTTGGCGGCCCGTAACTTCAACCAAGGCTTCGCTACGGTCGAATACCTGGCCTCGGCTTATGTCGACCTCGACTTCCACTCGCTGGCTGCGCCCGGTTCGATTGACGTGGGCGCCTTTGAGGCCAATACGCTATCGCGCATCCACATGCCTGATGAAATTGCCATGCGACACCGGCCACCGCACTTCGGCCACGTCTTTTCGGGCGGCGGATATGCGGCGGCCTATTACAGCTATATGTGGTCGGAGGTTCTCGACGCCGACGCGTTCGAGGCTTTCAAGGAAACCGGGGACATATTCGATCCGGCAACTGCCCGGCGGCTGCGCGATACGATTTACGCCGCCGGCGGCTCGCGCGATCCGGCCGACGCCTATAATGCTTTCCGCGGAAGACTGCCGAGTCCGGATGCGCTGTTGCGCAAACGCGGCCTTGTCGAACCCGCCAACGCGGCCTGAACAATGATGGATCTCCACAGCACGGGTCATCGGGTAGGCGTCGTCTGCGCGCCTCATGCCGGCGCGGTTGAGGATGGAAAGCAAATCCTCGCCGAAGGCGGCAACGCGCTTGAAGCGATGGTGGCGATGGCCGCCTCCATCGCCGCCGTATACCCGCATATGAACCACATCGGCGGCGACGGATTTTGGCTCATTCGTCTGCCATCCGGCCGCCTGCACGCCATCATGGCCGCGGGTCCTTCCGGCCTGCAGGCGCGGCCGGAGCTTTATCGCGACTACGAGACCATCCCGTCACGCGGTCCGCTCGCCGCGCTGACTGTGCCCGGCGCCGTCGGCGGCTGGATGCTGGCGCTCGAAGCGGCGAAGGCGAACGGCGGAAAGCTTCCACTCGACGCGCTGCTTGCCCCTGCGATTGCCCGCTGTCGCAACGGCTATCAAGTCACCCGCAGCCAGGCGAGGCTCACGCAGGAGCATTTCACCGGTTTGAAGGATGTGCCCGGCTTTGCCGAGACCTTCCTCGTCAACGGCGAGGCGCCCGAGGTCGGCACAACGCTCAAGCAAGCAGCACTTGCGGAGACGTTGGCGCAGCTTGTCCATGTCGGGCTCGACGATTTTTACCGCGGCGACGTCGGACGCGAGCTTGCGGCCGATCTGAGCCATGTTGGCAGCCTGCTGACCCGCGACGACCTGAGCCGTTATCGCCCAACCTTCGCCGAACCGCTGCATGTCGAACTGCCCGCGGGCACCGTCTACAACACCGATGCCCCGACCCAGGGCGTAGCCTCCCTGATGATCCTCGCCCTGTTCGATCGGTTGGGCGTTCGCGAGCCGGAAAGCTTCGAACATATCCATGGACTGATCGAGGCGACCAAGCGGGCGCTGCGAATGCGTGACCGGGTCGTCACCGATCCGAACTATCTCGCGCATGCGCTCGACCGCTGCCTTGAGCCGCGGTTCATCGCCGGCGAAGCAATGAAGATCGACCGCCGCAAAGCCGCGCGCTGGCCGATGCCGTTCGGCGAAGGCGACACGATCTGGATGGGCGCCGCCGACACGCGCGGGCTGGTCGTGTCCTACATCCAGTCGCTCTATTGGGAATTCGGTTCCGGCTGTGTGCTGCCGGCAACCGGCGTGCTGATGCAGAACCGCGGCATCAGCCTGTCGCTGCAACCGGGCAGCCTCAACATGCTGGCGCCGGGCCGGTTGCCGCCGCACACGCTCAACCCGGCTCTCGCCGTTCTCAAGGACGGCCGCGTGATGGCTTACGGCACCATGGGCGGCGATGGCCAGCCGCAGACGCAAGGCGCGCTGTTCACCCGTCACGTCATGTACGGCGAGCCGCTGGCGTCCGCACTCGATCGGCCGCGCTGGCTGCTCGGACGCACCTGGGGCTCGCCGCAAACCAAGTTGCGCATGGAATCGCGCTTCGATGGGAATTTGATCGATGCGCTCGCCGCCGCCGGTCATGAAATCGACGTTCTGTCCGAGCCCTATTCCGACGTCATGGGGCATGCCGGCGTGGCCATCTTGCATCCTGACGGCAGCTGTGAAGGCGCACATGACCCGCGCGCCGACGGCGGCGCGGCGGGCATCTGAGTGTTTGATCTGCTGTTGCAGGGAAGCAAAGCCTTCCTTCCGCCCCACTCCGCGTTAATGTTTGGCCGCCTCACATGAGGGCTTGGTGCGGGCCGATGCTATATCGTTGCATTCCTTTCATCGCAGGCTGTGTCTTTCTGTTCGCGGCAGCCGACCGGGCCGATGCACATCCCCACGTCTGGGTGACCATGACCGAGGAGTTGTTGTACGCGCCGGACGGCTCGGTCGCCGGCGTGCGCCACGCCTGGACATTCGACGACATGTTTTCCGCTTTCGCCACTCAGGGTGTTGCGCAGAAGACCAAGGGCGAATTCACCCGCGAGGAACTCGCGCCGCTCGCCAAGGTCAATGTCGAGTCGCTCAAGCAGTATGCGTATTTCACTTACGCGCGGCTTGACGGGAAACGGCGCAGAGACGCATTTGTCGAGCCGATCGATTATTATCTCGACTTCGATCCGAAAGAGACGGTGCTGACGCTGCACTTCACGCTACCTTTCAAGCAGCCGGTGAAAGCCAAGACGCTCGAGGTCGAAGTTTACGATCCGGAATTTTTCATTGATTTCGGTTTTGCCGAGAAAGACCCGGTGCGGCTGGTGAGCGCACCCGCTCAGTGTACGGTTTCGATCCAGAAACCGAGCGACGGCAATTTTCCCTCGTCGCTACGCCTCGATCAGGCCTTTCAGACCTCGGAGGCCAATATCGGCATGGGCGCGAATTTCGCCAACAAGATCTCGGTGAATTGCCCGTGACCGGTGACGTCGGCACCCAATTGCTGCGCCGGATGGCGCAGACAACAACCATCGTCGCATTCGCCCTTTTGGCGGCGAGCGCGTTGACCGTTGCCTATGCGCAGATCAGCCCGCTTGCCGCCATGCGGCAGCCGCCGGCCACCGGATTGGTCGGGTGGATTCTCACCGAGCAGTCGATGTTTTACCGCGCGCTGTCGCGGCTGATCCGCGAAGCCAAAACCGACGGGACAGCCTATTGGAGCCTGATCGGCATCTCGTTCATCTACGGCATATTTCACGCCGCCGGTCCCGGCCACGGCAAGGCGGTGATTTCGTCTTACCTGGTCGCCAATGAGGAAACCTGGCGGCGCGGCATCGCGCTGTCGTTCGCGTCGGCTTTGCTGCAAGCCATGACCGCCATCGTCATCGTCAGCGTTGCCGCCGGCCTGATCGGCGCCACGGCGAAAATGATGGGCGATACCGTACGCGTCGTCGAAATCGTCGGCTATTCGCTGATCGCTCTGTTGGGCGCCCGGCTGTTATGGGTGAAAGGCCGCGGCTTCCTTCGGGCGCTGCGGGCGGTCGGCGAAGAACACGCCGGCCACGCGCATCACGTTCGCCACGACCATCACGGCCACACCCATGCGCACGGTCATGAACACACCCATGCTCACGGTCATGCCCACGATCGCGACGAAGAGGACGGCCTCTTGCCGTGGGGGCACGCGCACGGGCCCGAGCCGGACGAATTGGCCGGACCTGGCGGCTGGCGACGCGGCTTATCCGCCATCGTCGCCGTCGGGCTGCGGCCCTGCTCCGGCGCGATCATCGTGCTGGTGTTTGCGCTGGCGCAGGGTTTGTTCTTGGCCGGTGTCGCGTCGACCTTCGTCATGGGGCTCGGCACCGCCATCACCGTCGCCGCCATCGCCACGATTGCGGTCGGCGCACGGACCGCAGCCAAACGGGTCGCATCGACGCGCGCCGGCTATGGCACGCTTATTCTGCGCGGCATCGAAGTCGGCGCCGCGGCCGTAGTCATGGCATTCGGTGCGCTGCTCCTCACCGGCTATATGGCGAGCGAACGGATGGGGATGTTTTGAAACGAGACGTAAAGTCAGATGACCTTTTCGGACTGGTGCCGATACAGCGAACGGCGCGCCAAGTCGTCCATCTCGGTTTTGAATTTGACCTTGTCTTTGAGCGCCACAGCGCGTTGCGCCGCCGGGCGCGCGGTAATCTCGTCGACCAGACGCTTGAGGTTCGGAAACTTCGCCCAGGCGGCCTCGCCAAGCACCGTCGGGATCAAGCGCGCCCAGCCCCACGTCGCCATGTCGACGATCGTGTAGGCGTCGCCAAGTACATATTTCCGCTTGGCCAGCCGCGCATCGAGAATGCCGAAATGGCGCTGCGCCTCGAAGGCATAGCGGTTGAGCGCATACTCGATCTTTTCCGGCGCGTATTGGCGGAAGTGCACGGACTGGCCGGAATACGGTCCGACGCCCGAGGCGACGAACATCAGCCAGGACAACAATTCGCCGCGCTCCTTGTCGCCTCGCGGCGGCAGGAATTTGCCGGTTTTCTCGGCCAGGTAAAGCAGGATCGCGTTGGAGTCGAACATGACGACGTCGCCGTCGACGATCGCCGGCACCTTGGCGTTCGGATTGATCGCCAAGAACTCGGGCCTGTGCTGATCGCCCTTGCGCGTATCGATCGGAATCGGCTCGTAGGGGAGACCGGCTTCCTCGAGAAACAGCGCAACCTTGGTGGGATTTGGTGCGCCGTTGTAATAGAATTTCAGCATTGTCTGCTCCGTTTATTGCGTCATTGCAGGGAGCGAAGCGACGGAAGCAATCCACTCCTCCGCGAAAGCTGGATTGCTTCGCTTGCAACTTCGGCTAGAACAACCCGACGATCCTGCCGTCCGGTCCGATGTCGATCGTGTCCGCGGCCGGCACTCTTGGCAGGCCCGGCATGGTCAGAAGCTCGCCGCAAATCACCACCACGAACTCCGCTCCGGCCGAAAGCCGCACTTCCCGCACCGGAATGATGTGGTCGCTCGGCGCCCCTTTGGCGTCCGGGTTGGTCGTAAAGCTATATTGGGTCTTGGCCATGCAGATCGGAAACTTGCCGTAGCCCATGGCCTCGAACGAGGCGAGCTGGTCGCGCACCGACTTGTCGATAGAGATATCTTTGGCGCGATAGATCTCCCGGCAGATGGTACGGATTTTCTCCGTCAGCGGCATGTCGTCCGGATAAAGGAACTTAAGCTTGCTCTTGCCGCTTTCGGCAATTTTCACCACCGCGCGGGCGACGTCGGCAGCGCCTTTGCCGCCCTCGGCCCAATGATCGGCCATCAAGGCTTCGACGCCGAGCGCCCGGCACTTGTCCTCCACCAGCTTGATCTCGGCATCCGTGTCCGCGGAGAAGCGGTTGATCGAGATTACCGGCTCAACGCCGAACTTCCGCATATTCTCGACGTGGCGTTGTAGATTGGCCATACCTGCTTCGAGCGCCTTGAGGTTCTCACCCTTGAGGTCTTCTTTTTTTACTCCGCCGTGCATCTTGAGCGCGCGGATGGTCGCGACCAAAACCACGCAATCCGGCGCGATGCCGGTCTTGCGGCATTTGATATCGAGGAACTTTTCGGCGCCGAGATCGGCGCCGAAGCCGGCTTCGGTTACGACATAGTCGGCGAGCTTGAGCGCCGTTGTGGTCGCCAAAACCGAATTACAGCCGTGAGCGATGTTGGCAAACGGTCCGCCGTGGATGAAAGCGGGCGTGCCTTCCAGCGTCTGCACCAGATTAGGCGCCAACGCCTCCTTCAGCAGCACGGTCATGGCGCCATGGGCCTTGAGATCCGCCGCTCGTACCGGCTTGCGGTCGCGGGTGTAAGCCACGACGATATTGCCGAGCCGCTTCTTGAGATCGTCGACGTTGCGGGCGAGACAAAAGATCGCCATCACCTCCGAGGCGACAGTGATGTCAAAGCCATCCTCGCGTGGGAAGCCGTTGGCGACACCCCCGAGCGAAGACACGATCGACCGCAATGCCCGGTCGTTCATATCGAGCACACGCCGCCACGTCACCCGACGTTCGTCGATGGCAAGAGCATTGCCCCAATAAATGTGATTGTCGAGCAAGGCGGCGAGCAGATTGTTCGCCGAAGTGATGGCGTGAAAGTCGCCGGTAAAGTGCAGATTGATGTCTTCCATCGGCACCACCTGGGCGTAGCCGCCGCCGGCGGCGCCGCCTTTCATCCCGAAAGAAGGCCCCAGCGAGGGCTCGCGGATGCACAGCATCGCTTTCTTGCCGATGTGGTTGAGCGCGTCGGTCAGGCCGACGGTGGTTGTGGTCTTGCCTTCACCCGCCGGCGTCGGATTGATGGCGGTGACCAGAATGAGCTTGCCGTTCGGCCGGTCCTGGATCGACTTGATGAAGTCCATCGACACCTTGGCCTTGTAGTGGCCGTAAGGCTCGAGATTGTCCGGCCCGATTCCCAAACGCTCGCGTGCGACGTCAAGGATCAGCCGCTTCTTCGCAGCTTGCGAGATTTCGATGTCGGATTTCGGATTGGCGTGCTGCGAGGCGCCGGGCGGGATTTTGGCCGCGGCGGCGGTCGGCGGGTTCATGAGAGCCTCATTCCAGGGGTGAGCTTGGCATTGGCGGCGAATTCGCTCGCCGCAATTTTCGGACCGTCGGCCTGGACGCGCGTGACCTTGAACCGGCCGTCGGCACAGACGACGGCGAAGCCGTCGTTGTCGATCGCGACGATCTCGCCCATCTTGCCGCCGATACCTTTCGGGTCCTTGGCCGGCAGCGGCTTGGCGTCGAAGACCTTTACGGCTTTTCCATCGAACGACGTCCAGGCGCCCGGCGCCGGATTGCAGCCGCGGACGAGACGGTCGATCTCCTGCCACGGCCGGCCCCAATCGATGTGGGCGTTGTCCGAACCGCAACGGCCTTCGTAAGTCGCCTTCGATTCATCCTGCTTGATGCGCGGAGCCTTGCCCGCCTTCACCAGATCGATGGCCTCCAGCATCGCCTCGACACCCATCGGAAACAGCCGGTCGAAATAGACCGAGCCGAGCGTGTCGGTCGCTGCAATCTTGGTTTTTTTCTGGATCAGCACATCGCCGGTATCGAGACCGTTGTCGGGCCAAAAGATCGACAGTCCGGTTTCGGTCTCGCCTTTGATGATCGGCCAGTTGATCGCGCTCGGGCCGCGATAGGCGGGAAGCAGCGACGGGTGATACTGAATAGAGCCGTATGTCGGGATGTTGAGGAATTCCTCGGGGACGAACAGCGTGACAAACGCCATCACCTGCAAGTCCGGCTTGAGCGCGCGGAATTCGTCCCACACCTCGGGCTTGCGGTACGACGCAGGCTGACGCACCGGCAGGTTGGCCGCAACCGCGGCCTCCTTGAGCGGATCAGCTTTCGCTCCGTCTTTCTCCGGCGCGACATAAACGGCGACGATGTTCTCACCGCGCTTGATAAGCGCTTCAAGCACCGCCTTACCGAACGCCTGCTGTCCGTGCACAACAATACGCATGCGTGACGTCTCGCTCTGTTTCGAACGGAAGGTTATGCTGCTTCGGCCTTCTTCTCCGGCGCGCTCAACGCTCCCGCGGTCTTGATCTCGGCCATCTCCCTATCAGAACATCCGAGCACTTTGCGCAAGATTTCGTCGGTATGCTCGCCAAGAAGCGGCGAGCGTCGCACGTCGGGCGGCGAGTCCGAAAGCTTGATCGGATTGCCCACCGTTAAGTAGGGCCCGCGCGTGGGATGATCGACCTCGACGACGGTGCCGGTTGCGCGCAACGCGGGCTCGTCGGCAAGTTCCTTCATCGACAGGATCGGTCCGACCGGAACGTCGTGCTTGTTGCATTCGTCCATGACCTCGAACTTGGTTTTGGTCACGGTCCATTGCTCGATGGTATCGAATATCCTGCGCAGACGCGGTAGGCGCGCCGGCGGCGTCGCATAATCGGGATCGGTCTTCCATTCGGGCTTGCCGATGAGGTCGCAGATCTCGCCCCATACCGGCGCCTGGGTGATGAAGTAAACATAGGCGTTAGGGTCGCTTTCCCAGCCTTTGCACTTGAGAATCCAGCCCGGCTGGCCGCCGCCCGAATCGTTGCCGGCGCGCGGCGTCGCCGCGCCGAAGGGAATGCCCTCGCCGTACTGGCTGTATTCGGTCAGCGGCCCGGTTTTCAGCCGCTGCTGGTCGCGCAGCTTGACGCGGCAGAGGTTGAGCACGCCGTCCTGCATCGCGGCCGTGACGCGCTGGCCCTTGCCGCTATGGGTGCGCTGGTAGAGCGCGGTGACGATGCCGAGCGCCAGGTGCAAGCCGGTGCCGCTGTCGCCGATCTGCGCGCCGGTCACGAGCGGCAGACCGTCATAGAAGCCCGTGGTCGAGGCGGCGCCGCCGGTGCATTGCGCGACGTTCTCATAGACCTTGCAGTCTTCGTACGGGCCGGGACCAAAGCCCTTGATCGACGCCACGATCATCTTCGGGTTGATGCTCTGGATCTTCTCCCAGGGGAAGCCCATGCGATCGAGTACGCCGGGGCCGAAATTCTCGACCAGCACGTCGCAGGACTTGATCAGCGCGGTCAGCACCTCCTTGCCCTTCGGGTTCTTGGTGTCGAGCGTGATCGATCGCTTGTTGTGGTTGAGCATGGTGAAATACAGGCTGTCCACCTTC
>JAGXAC010000007.1 GCA_019075925.1 Hyphomicrobiales bacterium | reverse complement strand
CACATCCTCGTTTCGTTTGCTGATCATTCGCTTCCATAAGGATGTGAACATGGTCACCATCATGATCCGTTGCCCGACAACGGGCCAGGCAATATCGACCGGCAGGAAAGTCGCATCTATAGAAGCGTTCCGTTCATCTCCGGTCTTTTTCGGGCGGACATACTGCCCACACTGCCGACTCATGCACGAATGGTTTGCGAAAAATGCGTGGGTCGGAAGCGGGAACGCGAATGTTGAAATCGCTGGCGTACCATTGACGTAAAGGCATCCCGGATGCAGGCGGCCATATACACCGGCACATGAGGCAGCGAAGGCCGGTCAAATCGGGCCGCGGTTGATCCGCGCTCGCGGCGGACTTCACTAAACGCGCTACTATCTTCACCAACGATCCGCTAAGTAATTGATTTTGTTGGCTGGCGCGCCCTACGGGAATCGAACCCGTGTTTCCGCCGTGAAAGGGCGGCGTCCTGGACCGCTAGACGAAGGGCGCGGGCCCGCGCAAATCGCGTGGCTTCGAAGGGCGCGACATATAAAGAGGATCGCGGGCAGCGGCAAGCAAGTGCCGCCGCCATGCTCACCAATGCCCGGTGTTGGGCATCGACTTCCACGGTCCCTTCGGCGGCAACGCCGCTCCCTTCTGCAGCAGTTCGATCGACTGCTTGTCGGGCGAGCGCACGAACGCCATCATGCCGTCCCGCGGCGGGCGATTGATGGTGACGCCGGCCTGCATAAGCTTCTCGCAGGTGGCGTAGATGTCGTCGACCTCATAGGCGAGGTGGCCGAAATAACGCGCCTCGCCGTAATCCTCGTTGCCCTCCCAGTTATAGGTCAACTCGACCAGCGGCGCTTCGCGGCCCTTCGGTCCCTCGGCGATCAATTCGCCGTCGGCCGGCGCCGCCAGGAAAACCAGGGTGAACTTGCCTTTGTCGTCGACCCGCCGGCGGGTCTCCTTCAGGCCGAGCTTGTTGCAGTAGAAGTCGAGCGCGGCGTCGAGGTTGCGAACGCGAAGCATTGTATGCAGATACCGCATGATGCACCCTGTATGGCGTTGAATCCCGATCCCGGTGGGTTTGCCTCAGCTATGTATGACAGGACTGGCCGGGTAGATAGCGTGGCAGACCTTGCGGGCGTCATGCCGCAGTTCAGGCAGATAATCGACGAGGCGAGGGCGATCCTGCCCTTTACCGGGGCCGGCATCTCGACCGAGTGCGGCATTCCCGACTTCCGCTCGCCCGGCGGCATGTGGACCAAGAACCGGCCGATCCCGTTCGATGAATTTCTGGCCAGCCAAGAAGCCCGCAATGAATCGTGGCGCCGGCGTTTCGCCATGGGGGACGAATTCGGCAACGCCAAACCGGGCCGCGGGCATCGGGCGCTGGCCAGTCTCTACCGCGCCGGCAAGGTGCCGGCGGTGGTGACGCAGAACATCGATAATCTGCATCAAGCCTCTGGCATCGCACCCGAACACGTCGTCGAGCTGCACGGCAATACGACCTATGCCCTCTGCATGGATTGTCAGCAACGCTATGAACTTTCCTGGGTGCGGTCGCGCATGGAAGCCGGCAATGGGTGTGCGCCGGACTGCACGGCCTGCGGCGGCTACATCACGACCGCGACGATCTCGTTCGGCCAAGCGATGCCGGATACCGCAATGCGGCAGGCGGAGGCGCTTTTACTGTCTTGCGATCTATTTCTGGCGATCGGCTCGTCGCTGGTGGTCTGGCCCGCGGCCGGATTTCCCTTGATGGCCAAGCGCAATGGCGCCCGGCTGATCATCGTCAACCGCGAACCGACCGACTTTGACGACATCGCCGACCTGGTCGTGCGCGGCGACATCGGCACCGTCTTCGAACCGTTCGTCGATGACGGGTCATCCACCGATGTTCACAGGCTGTGACACTTTTAGCCGGGTGTTGCATTTTTGTGCTTTTCCCCTCGACCGCTGGTGTTATCTTCGATTCAAGAGATTCGTGATGCGCCCGCGCGGGGCGCCAGCATAGAAGCGGCGGCGGCCACGGCGGTCATGGCGTCGGACGGGATCGAACAAAAAACAACCCGGCTTGGCCTTGGAGCCGACGTCGAGCTCAATGACGAGTCGGCGGCAAACGTCGTCGAGGTGTCCGGCGTCATCAAATGGTTCGATGTCGCCAAGGGTTATGGATTTATCGTGCCTGACAATGGCATGGCGGATGTGCTCCTGCACGTCACCTGCCTGCGGCGCGACGGCTTCCAAACCGCTTATGAAGGTGCGCGGGTGGTGTGCGAGGTGCTCGTGCGCCCCAAGGGCCTGCAGGCCTTCCGCGTGCTGTCGATGGACGAATCGACCGCCATCCATCCGGCGCAGATGCCGCCGCCGCGCACCCATGTTACCGTGACCCCGACAAGCGGTCTCGAACGGGCGCAGGTGAAATGGTTCAACCGGCTTCGTGGTTTCGGCTTCCTCACCCGCGGCGAGGGAACGCCCGATATTTTCGTGCATATGGAGACGCTGCGCCGGTTCGGCATTGCCGAACTGCGTCCCGGCCAGTTCGTTCTGGTCCGGTTTGGACCGGGCCCGAAGGGCCTGATGGCGGCCGAAGTCCGGCCGGAAAGCGGACCTCTCGGTCCCGCCTCGCACTAACCGGCTTCATCGCCGTTCTTTCCGTTATCGTGCATCCGGCGCGGTTCGCGGCGGCGGCGACGTTATTGGCCTTATGCGTTTCCGGACCGGCCTTCGCTGCCGGTGAAGCGACACTGGAGATCGTCACCAAGGGCGGCGTGCGGGCCTTCACCGTCGAACTCGCCACCACCGAGGCCGAGCGCGAACACGGCCTGATGTTCCGCAAGACGTTGCCGGAGGGCCACGGCATGCTGTTCGACTTCAAACAGGAGCAGCCGGTCGCATTCTGGATGCGCAACACGTACATCCCGCTCGACATGATCTTCATTCGCGCCGATGGACGCATCCTCAACATTGCCGAGGACACCAAGCCGCTGTCGGATGCGCTGATCCCGTCGGGAGGTCCAGTGCGTTCGGTGCTCGAGGTGATCGCCGGCACCGCGCGCAAGTTCGGTATCGCTCCCGGCGACCGCGTAGAAAGCCCGGCTTTGCGCTAATGCGTCCAGGCTTGGCGGCGCGAATAGGCGAAATTATCGGAATAAGACATACGTTGCCGAACTGACGGGATGCTCTCGAATACCTGGTAGGGGATGCCTTCGCGCTCGCAAAAGGCAACCGCCTCTTCTTTGCTGTCGAAGTTCAACCGGATTTGCTGCTTCATGTCGCTGGAACTCGTCCAGCCCATCAGCGGCTCAATGTTACGCGGTTGCTCGGGCTCGTAATCGAGCACCCATTCCTTGGTATTCGCTTCGCCGGACTGCATCGCCGTGCGAGCCGGTCGGTAAATACGGGCGGTCATGCGGCTAATGTTCCGATCATAGTCCCCAGGTAGGACAGGGAGGTCGGATGGTCGGGGCAGCAGGATTTGAACCTGCGACCTTCTGCTCCCAAAGCAGACGCGCTACCAGGCTACGCTATGCCCCGCCCGGCGCGCCGTTGGATACACTTTTCGGCGCGGTGCGGCAACCGCGCGATTACTTACGGCTTCGGCAATGCGGCGCCCAGTTTGCGGCCCTGCGAAGCGGCACGCTGACGCAACAGCGAGACAAAACGGTCTTCCGGCATCGGCTGGCCGAGCAGAAATCCTTGCCCGTAGTCGCAGCCCATACTCACCAACGCCAGCGCCTCGGAGGCCTTTTCGATGCCGACGCCGACGGCGACGCTGCCGAATCCATGTGCCAGGTCGATCACGGTCTTGCACAGCGGGGCATTGACCTTGTCGATACCGCAATCGGCAATGAACGTACGGGCGAGCTTGAGCTCGGCAAACGGTAGCTCCTTGACCTGCGCCAGTGAGGAATAGCCGCGGCCGAAATCGTCAACCGCCAGGTAAATATTGAGCGGCCGAAGCTTTTTGGCGACTTCGCTGGCGAGCGCAAGTTCCGTGACGATCTGCTCTTCCGGCACGTCAATAATGATACCCGGCCACTTCTCGTATTGCGGACGATAGGTCTGCACGATGTCGGCGACCGCAATCTTGACCAGTGCCTGGACCGGAACGTTCACCGCAAGACGCAAATGGACGCCGAGCCTTGCGAAAGCGAGATTGGCTTTCAGTCCGGCTTCGAGCGCCAGTTCGGAAAGCTTGATGAGGTCCGGCTCCTTGGCGCCCGGCATGAATGCGCCGGGCAGGAGTACGCCATTTTGTGGATGGCGCGCCCGCGCGAACGCCTCGACTCCGACCAATTGCTTTTTGCGCAGATCGATCTTCGGCTGATACCAGAACTCGATCCAGTTGTGGCGCAGCGCTTCCTGCAGCTCGATGCGCGTCGCCATGGCAGGGGGGTGACCAAGCCGTAAATCCTGCAGAATGGTCAACACGGTGCTGGTCTCGAACGGCTTCTTGAGCGATGGCAGCATCTGCAGTCGCTGCTGCTGGCCAATGCTTTTGACGTGTTCGAGCACGGCCGAGCCACGGTTGCTCATCAGCTGCACGTAGCCGGTGTAATTCTTCTTGCCGAGCGCGACCACGCATTCGATTGCGTCGGAGGATTCCAGCGCGATGTTGAGGAAAACCAGGTCAGGCGTCTGGCGGGCAACTGCGGCGCGGAAGCTCTGGCTGTCGGCGAATTCTTCGGTATCGAGCCCGGCACCATGCAGGACCAGCGACAGAAAATGCCGGATGTTGTCGTCGGCATCGACGATAAAGCAGACCGGCGTACGTGCGGCACCCTCACGCTCGATGGGCTCACGGGTCGTCGTGTCGGGGGCTGGCTTTACCCGTTGCGCCGCTGTTGTATTCATCGCTGGACCTGACCGGCAGCCGATCTTTGGGCGAAATCGTTAATCGGCGGTTTCGAGCCCGAATGGCGAGCGTCATAGCTGACATGCGGTAGGGTCGGTCAGCCTTCGGCATGCAGTGTCGTGCCGTTTACCTTAACCGGCTCCGCATCGATCAGCACGAATGCCATGATGCACGGTCGGGTACCGCGGTTGACCCAGTTATGGATGGTCCCGCGCTGGACCAGCACGTCGCCAGCCTTCAGGTGTACCTCGCGGCCATCGTCCACTTGCATGTCAATCTCGCCGGAAATGACGATCGCGTAATCGATCGAATCGGTGCGATGCATCCGGGGAGCGGCCCCTGGACTGAATTCGATTACCCGGAATACCGTGCCGTTCGTATGTGCGGTCCCGATCGTGCGTGCCGCACCGTCATCGGGGCTCGAATTATCGGCCGGGAAACCTTCTGTGGTCCAAATCACGCTCGTCGTTATGCCGGGGCGAGACACCCGGACATTGCTGGTCGTTTCATCGACGGCAATGACCGCGCGTCCGCGCGCGTCATGGCCGGTCACGACACGGCGCACCTGTAATGTCATATCGCATCTCCTTCCTTGGCGAGCGGTGAAGCATTGCACAGGCCGAGCCCCACACGAAGTCGTGAGCGGCGCCTGGCGGGGCGTGCCGACAATTGTGATTGGCGTCGCCCGCAGGTCCTGCTTACACATTCTGCGATCCGATCGTCCCGCTCGTTGCCTACGTTCCGGAGAGACCGATGAAAATCTGGCGCGCCTTGTTCGCAATCCCGTTTATCGGCATGGCGGTGACGGCCGCCGGTGCCGCCGAGCCGGCGGTAACGATCCCGGCGCCGGTAACTGACCTGTCCGGGACGGCCGACGCCGGCTCGCAGACCGTGGTGCTGGCGGGCGGCTGCTTCTGGGGTGTGCAGGGTGTTTTTGAACATACCAAGGGAGTGACCCGGGCCGTGTCCGGCTATTCCGGCGGCAAAAAAGAAACTGCGCATTATCAGATGGTCGGCACGGAGACGACCGGCCACGCCGAGTCGGTCGCCGTCACCTTCGATCCAAAGCAGATTTCCTACGGCAAGATCCTGCAGATTTATTTTTCCGTGGCGCACAATCCGACCGAGTTGAACTTTCAAGGTCCCGATCAGGGGCCGTCATATCGCTCGGCCATCTTTTACGCCAACGAAGATCAGAAGCGTATCGCTGCGGCCTATATCGCCCAGCTCGACAAGGCCCATGTTTTTCCAGGGGCGATCGTGACCAAGCTTGAGCCGCTCACCGGTTTCTATCCGGCCGAGGATTACCATCAGGACTTTTTGGTGTTGCATCCGTCTTATCCGTACATCGTGTTCAACGATCTGCCGAAGGTGGAAAACTTGAAAAAGCTGTTCGCGGATTATTATCGCGACATGCCGGTTACCGTGATGGCCGCGTCGGGCAAGCCGACGCAATAAATGATCCGGCAAGCTTGGTCCCAGCGGCTGCGGCGGCACTGCGGCTATAGCCTTATAGCCACGCCTCCGGCTCTTTAGTAATCTTCCCTTGCATAAGGCGGATCTCTGCCGCGATCCGCTCAGCAAAAAGGCATCAAGGGGAGATACGCCATGGCAATGGCAACGACCGCTGGGCCGCTACGGGAGTCTGAGCATAGCGCGCAACTGCGCAAAGCCGTCATCGCTTCGACAATCGGAACCACCATCGAATGGTACGACTTTTTCATCTACGGCACGGCGGCCGGACTTGTTTTTGGCAAGCTCTACTTCCCTCATGAATCGGTGGCGGCCGGGACGCTAGCCGCTTTCGGCACATATTTCGTCGGCTTCATCGCGCGCCCGGTCGGGGCGGCGATCTTCGGCCATTATGGTGATCGCATCGGCCGCAAGGCGACACTCATTGCCACGTTATTGTGCATGGGCATCGCGACCTTCCTGATCGCTTTCGTGCCGACCTACGCGTCGATCGGCATTTGGGGCGCCGTCTTCCTGACCATCCTGCGGGCGCTGCAAGGCATCGGCGTTGGCGGCGAATGGGGCGGCTCGGTATTGCTGGCGATGGAATGGGCGCGCACACACGGGCAGCGCGGCCTCGTGGCGTCTTGGCCGCAATTCGGCGTGCCATGCGGTCTGTTCCTTTCCAATCTGGTGATCCTCGGCGTCAGCGCTTTGACCGGCGATCAATTCCCGGTGTGGGGGTGGCGGATTCCCTTCCTGATCTCGATCGTGCTGGTCGGTATCGGGCTGTGGATCCGCCTCGGCATCCTCGAGACGCCGGTTTTCCAAAAGCTCCTCGATCAGAACAAAATCGAAAAGGCGCCGATTGCCGAAGTCCTCAAGAAGCAGCCGCGTGAAATCATCCTTTCCGCGTTATTGCGCATGGCCGAGCAGGCGCCGTTCTATATCTTCGCCGCCTTTATCTTCGCCTACGCCGTACACACCCTGCACATGTCGCGCGATTTCATTCTCGCGGCGGTGCTGGTGGCATCGTGCGTTTCGTTCATCACCATTCCGCTGTCCGGACATATCTCCGACCGTATCGGGCGGAGAAAGTTGTATCTTATCGGCGCGGCCATCACTGGGCTGTTCGGATTCCTCTATTTCGGCATGGTGGACACGGCGATCCCGTCGGCGGTGTTCATCGCCATCGTGCTGTCGTTCATTCCGCATGATATCATGTACGGACCGCAGGCGGCGCTGATCGCGGAGGCGTTTACGCCGCGGCTTCGCTACAGCGGCGCCTCGCTTGGCTATCAGCTTGCCTCAATCATTGCCGGTGGGCCATCGCCGATCATTGCCGGGGCGTTGTTTGCCGCCTATGCGTCAGGCTATGCAATCGCCATCTACATTGCCGCCTGTGCGGTGGTCAGCTTGGCGTCGGCGGCGTTCATGCCCGACTATACCGGCAAGGATATTTCGGCCGAGTACGACGCCTGACGGCTTACTCCGTCATTGCGAGGAGCAGCGCAAACGAAGCAGCCCGGGCTTGCAACGCATTGCCCGGATTGCTTCGTTGCGCCTTGAATGACACGCCAGAATCGGGACGGCATGGAAGCTGCCGCCGGCCCCCGTCCGTTTTACCTGCAGCTCTGGTTTCTGGTGCTGGTCGCCATGGCGATCGGCGTCGCACTTGGGGAATTTTACCCGGAGATCGGCGTGCGCATGGCGCCGCTGGGGGACGCCTTCATCAAGGCGATCCGCGTACTGATCGCGCCGATCATCTTCTGTACGGTCGTGCACGGCATCGCGGGTATGGCGAGCATGGCGAAGGTCGGCCGCGTCGCCTTTAAAGCGCTGCTCTATTTCGAGGCGCTGACCACGGTGGCGCTCGTTGTCGGGCTGGTAGCGGTCAATCTGTTTCGGCCGGGCGTCGGCATGAATGTGGATTTATCGCACATCGATGCGTCGAGTGTGGCGGCGTATATCGAACAGACGCATCACCGCACCACGACGCAATTTCTGCTCGCGATCATCCCCGATACTTTCATTGGCGCGTTCAGCGAAGGCAATGTGCTTCAAGTCCTCTATGTCTCGGTGTTGTGCGGCTTCGCGTTGAGCGCCCTCGGCATTGCCGGCAAACCGCTCACCGACCTGATCGACATTGCCTCGCGGATGTTCTTTCGCATTGTCGCCGTGGTCATGTGGGCGGCGCCTGTGGGTGTGTTCGGTGCGATCGCGTTCACAGTCGGCAAATTCGGCGCCGGCTCTCTGGTTTCGCTCGGCAAGCTCATCATTACGTTTTACGCCACCTGCCTCGTCTTCATCTTTTTGGTCCTGTGGCCGATCGCTCGCTGGTGCGGTGTGAGCCTTTTCCGTTTCATTGGCTACATCCGTGAAGAACTTTTGATCGTAATCGCGACCACCTCATCGGAGACGGTATTGCCGCGCATGATCGCCAAGCTCGAAGCCATGGGCTGCGACGAGAGCGTGGTCGGATTGGTTATTCCCACCGGTTATTCGTTCAATCTCGACGGCACCTGTCTTTACCTGGCGACTGCGACCGTGTTTCTGGCGCAGGCCACCAACACGCCGCTTTCGATCGAGCAGCAGGTCGGGCTATTGGCGGTACTCCTTGTGGCATCGAAAGGCGCCGCCGGGGTCGCGGGTGCCGCGTTCATTGTGCTCGCGGCGACGTTAGCCGCGGTCGGCACGATCCCGGTCGAAAGCGTGGCGCTGATCCTTGGCGTGCATCGCTTGCTGTCGCAGGGCCTGACGCCGACCAACCTGATCGGCAATGGCATCGCCACCGTGGTCATCGCCAAGTGGGAGAACGCACTTGACGAGCGCCGCATGGCTGACGCACTCGCCGGCAATCCAAGATAAAAATCGGCCGCGCTTTTTGGCGCGGCCGATCTCCCTTAAGCTCTGTTGTCGTCGTTTATTCGTAGTTCTTCTTGCAGGGCGGGTTTTCGCGGCCCGGCGGAACGAACTTGTCGAACACCGCCTTGGAGAAGCCGAGGCGCTCCTGCACGTTCGGAATTTCCTTGACCACCTTGCTGACGAGGCCGCCCTTATCGTCCTTCACCACCTCGGTGACGAAGTTGGTGCCGATCGCCTGGCGGTTCTCGTCGAGCGTGATGTGTCCGTTCGGAGCGTCGAGCGAAGTCTTGTTCAGCGCTTCGCGGAACGCCTTGTTGTTATTGGACAGATCGCCCTTCACCTGGTCGAGCGCCTTGAACATCGCGTCGGCCGAGTTGTAGTAGTTGATCGCGAGCAGCGACGGGCTGGCGAACGCGTTCTTGAAATAACCGGTCTTTGCATGCTGTTGGTAGGCCTTCACAAACGCCTGCCATTTCGGACTTGGGTCGTTGTCGGCCATGCCGCTGGCAGCGATGGTGCCAATCAGCGCGTCTTTGGCCTTGCCCTTCGATGAAAGAACGGTCTGGTCGACCATGATCGAACCGCCGATCAGATGCGCGTGACCGCCGGCTTGCTGGTATTGATTGAGGAAGTTCACAGCATCCGCGCCGCCGAGACCGAGATAGATGGCGTCGACGTCTTCCGAGAGAAGCTGCGGGATGTAAGACGCGAAGTCCTTGGTGCCGAGCGGCACCCACAGACGCTTGGTGATTTGCCCGCCCGCCTTGCAATACTCAAGCACCAGGCCCATCACCTGCGTGTAGACGAAGGCGTAATCTTCGCCGATCGTCGCAATCTTTTTGTAGTGTTTGACGTTATAGGCATAGTCGCCGAGGCCGGCGTGCCACTGCGCGCCATCCAGGTTGGTCCGGTAGAAATTCGGCGATGGCTTGATGCCAGCGGATGGATCGCCGTAAGTGGTCTCAAGCGCGCCGGATCCAGCATTCATGAATGTAATCTGCGGCTGCGTCTTTGAGTAATCCCGGATCGCGATGCCTTCCGCGCCCGAAAGCGGGGAGATCATCATGTCGACCTTATCCTGCTCGACCAATTTCTTGGCGGCGCGAATGGCCGAATCAGGGCTGGCGTCGGTCGAACCGACGACGGTCTCGATCTCTTTGCCCCCGGCCTTGCCGCCGTGCGCTTCAACCGCAAGTTCGTAACCGCGCATGCCGTCTTCGCCGAGCACGGTATAGGTACCTTCGAGCGTGGCGGTGACGCCCACTTTGAGTTTGTCGGCAGCATTGGCCGATCCGGTCGCAACCAACGCGGCAAATCCGGCCGCCGTTGCCAACAGTAAGCCCTTTCGCATGAGGTTCCCTCCTGTGATGAGCGCCGTGCGACAGCGCCCTTTTTACCGGCCGAATCCGCTGATGGGTGATCAACAGGGCCGTCGCCCCCAGTTCGACCGCGCTTAAATCGTAACAGCGCTGACGCCCGCGCGACAAGCCTGCGCGGGCCCAAAGCGGCCGGTTCAGCCGTGTCTGGCAGTCTGATTCTGAAACGTTGCGCGGACGGGGTGTCGGCGCGCTACGAAGCCGCATCGCTGTGCGGCCCACTTGTCAACCTCGATCCGGCGTCGTTTAATCTACAAATAAAACAACGATATGCGTTGTGGGAGGGGACGGCTTATGAGTACGGCGTTGGCCGTCTGTCATGGCTCATTTGGCCGAGTAACGGTCTATCGGCTTGACAAGCCGATGCGCATGCATGCCCACCGCGAGGGCCATCTGACGTTCCTGCTTAATGGCTCGCCGGCAATCGTAACCATCGATGATGTTCCGCACCTGGTCGATCAGGCGGCCGGCGTAGCGATCAATCCGTGGCAGCCGCACTCGTTTCAGCCAACGGCGCCCGACCAGCCTTCGGTCTTTCTGGTGGCCTATATCTGCGACCGCTGGCTCGACTGCGACCAGGAAGGCCGCGGCAGTCTGCGCTTTGGCTCAAACGCCATTCAGGTCGGAACCACGCTCCGCTCAATCTGCGCAAGTCTTGCCCACGTCCTGGTCACCAATGCCAGCTATCGCATCGTCAATCGCTATTTGAATCAACTTTTTGATGCGAGTTTTCACGAATCGTGGCGAGGCGGGCAAAGACCGTCCCCGGCGGTGCGGCGGGATGCCATTGATTTTCGCGTGCGCAAATCGCTCCGTATCCTGGACAGCGGTGTCGGCCAGGCTATTGAGCTCGACGCCGTGGCCCGTGATGCCGGTCTTTCCCGGCCGCACTTTTTCAAGCTGTTCCGCGAAAATACCGGGGTAACTCCCGCGCTTTATGCCAACACCATGCGAGTGGAACGGGCGCTCGACCGGCTGACCGCTTCGCAAGCCTCGGTTACCGACATCGGCTGCGAACTGGGCTTTTCGTCACAGAGCCACTTCACTCATTTCTTTTCGTCCCATGTGGGGATAGCGCCCACACAGTACCGGACCATCGCCAGGGTCGTCAGCGAGTAGGCCGGCCGCGAAAATCAGACTATCGAGCATGCCTGAGCGCCTCTGCTCAGGTAGTTTTTGCTCGTGCGGAGGACCCCGTTGGCCACAATTTTCGACAATGAGCAGCGAACCGAGACCGCCACGGGTGGTGACGCGTTCGGCCGTTGGATCGGCCGTCATCCCGTTTGGGCGCTGATCATTGCGGTCGCGGTCATATTTGTCTTGTGGCTGGTGCTGGCACCGTGGCCTGCCGGCTTCGAGCAGGTATTCGGCAAAAAACTGATTTTCATCAACGCGCTGTTCAACGGGATCACGCTCGGCGGGCTTTATTTTTTGGTGGCCGCCGGTTTCACCCTAATCTTTGGCTTGATGCGCAACGTCAACCTGGCGCACGGCTCGCTCTATCTGTTCGGCGGCTATATGGGTTACGAAGCCACGCAATGGACCGGGTCGTGGCTGTTCAGCTACGTGATTGCGTTTTTGAGCTGTGCCGTTGTCGGCGTCGCCATGCAGTTCTTCATCTTTCGCCGGATGGAGGGACAGGATCTGCGACAGACGCTGGTGACGCTGGGTTTGTCAATCGTCTTCTCCGATCTGATGGTGTGGGTCTGGGGCGGTAACGCCATTCAGATCGATACGCCGGATTATTTGGATGGTCCGGTCGGGATGCCCATCGTCGTCTTCGTCAAATCGAACGGCGAGGCGTTTTACCTGCACTATCCCGCCGTGCGCCTGGTCATCTTTGCCGCCGCAGTCGTCATCGGAGTGGGGATGTGGCTGGCGCTCAACCGCACCCGGATCGGCGTGATGATCCGAGCCGGTGTTGACGACCGCGACATGCTCTCGGTTCTCGGCTATCGCGTCCAGCTTCTGTTTGTCGTGGTGTTCGCGTTCGGCGCCGGACTTGCCGGCATGGCCGGCATCGTTGGGGGTACATTCCAGTCGCTTTCACTCGGCGAAGATTCGCATTTCTTGCTGGCGTCGCTGGTGGTGGTCATCGTCGGCGGCATGGGATCGATACCGGGCGCCGCGATCGGGGCGCTTATCATCGCTCTCTCCGAACAGATCGGTACCGTCTATTTTCAGAATTATTCGACCGTCTTGAGTTTTCTGATCATGGTCATCGTGCTGGCGCTGCGTCCGCAGGGACTTTTGGGGAGACGCTGATGGCGCTTGCCGAAACCACCCGGGAAACGCCGCTCGGCGTAGGCGAGGCGCAGCGCGGCGGCGAATTTGGACGCTGGGTGTCGCGCCATGCGCTGATCCTTTTGCTTGGCGTTTTCATGATGATTTTTCCCGCCATCGCCAATGATTTTTTCCTTCGGCAGATTGCCGGCTGGACCATGATCCTTGGCATGATCGCGCTGTCGTTGATGTTCTTAGGCGGCTACGGCGGCATGGTCAGCCTTGCGCAAATGACCGTGGCCGGCGTCGCCGGCTACATGATCGCTGTGCTCGGGGTGAGTTCGCTCCCCAAGGTCAGCTTTTTCTGGCCGTGGTGGGTCGCCGCGCCGCTGGCCATCGTCATAGCCGTGGCCTTCGGCACGCTTGCAGGTGCGCTCTCGGCCCGTACCGAGGGCATTTACACGATCATGATCACGCTGGCGCTGGCGACGTCGTTCTTTTATCTGGCGCTGCAGAACTGGCCGATCTTTAACGGATTCAACGGCTTTACAACCATTCCCGCCCCGCATTTTTTTGGCGTGAAATGGGGCGATCCAGTTCCGCTTTACTACATGATCCTGTTCTTCGCGGCGCTCAGTTACGTCGTCGTCCTGTACGTTTCCCGCTCGCCGTTTGGCCTCGCGCTCCAGGGCGTGCGCGACAATCCCCGTCGCATGGAAGCGATCGGGTATAACGTTACGGCCCATCGCATTGCCGCTTATGCTTTTGCCGCCGTTATCGCTGCGATCGGCGGAATTCTCTTGGTCTGGCAAAACAATCAGATTTCCCCTTTCTCGGTCGACGTTGCAGTCGTCATCAACCTCTTGGTGATCGCGGTGGTCGGCGGTCTCGGCCATCCGATTGGGCCGTTCATCGGTGCGTTCATCTATGTGATGCTTCGCACCTTCGCGCTCGACGCGCTGGTTGCGGTCGGTCTCGATGGACGCCGCTTTCAGACTCTGATCGGTCTCGGGTTTCTCGTCATCGTGCTGTTTTCTCCCGATGGCGTCGTCGGCCTGTGGCGGCGCTGGGTGACGCGGGTGGGCGCCACGAACGGCAGGAGCGGGCGGTGAGTTCCATCGCCGAAAGAATGGCCGCCGCCGGCACCGGCAACGCGATCGAATTGCGTGGCGTAAGCCGCATGTTCGGAGCGCTGCGCGCCCTGACCGACATTACGCTGAGCGTGCGCCCCGGCGAACGCCGCGCCGTTCTTGGATCGAACGGCGCCGGCAAGACGACGCTGCTTAATTGCGTTACCGGCGATTTTCCGCCCACGTCGGGGACCGTACGTTTCTTCGGCGAAGATGTTACCTTGCTGCCGCCGCACGAGCGCATCCGGCGCGGATTGCGGCGGACATACCAGATTTCGCTTCTGTTCCCGCGACTGACCGTGCGCGATAACGTCTATCTCGCCTGCCGCGGCGTCTCGCGCAGCCGCTTCTCGCTGATCCGCGCGCGCGCGAGCGATCCGATCATGCAGTCGGTCGCCGACCTCATTTCCCTCGTCCATCTGGAAGACGTGACCGATCGCCTGGTCGGCGAGTTGGCGCACGGGCAGCAACGCCAGCTCGAAATTGCGCTGGCGCTCGCCGGCGCGCCGCGGTTCATTCTGTTCGACGAGCCTGCGGCGGGCCTGTCGCCGAACGAGCGGCGCGACCTCGTCGCCATTCTCACCGCGCTGCCCGCCCATATCGGCTACATCATCATCGAGCATGACATGGACGTGGCGCTGCGCGTCGTCGAAAGCGTCACGATGATGCACAACGGCCGCATATTCAAAGAAGGCTCGCCGCAGGAGATCGAGGCGGATCCCGAAGTCCAGCAACTCTATTTGGGAGGCGGTCATGGTTGAACGCCGCCCGCCCGATCTGCTCGAGATCAGGGGATTGAACGTCTTCTACGGCCGCAGTCACGCCCTGCAGGGCGTCGATGTGAAGCTCGAGCAAGGTGTCCTCTCGCTGGTCGGCCGCAACGGCATGGGCAAGACCACTTTGTGCAAGGCGATCGTCGGCTTGACGCCGATCGCCAGCGGCTCGATCCGCTTCATGGGCGAAGAGTTGGTCGGACGCACGCCGGCCGAGATCGCGCGGCTCGGCATCGGTTACGTGCCGCAAGGCCGGCGGCTATGGCCGTCGCTCACGGTCGACGAACATTTGCAACTCGCGTCCGGCGGTAGTCGGGCGAACTGGACCGTCGCGCGCATCTACGAGGCGTTCCCGCGGCTGGCGGAACGCCGGACGAACCGCGGCAACCAGCTTTCCGGCGGCGAGCAGCAGATGCTCGCCATTGCGCGGGCATTCCTGCTCAACCCGCGTCTGCTCATCATGGATGAGCCGACCGAAGGCCTCGCCCCGGTCATCGTGCAGAGAGTCGAGGAAATTCTGCTCAATCTCGCGGCGGAGGGTGAAATCGGCGTCTTTGTCGTCGAACAAAATATCGGGGTCGCCACCGCGGTCGCCGAAAAAGTGGCGATCATGATCAATGGCCGGGTCAACCGGATCATGGAAGCCGCCCGCCTCGAAGCCGATCGCGACCTGCAACAACGTCTCTTGGGCGTCGGCCAGCACGGCGCGGAGGAGCCGCTCGGGAGTGCCGATGAGGCGGCCGCGCCGCAGGGCGAGCGGCGTGTTACCAAACCCCGAGGTCCGATCAGGGTTTACAATTCCAATCCGGTATTGCCGACGCGCTGGTCGCAACCCGCACCGTCGGCCCAGATCGAAACCAGCGCGCGCACGCGTACCACGGCGCCCGAGCCTGCGGCGATCGCATCCGCGCCGGCCGTGGAGTTGCGGCCTATTCATCGCGGCGGCGTCGCGCCGGTTATCGTCGCCGGCACGCTCGACACTAAGGGCGACGAGCTTCGCTTCATCCGCGATCAGATTGCGAGCGCCGGCGTGCGCGTTTTGCTGGTCGATCTATCGACAACCGGCAAACCGTCGCCGGCGGATGTGCCGCCGCACCATGTCGCCACCTATTTCCGCGGCGGTCCGAACGCCGTCTTCACCGGCGACCGCGGCGGTGCGATCACCGCAATGGCGCAGGCATTCGAAACCTGGATCAAGCGGCAGGAGCCGGTGGGCGGGTTGATTTCGGCCGGTGGCTCCGGCGCAAGCTCGCTGGTGGCGCCCGCCATGCGCGCACTACCGATCGGCGTGCCGAAAGTGCTGATCTCGTCCGTGGCCTCGGGCAACGTCGCGCCCTATGTCGGACCTTCGGATATCATGATGCTTTATTCGGTGACCGATGTCGCCGGACTGAACTCGGTATCACGGCAGATACTCGCAAACGGGGCGGCCGCAATGGTCGGGATGGTGAAGGCTCGCGGCGCCGCCGGCGCCGAGCGCGAACCGGCCCGGCGCGCGAGCGGCAAGCCTGCAATCGGCCTGACCATGTTCGGCGTCACGACGCCCTGCGTTGACGCGATTGTCCATGCACTGGAAGACGATTTCGAGTGCATGGTTTTTCATGCCACCGGCGTCGGCGGGCAATCGATGGAGAAGCTGGTCGATTCCGGCGCGCTCGCCGGCGTCATCGACATCACCACGACGGAAGTATGCGATCTTCTGCTCGGCGGCGTGTTGCCGGCAACCGAGGATCGCTTCGGCGCGATAGCGCGTACGCGCATCCCGTATATTGGCTCGTGCGGGGCGCTCGACATGGTCAACTTCGGGCCGATGGACACTGTGCCCGAGCGTTACCGCGGCCGCACGCTCCAGGTCCACAATCCAACGGTGACGCTGATGCGCACGACTCCGGAGGAGAACGCGCGCATCGGACGCTGGATCGGCGAACGGCTCAATCTGATGGATGGGCCAGTGCGCTTCTTCCTTCCCGAAGGCGGCGTCTCCGCTCTCGACGCTCCGGGGCGTGCATTCTCCGATCCGAACGCTGACACTGAGTTGTTTCGGGCGCTGGAGGGCACCGTGCGGCAGACCGCAACACGCCGGCTCGTCAGGATGCCTGAGCACATCAACGATCCGCGCTTTTCCGACGCGGTCGTCGCCGAATTCCGCCGGCTGTTTGGCGGCCGGCTGACGCGCCGCCGGGTGAGGGGATAACGATGGCCCGCATCCCCCGCTCGGATATCCTTGCCCGCTTCCGCGCCATGCAGGCGCGGGGCGAACCGATCATCGGCGCCGGCGCCGGCACCGGCATTTCGGCCAAGGGTGAAGAGAAGGGCGGCGCCGACCTGATCGTCATTTACAATTCCGGCCGCTACCGGATGGCCGGACGCGGTTCGCTGGCCGGCATGATGCCCTTTGGCGATGCCAACGGCATTGTTTTGGACATGGCGCGGGAAGTGTTGCCGGTGGTTTCGGCGACGCCGGTCTTGGCCGGCGTTTGCGGCACCGATCCGTTCCGCCAGATGGACGTGTTCCTCGACGAGATCGCGCGGCTCGGATTTAGCGGCATCCAGAACTTTCCGACGGTCGGCCTGATCGATGGCCGCTTTCGGGCCGGGCTTGAGGAGACCGGCATGGGCTATGAGCGCGAGGTCGAGATGATCGCCAAAGCGCGCGCCCATGATCTGCTGACGACGCCTTACGTGTTCGATCCGTCGGAAGCCGCTGCCATGGCACGCGCCGGTGCGGACATCCTGGTTTGCCATTTCGGTCTGACCGTCGGCGGCTCGATCGGAGCTTCGACTGCGCCGCGTCTTGAAGACTGCCCAAAGCTCACCGACGCGATGGCAGAAGCTGCATTTGCGGTGAACCGCGACGTCTTAATTCTGGTGCATGGCGGCCCGATCGCCGAACCGGCCGACGCCGAATATGTGCTGGCGCATGCCCGCCACTGTCACGGTTTCTACGGTGCGTCGTCGATGGAGCGATTGCCGGTCGAGCGAGCGCTTCTTGCTCAGGTTGCAAAATTCAAGGCAATCAAGAAAGTACAGCCAACTCATGAAACGGCTCGTGTCGGACCGCAAGGTCGGCGAGCAGGGAGGGAGTAAGTAAGATGTCCGTCGCCATTCTCGGCAGCCTGATCATCTGGCTGATCGTCGCGGTCATCGTCATCGCGATCGTCGTCTACTTCGTAAACTGGCTCTATCGCCGCTCGTCGAAGGAATTGTCCTTCGTCCGCACCGGCCTGTTCGGCGAAAAAGTAATCATCAACCGGGGCGCGTTCGTCCTTCCCTTCATTCATGAGGTGACCCCGGTCAATATGAACGTCCTGCGCATGCAGGTCGTGCGCAATCGGGACGATGCGCTGATCACCAAGGATCGCATGCGCGTCGATATTGAATCCGAGTTCTACGTCCGCGTGCCGCCGACGCGCGAAGCGGTGACCACTGCCGCCGCCACACTCGGCCGGCGTACTCTCAATGTTGCCGAGCTCGATGCGCTCCTGTCAGGCAAACTGGTGTCCGCGCTGCGCTCGGTCGCGTCCGAAATGACCATGGAGGAAATGCACGAGCGCCGCGGCGATTACGTCAACCGCGTGAAAGAAACCGCGCGCGATGCGCTCGAACAAAACGGCCTTGAGCTGGAATCGGTGGCGATCACCGACCTCGACCAGACCGACCTGGAATTTTTCAACCCGTCAAACCGCTTTGACGCGGAAGGCTTGACCAAACTCATCGAGGACATTGAGTCGCGGCGCAAATTGCGCAACGACATCGAGCAGGATTCGATGATCCTGATCCGAACCCGCAACTTGGAGGCCGAGAAACAGGCGCTCGAAATCGACCGCGAAAGCGAAACCGCGCGCCTCAATCAGGAGCGCGACATTGAAGTACGGCGCGCAGTGCAGCGTGCCGAACTGGCGCGCGAGCGTTCGCTGCGCGACACCGAGGCCGAACAGGCCCAGATCGCCGCCCGCGAAGAGGTGGAAAAGACCCGCATTGCGCATGAGCGGGCATTGGCGGAGGCGCGCATCGTCTCCGAGCGCGACATCCGTGAGCGCGAGATCGAGCGCGGCCGCCAGGTGGACGAAGCCGAAATCGCCGCCCGTGAACGGGTCGAGCGTGCCCGTATTGCGCAGGAAGGCGTTATCACCGACGCCCGCATCGCCCGCCAGGAAGAGGACCAGCGGCGCGAGATCGAGCGAGTTCGCGCGGTCGAACAGGCCGAAATCGCTGCGCGCGAGGAGACCGAAAAGGCGCGCATCCAGCAGGAACTCGCCGTCGCCGTCGCCCGCATCGCCAAGGATGAGGAGAACCGCCGGCTCGAGATCGAACGCGCACGCAACCTGGAGCAGGCCGAGATCGCCGCCCGTGAGGCGACCGAGCGCGCCCGCATCGCGCAGGAACGCGTGGTCACCGACGAGCGCATCGCGCTTGAAGAGGAAATCCGTCGTCGTGAGATCACGCGCAACCGCGCCATCGACGAGGAGGAGATCGCGGCGGCGAAGGCGACCGAAGCAGCCCGCATCGCCCGCGAAAAGGCGCTCGCGGCCGAGCGTATCGCCTCCGAGCTTGCCACCCGGACACTGGAGATCGACCGGAATCGCTCGCTGGAGGAATCCGACATCGCTGCGCGCGAAGTCATGGCGGCGGCGCGAATCCAACAGGAGGAGCGCGTTCGCGCTCTCGATATCGCGCGTAACCGGGCGATCGAGCAAGCCGAGATCGCGTCGCGCGAGGCCGTCGAGGCGCAGCGCATCGCGCAGGAAAGGAAGATCGCGGTCGAACGCATCGCCGCCGAGGAAGAAACCAGAAACCGCGAAATTGCCCGGATCAAGGTCGTCGAGGCGGCTGAGATCGCCGCTCGCGATTCGACCGAGACCGCGCGTATCGCGCTCGACAAAAAGATCGCCGCCGATCGCATCGTCGCCGATCAGGCGACCCGCGGGCTGGAAATTGCCCGTAACGAAGCGATTGAATCCGCCGAGATCGCCTCGCGTCAGGTGGTCGAAACAGTTCGCATCGCCGAGGATCGCAAGATAGCCTCCGAGCGGATCGCCCGCGACGAGGAAGTGCGAACGCTCGAAATCGCCCGCAATCGTGCGGTCGATACCGCTGAAATAGCCGCCCGCGAGGCGGTTGAAGCGAGCCGTATCGCTCAGGAGAAGAAGGTCGCAGCCGATCGTATTGCGGCCGAGCAGTCCACCCGGGCGCTCGAGATTTCCCGCGAAGAGGCGATTGAGGACGCCGAAATCCGGCGACGCGAGGCTGTCGAGGCGGCGCGGATCGCGACCGAGCTTACGCTTGAGCGCGAGCGGATTGAATCGTCGAAGACCCGCGACGTTCTCGACGTCGAGCGCCGCAAGGTCATCGAAATCGCCGAGCAGGCGCGTTCGATCGAGGTCGCGGCCAAGCTTGCCGAGCGTGCTGATGCCGATCGGAAGGTCAAGGAAGCTGACATTATCGCCGCACAGCAGGTTGGTCGCACCGACGTGGTGCGCGAACAGACGATCGAGCTTGCCCGACTGGAGCGGCGGCGTGCGATTGAGCAGTTCGAAGTCGCCCGCGGCCAGGCGCTGCAGGAAGCCGAGATCGCCGCGCGCGAGGAAATCGAGCGCGCGCGGATCGCTTCCGAACGCGGCATCGACGAAGCGCGCATCTTGCGTGATCGTGAGTTGCGGCAGCTCGAGATTGCGCGCGAAACCACGGTCGAGAACGCCCGCATGGACAGCGCCATCGAAATCGCCCGGAAGTCGCGTGAGCAGTCGGTGGCGCAGGCCGATGCCGAGGCTGCGCGCGCGCAGGCGGTCGAGGCCGAAGAGCGGGTCAAGACGGTACGCGAAAGCGAAGCGGCACGGCGCCGGCGTCAGGTCGAGCTGGTGATCGCCGAGAAGGAAGCCGAGGAAGTCCGCATTGCCGCGGCTGCCGAGCAGGTGCGCGCCACCGTTGAAGCCGAATCCCAACGTGCGTTCAACGAGGCGGAGAATGTGCTGTCGGATTCGGCGCGTGCATCGATCTTCCGCCGCCGGCTGCTGGAGCGCATTGAGGGTATCGTGCGCGAAAGCGTCAAGCCAATGGAGAAGATCGAAGGCATCCGCATCCTTCAGGTCGACGGGTTGAACGGCGGCGGCCGCGACGGCGGTGGCGGCCGCAGCGCGACCGACGAGGTGATCGATTCGGCGCTTCGCTATCGCGTGCAGGCGCCGATGATCGATCAGATATTGGCCGAGATCGGCATCGAGGGCGGCAGTCTCGCGCGTATGCCGGGTCTTATCCGGGAGGCTCGCGATATGCAGGGCATCCGCAAGGAAACCGCGAAAAAGCCGCCGGGCGAGGGCGGTGGCGGCGGTGGCGGCGACAGCACCGGGTAGTCCGGCGCGGCTTGAACGGAAACGGAGGAAAAAGGATCCATGGCTCGCGTCTATGTATCGAGCGTCATCAATGGCCGCTCCGATCGCGTTTGGGCACGTGTCCGCGATTTCAATGGCTTGCCGTCATGGCATCCGGGAATTGCGGAAAGCCGTATCGAGAACGGTGAGCCGTCGGACAAGATCGGCTGCGTGCGCGACTTTCGTCTGCGTAACGGAGACCGCATTCGCGAAAAGCTGCTCGGCCTGTCCGACTTCGATTTGTTTTGCACCTACTCGATCCTGGAATCGCCGATGGGAGTCGAGAACTATGTGGCTACGCTGCGGCTCACGCCGATCACCGATGGTGAGCGGACCTTCGTCGAATGGACGGCGGAGTTCGATTGCGCTCCGGAGCGCGAGGCGGAGTTGATCTCCAATATCGGCGGCGGGGTGTTTCAGGGCGGCTTTGACGCGCTCAAGCGGCAGTTCGGAGGCTAGGGCGGTGATCCGCATCGTGCGCTCAACCATCATCGACGCGCCGACCGATCGCGTATGGGCGCTGCTGCGCGATTTCAATGGCCACGACCGCTGGCATCCGGCAGTCGGCAAGAGCAGCATCGAGCGCGGTCAAAGCTCCGACAAGGTCGGCTGTGTGCGACACTTTTTTCTGCGCGACGGCGCGGAACTGCGTGAGCAGCTATTGACGTTGTCCGACCTCGAACAAACCTTCAGTTACTGCCTGATCGATACGCCGGTTCCGCTGTTCAATTATGTCGCCCATGTGCGGCTGGCGCCGGTTACCGACGGCGACCGCACGTTCTGGGATTGGCGATGCTCGTTTACCACCCGCAATGGCGAGGAAGCCGAAATGACCCGCATGGTCAGCGAAGACATCTATGAAGCGGGTTTTGCGGCGATCCGTGCGCAGCTCGCCGCCTCGTCGGGGCTGGAGGGCCGCGCGTGACCGTTACCATCAAGACCTTTGATCGTCTGGCCGACGCGGCAAATGCGCTTTCGAGCGAGCGCGGTGCCCATTTTTTCGGCGGCGGCACGCTGATCATGCGCGCGATCAACGAGGCTGACCCCTCGGTACAGACCATCATCCGCTCGACCGATCCGGCGTTGCAGCACATTTCGGTGTCATCCGGCCGTGTCGAGCTCGGCGCCGGCGTCACGATGGCGGCCATTCTCGCCGAGCGCGAGCTTGCCTTTTTACATCCCGTCGCGCGCGCCGTCGGCGGCCCGGCGGTACGCGAGGCGGCGACCGTCGGCGGTAATCTGTTTGCGAACAGTCCCTATGGGGATTTCGCGGCGGCTCTGCTCGCGCTCGATGCGACGGCTCAGTTCGCCGGCGGTTTCGGCCAGCGCGAACTGCCGCTGGAAGAGTTTCTCGGGCGCCGCGACCGCGGCACGTCGCTGGTGTCTTCGGTTGCGTTCCGCCGGCCACCGACCGATGTGTTTCGCTTCCACAAGGTCACCCGCGTGCATCCGAAGGGCATCTCAGTGCTTTCGATTTCCGCCCAATTGCCGGTCGCAAGCGGTCGTATTGCCGGCGCGCGCATTGCGTACAACGCGATGGGGCAAACGCCGTTGCGCGCGAAGGCGGCGGAACGGGCACTCGAGGGGCGTCCGCTTGACGCCGCCGGCATCGCTCCGGCGCTTGCGGTCGCCGCCGATGGAACGGCGCCGGTCGACGACGCTATCGCCAGCGCCTGGTGGCGCCGCGAGATTCTTCCGGTTTACCTGCGCCGGCTGTTGCTCGGTGCGGTCCATACGTGAGGAGCCGATGAAGACTCCGATCCAGTTCCATCTTAACGGCGAAGCAGTCGCCACATTCGTGGAAAGTGGCGCCAACCTTCTCGACACGCTGCGCGAGACCGTCGGCGATCTTTCGGTGAAAGGCGGCTGCTGGCAGGGCACCTGCGGTACGTGCACCGTTTTGATCGACGGCGTGCCGCGGCTTTCCTGTGTGACGCTTGCCGAAGCCTGCGCCGGCAAGTCGGTCGAAACCACCGCCGGTTTGCGCCGCGGCGCCGACCTGCACCCACTGCAGCAGGCGTTTATGGACCGATTTGCCGCGCAATGCGGTTATTGCACGCCGGGGATGCTGATGGCGGCCAAGGCTCTGCTCGACCGCAATCCCAATCCGACCCGCGCCGAGGTCATCGACGCGTTGTGTGGCAACATCTGCCGTTGCACCGGCTACGAGCCGATCATCCAGGCGGTGATGGACGTCGCCGGCAGCGACAACCGTCGCCGCGCTTGAAGGAATAGACGATGCTGGAATTCCGCAAAGACATCTTCGCCGACGAACGCGACGATAGCCTGGTCGAGATCGGCCAGCCGACCGCTCGCCAAGACATTCTCGGTCACGTCACCGGCACTTCGCCTTATTACGACGATCACCGTTTTGCCAATCTGCTGCATTTGAAAATCCTGCGCAGCCCGCATGCGCACGCGCGCATCCGTTCGATCGACGACTCGGTGGCGGCGCGGGCGCCGGGGGTCAAGCGGATCATTCGCGCGGCCGATGTCCCGGTTAATCTCAATACGCTGTTGAGTTTGATCCAGTTTGGCAAGGACGACGAGCCTTCGCTCGCGTCCGACGTCGTACGCTACAAGGGTGAGCCGATCCTCGGCATCGTTGCGACCTCCGAGCGAGCCGCGCTGGAAGCCCTGGCGCTGGTGCGCGTGTCATACGATCAGCTTCCGGCCGTGCTCGACGTGGAGGAAGCGATCAAGGCCGGTGCGCCGTCGGTCAACGCTACTTATCCGAAAAACACTTTCGAGTATTACGGTAAGTACGATCATCAGAAATTGCGCTTCGGCGACGTCGAAGCGGGATTCAGGCAGGCCGATATCGTCATCGAAGATCGCTATCAGATGTCACCGATCGAGCACGCGCCGACCGAGACCAACGGTTCGATCACGGTGCCCGACACCAACGGCCGCTACATCGTCTACACCTCTACGCAAGCGTTGTTCTTCTCGCTCGATACCGCCGCCAAGATCAACGCCGTACAATCGAACCAGCTGCATTTTATCGGTGGCACGGTCGGCGGCGGATTCGGAGGCAAGGTCGACACGCTCACCGAGCCGTTGTGCATCCTGGCGGCGCGATTGACCGGCGCGCCGGTGCGCTACCGGCTCAGCCGGCATGAGGAGATGCAGTTCGGCTCGCCGCGCGGCGCCGAGCGCATCTACGTCAAGGATGGCCTCGCCAAAGACGGCCGGATCGTCGCGCGCTCGGTGCGCGCGTACTTCGACTCAGGCGCCTATACTCGGCTATCGAGCTACGCCGTGGTTAAATGCGTGGCCCACATTCCCGGGCCGTACACCATCCCGAATGTGCACGCAGACGTGTATTGCGTTTTCACCAATCGCACGCCGGCGACCGCCATGCGCGGCTTCGGCGTCACGGCGCTCGATTTTGCACTCGAATGCCAAATGGACAAGGGCGCGGTTGCCGTCGGCATGGACCCGCTGGAATTCCGCATGCTGAATATGTATCGCGACGGCGACATGAAAGCCCACCGGCGCGAAGCGAAAAATTGCGCGTTGATCGAATGCGCGCAGGTTGCCGCCGAAAAGGCCAACTGGCCGCTGCGCGATGAATTCCGCCGGATGTCGTCGCGGCAGGGCGGCTCGCACGAGCGCGCCGGTGTCGCGGATCGCTCGCGTACGCCGCAACTGGCGTCGGCGGCGAAGCCGGCGCCGTCTACACCGCCTTCACCCGTGCCGCAGCGCGTGGCTTACGAGCGGCCGACGCCGGCGGCGCCAACGCGAACGGCACCGCCATCGCCGCCGCCGCGTAGCGCACCGCCGTCGCCAGCCGCATCGCCGGCCGGCTCGACCCACGGCGCGCCGCGCTTCTCGTCCGTTTTTGGAACCAGGAGGCGCTGATTATGGCCAAGCATCGCGGGCGCGGCGTCGCGACTATCAACTATCCGATCGGCATGAATCTCGGCGGCGACCCAAGCCAGGCGCTGGTCCATTCCAACCCGACCGGCAAATTCACCGTGGCGCTGTCGTCGATCGACCTCGGCCAAGGAATGAAATCCGTCACGCGGCAGATTTGCGCGGAAACCTTGGGTGTGCCGGTCGAGGACGTCTATGTCGACACCGCCGATTCCGACACCGGGCCGCATTGCATGGGCTCGTTTGCTTCGCGCGGCACCCATCGTGTCGGCAACGCCGTCATGACGGCGGCGCGCGAGGCACGCGCGGTCATGTTGGAGGCCGCGGCCGAGGAGCTCGAAGTCGATCCTGGCGATCTTGAAACCGATGGGAAGGGATCGATCCGCGTCAAGGGCGCGCCGCATCGCTCCATCTCGGTGCGAGACGTAGCCATCGCGGCCCAATTCCGCCAAGGCAAGACGATCTCCGGCCGCGGTATTTTCCTCGTGCCCCTGTCGGATGTCGATCCGGAAACCGGCGAGATGTCGCCGGCGACGTGTTATGCGCATGCGTGTCTGATCGCCGAAGTCGAGGTTGATGACGAAACCGGCGAAGTCACTGTGCTGAAAATGACCAGCGCCTACGAGATCGGGCGTGCGATCAACCCGAAGCTGGTCGAGCAACAATTGGTCGGCGGGTCGTGGATGGGCATGAGCCACGCGCTCTACGAAACGCCGGAGCCCTATTATCCGAACACCCGCGACGGAGCGCGCGACTTCAATGAGTATCTGATGCCCGGTCCGGGCGATATTTGCCCGCACGATATCGTCGTCCTGGAGCGCCCCGCTCCCGATGGGCCGTTCGGCGCCAAGGGTCCGGGGGAGATGTGTGCCAACCCGGTGCTGCCGGCGGTCGCCAACGCGGTGTTCAACGCAGTCGGCGTGCGAATCAACGAATTGCCGATGACCCCAGAGAGGGTTCTGCGCGCGCTGAAGGAGCGCGGCGCCGCCGGCCCACCGGGGCGCACGCGGTAACGACGCATGGCGGTCCGGCACAAAGTCGTTGGGATCGATAGCCCGCGCGGCCTCGAAGAGGCGCTGCGCGCGGCCTATTACCTCGCCGACGAGGAGCTTTCGACGGCCGCTTACCTCGCGCTTGCTCTCGGCAAGCCGTTGTTGCTCGAAGGCGCGCCCGGCGTCGGCAAGACCGAAGCCGCCAAAGCAATCGCCGGCGTACTCGGGCGGCAGCTTCTGCGGCTGCAATGCTACGAGGGCATCGACGCGGCGGCTGCGCTTTATGAATGGAATTTTCCGCGCCAGATGCTGGCGCTTCGCCAGGAAAGCGAAGCGGGGGGCCCGGTCGATATTTACCGCGACGAATTCCTGATTGAGCGGCCGATGCTCGCATGCCTGCGGCGGCCGCAAGAGACTATGTTGCTGATCGACGAAATCGACCGCTCCGATCATGAGTTCGAAGCTTTCCTGCTCGAGTTCTTGTCCGATTTCCAGATTTCCATCCCCGAACGTGGTCCCATTCGCGCTTACGAGAGGCCGGTGGTGATTCTGACCTCGAACCGTACGCGCGAGCTGCACGAGGCATTGCGTCGCCGCTGCGTCTATCATTGGATCGACTATCCGACGCCGGAGCGCGAAATGCGCATCATAATGATGCGCGCGTCGGGGGTCAGCGAGCGGGCCGCGCGGGCGGTCGTCACGGCCGTTGGGCGGTTGCGCCGCGAGCCGCTCGCCAAGCTGCCCGGTATCGCCGAAGCGGTCGAATGGGCCGAGGCCGCGTCCCTGCTCAACGAGCAGGGCGCGCGCTGGCCCGAAGCGTTCAAGCGTTCGCTCGGCGTCGTGCTCAAGGACGAAGACGACCTCGTTCACATATCCCCGCGGATAGACGCTATTCTTGCGGAGGCGCAGGCGTGAACGACCTGACGCGTCCGATCGCGCACTTTGTCGAATTTTCCGCGCTGCTGCGCCGCGCCGGCTTCGCCATCGCGCCTGAGCAGACTATGGCTTGGCTGGCTTCGATCGAGCTTCTGGGGCCGAACAGCATCGACGATATTCGCCGCGCCGCGCACGCGACGCTGGCGCCGCCGCCGGAGCGCTTCGCCGACTTTGATGCGTTGTTCGACGCGCATTTTCTCGGCAAGCATGACGTTATTCAGGAGGTTGCCCCGAGCGAGGATGAACCGATTCGCGCGGCCGAGGATTCCGCCGTCGGCCCGGAACCGCTGTTCGGCGACGAGACGCGTGAATCCGGCGCGCAAGCGACCACCGCCGAGCGGCTCACCGCGCGTCACCTCAGCCCGGGCGGCGAGGGCGAGACGTTGCGCCGCTTTGCCCGCGAATTGCCGAACCGCGTGCCGCGCCGGCGTGGCTATCGCTGGCGGTCGGGACGTGGCGGCACCGCGACCGATGTTCGCCGCATGTTTCGCGACGCCATGCGCAACGCCGGCGAATTCATTCATTTACGCCATCGTCGGCGTCGGCTCAGGCAGCGGCGCATTGTCGTGCTGATCGACGTTTCCGGCTCGATGAAGGAGCGCACGCAAGCGCATTTGGCGTTTGCGCACGCGTTGACTCGCGCCGCGGCGTCGGTCGAAGTCTTCACCATGGGAACGCGGCTTACGCGCATCTCGCGGCCGCTGCGGCTGCGTAACCGAGAGCAGGCGCTGGCTAGCGCCTCCCTTCTGGTCGCGGACTGGGATGGCGGCACGCGCATCGGCGACGCGCTCAACGCCTTTCTGGCGGTGCCGCGTTATGCGGCGCTGGCGCGCAGCGCGGCCCTGATCGTGCTTTCCGACGGCCTCGAACGCGGCGACCCGGCCGCCATGGCGGATGCGATCGCGCGGTTGGCCCGGCTTGCCTGGCGGATCGTGTGGCTCACGCCGCTCGCCGACGATCCCGGTTTCGAGGCACGTACCGCGGGATTGATGGCGGAGCGGCCGTTCCTCGACAAACTCGGCGATGGCGGTTCGATCGAGGCCATCTGCGACAGTGTGCTTGGTCTGGCGAGCGAGGCCGCATGACACCGATCGTCGACGCGCATCATCATATCTGGCGGCGAAAGGACCTGCCGTGGCTCGATGGGCCGATGCAGCCGCGTATCTTCGGACCCTACGAAGCAATCCGGCGCGATTATTTGATCGGCGAATTCCTGTCCGACATCGCCGACAGTGACGTGGTCAAATCCGTTTACGTGCAGGCGAACTGGGCCAAGGATCGTTTCGAAGATGAAGTTGCCTACGTACAGCAGGCCGCCGACGAGACCGGGTTCCCGCAGGCGATTGTCGGCTATGCGGATTTTCTGGCGCCGGACGTGCGGCCGCAGCTTGACCGGCTGACCAAATATCGCGGCATGCGCGGTTTGCGCATGCAACTGCAGTGGCATGAGAATCCGCAATACCGCTTCGCCTCCGGACCCGATCTGGCGCGCGACCGGGTTTTGCAAAAGAACGTCGCCAAGCTCGCCGATTACGGCTGGAGCTTCGATCTTCAGGTCTTTACCGGACAGATGGATGGTGCCGCCGAACTTGCGGAGAGTGCACCGAGAGTAACGTTCATCCTGCAACACGCCGGCATGCTGGAGGATTTGTCGCCTGCCGGCTGGGATAAGTGGCGGGCAGGCATGCGCAAGCTCGCGGCCCGTCCCAACATGGTGTCGAAGCTCTCCGCGCTTGGCACCTTCATCCACAAGAACGATCCGCAGCATATCGCTGCGGTCGTGCGCGAGACTGTCGCGATCTTCGGCGCTGACCGTTGCCTGTTTGGCTCGAATTTCCCGGTTGAGAAATTGTGGACCGGGTATGCGCCGCTCGTAGCGGCGTTTCGTGCCGCGGTCGAACCGCTCGGCGCTAAGATTGAGAGCGCGGCTCTGCACGACACTGCGGTGAGGGTTTATCGACTGGATTGAAAAAGGGGCAATGCCCCGACAACGGGGAGGGTAGCATGGCGTTAGAAATCAAAGTGCTCGACTACGGCGATATCGAACTAGAATCCAGCTTTCTCGTGCTCGGACGCGACTGCGGGCGCACGCGGCGGGTGCCGGTGCTCGGCTTTCTGGTGCTCGGCGGCACCTGGCCGATCGTAATCGATACCGGCTATCGGTCGAACCAGATCATGGAAACGCTCGGCATGCGCGGCATGCAATCGCACGAGACGATGATCGAGAACCAGCTCAAGAAGCACGGTCTCAAGCTCGGCGACGTGCGCTATGTGCTGCACACGCATCTGCACATCGACCACGCCGGCAAGGACGACCTGTTTCCGATGAACACGGCCGCGGTCATCAACCGGCGGGAGCTTGAACATTCGGTTTCCGGCTTGATGCATCCACAATATCCGGCGGTCGACATCAAGCATCTGATCGACCGGTTGCACACCAAGGGCGCGCTGCGCTTGCTCGACCTCGAGCTGTCGGGACCGATCGAGCTGATGCCGGGCGTGATTTGCGAGGTGGCCGGCGGTCACACCGAAGGTTCGATGAACGTGATCGTCAAGACCGCCGAGGGTGACGCGACCATCTGCGGCGACGTGATCTACGATTTCAACGACCAGCTGGTCGAGCCTTTCCACGAGCTTAGCGACATGGAACCGCGCGTCACCGGTAATCACAGCACGACCAAGCGGCAGGAGAAGGCCGCGATCAAGAAGGTCATGGCGCGCTCGCGCTTCGTGCTACCGATCCACGACTTCCCCGCTTTGGTCGAGGGCGGTCAGGTTGTCGGCCGTTTGCGCGATCAGGTGCCCGGCCCGATCGTACAATCGCTACCGCGACGCAATTGGTTCCCGGCGTAAGCGGGGAGGAGGCGACCGATGAGCCATACCGCGCAACGACGCGAATTTACCGATCTGATCGACCTCGACGCGCCGGTGGAGCGGGTCGCCGGCGGCTTCACCTTCACCGAAGGTCCGATCTGGCATCCGCGCGATCAGTACCTTTTGTTCTCCGATATGCCGGCCGACGTGCGGCGGCGCTGGGACGAACGAGGCGGCGTGCGCGAAGTCATGAAACCGTCGAACAAATGCAACGGCATGACGTATGACGCCAACCTCGGGCTCATTGTCTGCGAGCACGCTACGTCGAGCCTGATTCGTGAGCGCGGCGGCCACCGCGAGGTAATTGCCTCGCACTTCGAGGGCAAGGAGCTGAATTCTCCGAACGACGTGTGCGTGCGCTCCGACGGTTCAATCTATTTTTCCGATCCGTGGTACGGGCGCATGCCGGTTTATGGTGTCGAGCGACCGCGCCAACTCGGCTTTCAGGGCGTCTATCGCGTGCCGCCGGGCGGCGGGATGCCGCAGCTCGTGGTCGACCGCAATCTGTTCGAACAGCCAAACGGCCTGTGTTTCTCGCCGGACGAGAAAATCCTCTACGTCAACGACACCGTGCGGTGTCTCATTCGCGCCTTCGAGGTCAATGCCGACGGCAGCCTCGGTCCGGACCGCATTTTCGCTTCCGGCATTCGTTCGGAGCTGGAGGCCGGCGTGCCCGACGGCATGAAATGCGACAGTGCCGGCAACGTCTGGGTCACGGCGCCGGGTGGCGTATGGGTCTACTCGCGTTCGGGCGCGCTCGTCGGCAAGGTCAAGGTGCCGGAGCTAGTCGCCAATCTGCATTGGGGCAAGTCGGACTGGCGCACGTTGTTTATGTGCGCGACCCATTCGCTGTACGCGGTGCGCACCAAAATCGGCCCGCACACGGAGCCGTTCATGACGGCATCTTCAACGGGCGCGGCCTCCGGCGCATCGTCATCGGTGTCGTTGTCGCAGCCGGAGCGCGCCAGCGCCGGTTCCGGGGCGGGCGGACTGCGGCTCGATCCGTCGCGCTGCGCGCTCATCATCCAGGACATGCAGAACGACGTGATGATGGACGGCGGGGCGTTTGCCTCATCCGGCGCGCCGCAGCATGCGCGCGAGCAGAACGTCGTCGAAAACATCCGCCGCCTCGCCGATGTCTGCCGCTCGCGAGGCGTGATGATCATCCACGTCTGGTTTGTGGTGGATCCCGGCGCGCCCGGCGTCACCTTGAACGCGCCGCTGTTCGAAGGCCTTGTCGATTCCAAAGCGATGGTGCGCGGCACCTGGGGCGCGGCGCCCGCGCCGGGGCTTGAGCCGCAGCCCGGCGATCATATCGTCGAGAAGATCCGCATGAGCGCTTTCGAAGGCAGCAACCTCGAAATCGTATTGCGCTCGGGCGGCCGCGATACGCTGATCAACACCGGTGCGTGGACCAACATGTCGGTCGAGCACACCAGCCGCACCGCTGCCGACAAGGGCTATTTCGTTGTCGTGCCGGAAGATTGCTGCTCGACCATGAATGCCGATTGGCACCGTGCCTCGGTGCAGTATGCGCTTACCAACGTCGCTGCGGTGACGAAGGCGGACGAGGTGATCGCGGCGCTGCGTTAGCGCGTCATTGCGAGGAGTGGAAGCGACGAAGCAATCCACATCAAAATTGGATTGCTTCGCTGCGCTCGCAATGACGAATTACGTCGGCAACTGCAGCCCCTCCGCCGCAAATGCCTTCTGCACGGCGGGCCGCGCGGCAAGGCGGCGTGCATGCGCGGTCCAGTTCGGGAAATCGCCGGCCATATCGAAGCCGAGCACCGGCCCGCGGCCCCAATGCCAGTAGACCGCGAGCAGAGCGTCGGCGACGCTATAGCGTTCGCCCAGTGCCCATGGTCCGGCGCCGATCTTCGCATCGACCGCTTTCCATAGATCGTAGGCGTTCTTCTTGCCGGTCGCCGCCACGTCGTCGATCGCGCGCGGATCGGACGCGAAGCGGGCGGCGCGGCGCACATGGACGAAAGCGGGCTGAACTGTCGACGACAGCCAGTTGAGCCATTCCGCGCAGCGCGCTTCCTCGCGCGGATCCCACGGCCACAGTCCGGCCGCCGGATGTCGCGCCGCGATGTAGCGCAGGATCGCCGGCACTTCGGTCAGCACCCATTCGCCGTCGGCGAGCGCCGGTACGCGGGCCTTGGGGTTGATGCGGAGGTATTCCGCGCTGTTTTGCTGCCCCGACGCAAGATCGACGCGCGACAGCTCGAAACGGCCGCCGACTTCCTCCAGCGTGATATGCGGAGCGAGCGAGCAGGCGCCGGGCGAGTAATAGAGCTTCATCATTCGGATGACCCCGGAGCGCGTCAGTAAGTCGCCCGCCCGCCGGACAGATCGAAGGCGGCACCGGTGGTAAAGGAATTTTCAGCGCTGGCGAGAAAGCAGATCATCGAGGCGGCTTCTTCGAGTTCGAGCATGCGGCCGCGCGGGATTTTCGACACGATCATCGCCAGGAAATCCGGCGCCTGGCTCATGGCGAGCGTGGTCTTGGCGACCGCCGGCGTGACGCAATTAACGCCAATATTGTAGCTTGCGAGTTCCTTGCCGAGCGATTTGGTCAGTGCGATTACGGCAGCTTTCATCGAGCTATAGGCCGGCGCTTTCGGGTTGCCTTCCTTGCCGGCCACCGAGGCGATGTTGACGATGCGGCCGTAATTTGCCGCGATCATGCTGGGTACGACGGTGCGGCAGCAATAAAACGTACCGATCAAGCCGACATTGACGACGTCACGAAAGGCATCGGGCGGATATTCCCAGGTGTTGGCGTTTGGGCCGACGATTGCCGCATTGTTGATCAGAATGTCGATCTTGCCGAAATGCCCGATGGTCGATTTGGTGGCGGCTTCGACCGCCGCGAGATCGGCGATGTCGACCGGCAAACCATGCACGACGTCGGGCTTGCCGAGCCGCTTGACCGTTTCGTCGAGCAGCGCCTTGTCGCGGTCCCAAATGCCGACCTTGCCGCCGGAGGCGAGAACGCGGTTTGCGACTGCAAGCCCGATGCCCTGTGCGCCGCCGGTGACAATAGCCACCCGGTCCTTCAGATCGTAGACGTTCATTCGCGCTCCTTGTTCTTACTCGGCGGGCACAATAGCAAAAACACGCAATGGACTGCCGCTGCCCTGCAAGATTTTTAGCGGTGCCGCCACGATCAGCGCGCCGGTCGCCGGCAACAGGTCGAGATTGCACAGGCATTGCAACCCGTATTTGCCGGCGCCGTGCATGTAATAATGACACGGGTAGGGTGGCGCAAAGTGTGCGGCCTGGCCGGCATCAGTACCGATAGTCTCGGTGCCGAAACCGAGTACGTCGCGCTCGTTGACCAGAAAACGCACGCAGTCGGGATCGGGACCGGGCGTATGCTGGCCGGTGTCGTCGAGATTCTGGTAAGCGACCGGGTCGTTGCGTTTCGACCAGTCGGTGCGCATCAACACCCAGGCGCCGGCCGGAATGCGGCTGTGCCGTTGCTCCCAGCGCTTCACCAAAGCGGCGGTCAGGAGAAAATCCGCATCGGCCTTCGCCTGCGCGCTGCAATCAATCACGCAGGCAGGGGCGATGAAATGCGCGATCGGCAGCGTATCGACCGAATTGTTCGGCAGGTCGCGCCCGGAAATCCAATGGATCGGCGCGTCAAAATGCGTTCCGCTATGCTCGCCGAAACTGACATTGTTCCAATACCAGCCCGGCCCCCGCTCGTCGTAGCGCGATACTTCCTCCATGCGGAACGGGCGGCATTGGCCGAATTCGGGCGGCAGCACGATCGTCGGAAAGTCCGGCGACAGCGTCTGGGTCAGATCGACGAGACGGAAGTTCCCCGAGACCAGGAGGGCGCCTAAATCGCCGCGCGTGGGCGCGGCGGGCGTGCGCACGTTCGCTTTCGCGGCGCTCTTCCTGCGTGTGAGTTTCGTTTTTGTTGTTTTCATCGATCGAACTCGCCGAGTTCGCGCTCGAGCGTCTTCGGGCTTTCCAGATTCCGCGCAAGCCAGTCTTGCGCCACGTCGCCGGGGTAAACGTCCTCCACCGAGCCTTGCAGCGACTGGACGAGGGCCGCGGCAAGCGCGGCGGGCGAAAGCTTCGGCGGCATTTCAAGCTGATCCCATTCGTCATCGACCGGGCCGGGAAACAGATTGATGACGCGCACGCCCGCCGGCCGCAAATCGGCGCGCAGGTTTTGCGACAGCGACCAGGCCGCGGCCTTGGAAGCCGAGTAGGTGCCATGCGGCGGATAGTTCGAGAGCGCGAAGACCGACAACACGTTGACCCAGGCGATGGCGTTGGCATCGCCGTCGGCGGCGCGCGCCTTCAGCGTCGGCGCAAATTCCTGCGCGAGGCGCAAGAGGCCGAAATAATTGACGTCCATCTCCAACTGTGCGGTCTCGACGCCGCGCCTGGCCGCCAGCGAGAAGGCGCGATGGCAATCGCTGGTGTTGACGAGAATATCGACCTTGCCACCGATCTCGCCGGCGAGTTCGCGCACCGAGCGGCTGTCGGTGACGTCGAGCGGCACGACTTTAGCCTGCGGCAACTCACGCAAGGCATCGAATCCGGCGGACTTCTTCCACGGTTCGGCCATGCCGATCCAGATCAGATCGGCGCCGGCCGCCGCAAGTGCGCGTGCGACCGCCTGCCCAACGGCCGACTTGCCGTCGGTGACCAAGATTTTGCGCGCACGCGGATTGCAGGTCATTTCACGCAGCTTTGGATCGTCGGACAATGCAGGCCTCCCGCGTTCGGGCATCGCGACGAGCGCCGCCTGCCCGGACCGATCGAGCGCAGCCTCGATCCGTATCCGGCAGGGTGGCGCGCCGACGTTGTGGTGCACATACGCAATCACATTCACGCCGGAATCGAGCCGGACATCGCCGATCCGCCACGGTAGCCGCTCGCGAAAGAACAATTCCTGGGCGGCGTGCAGCGTGGTGTCGCTGATCAGTTCGCCCATGCCGTCCTGCCGCCGCCAGAACAACCGTTGCGACAGGCAGATTCGGCAGACTTCGCGCGGCGGATATTGCACCGCGCCGCAGTCCCGACAAACCTGCAGCTCGAACCGTCCCCGTGCAGCCGCCGCCGTGAGGCCGAGCGCCACTCTGCTGCGGGTTGCCGGCGGCAAAGTCGGCAATCGGGTCCGCTCGACCGGATTTTTTCGCTTTGGCCGCTTGACGACTTGAGCCACGGCTTCACCTCGAAAGACCATTGTAAATTCAGGCAGCGGCCAGCAAAGCCGCGCCGCTGCAAATTCCGCGATCGTAATTGATCATACCGAACCCCGAGATCAACCCGTGTCTGGCGTCAGGCACGCGCGCGCCGAGCGTCTGTCCGCTCAACTGGCGGATGGCTTCGACAATGCCGAGATGTCCGCCTGCCGCGCCGGCCTGGCCGACCGACAATTGCCCGCCCGAGGTATTGAACGGGAAACTTCCCGCAACCTCGAAGCTGTTGGCACGGATGAACTCCGCGCCGCCGCCCTCAGGGCAGAAGCCGAGCCCCTCGAATTGCAGGACGTTGATGACCGGATAATCGTCGTAGGTTTCGAGGAAATCGATGTCGTCGGGTCCGACGCCGGCCTGGGCGTAAAGCGCGTCGCGATCGAGCGCCCAGCCGCCGCGATCCTGGATCGGATCGGCGGGAAAGGCATTGTGCCGCTCGACCGCGCCGAGCAGGCGCGCGAACGGCAGTCCGAGCTTTTCCGCCGTTCCTCGCCGCATCACCAGAAATCCTTCGGCGCCGGCGCACGGCATCACGCAGTCGAATAGCCGAAGCGGATCAGCGACCAGCCGCGCGTTGAGGTAATCGGCAAGCGTCAGCGGCTTCTTGAATAAGGCCAGCGGATTTTCCAGCGCGTTGGTGCGCTGGGCGACGCACAGTTTGCCGAAATCCTCGCGGGTCGCTCCGTGCCTGCGCATGTAGTAAGCGGTCAACAGTGCAAAACTCGTGTTCGGCCCGCCCGAGCCATAGGGATAAACGGCGTCTTGGGCGAATTGGCTGAAGTTTGCGGTATTGCGGCGGAAGCTGTCGGTGTGATTGGTATCGCCGCCGACGCAGGCGACGATCTCGGCATCGCCGCCTTGCACAGCGCGCGCCGCACGGCGGATCGATACAATGCCCGATGCGCCACCCATCGGCACGTGGTCGAGCCAGCGTAGCGTCAAGCCGAGGTGCTGCGTCAGACCGACGGCGGTGTCGGGCGCAAGCGTGAAGCTTGCAACCGCGAGACCGTCGATCTGCCGTTTCGGAATTTTTGCGGCGGCGATCAGCCCGGCGACGGCGCGGCCGAGAAACCAGTGTGCGCCGTGGGTCGAGTAACGCACATAAGGAACCGTCACCGGCGCGGCCAGTACGACATCGTCATAGCCGCGCGCCGCCATCAGGAGGTTCCGCCGAGATAGGTGGTGACCACGCGGCCGTCGTGGGCGAGTGCAGCCGATGGACCCTGGTGGGTGATCTCGCCCATTTCCAGCACGTAGCCGTAATCGGAAGTCTCCAGCGCGGCCCGCGCATTCTGCTCAACCAGCAGGATCGACACGCCAAGCTGGCGCAGTGACGCAACGATGTGAAAGATTTCACGAACCATGATAGGCGCCAGACCGAGACTTGGCTCGTCGAGCATCAATAGCCGCGGTTTCGCCATTAGAGCTCGGCCGAGCGCCAGCATCTGGCGCTCGCCGCCGGACAGCGTCTGTGCCTTTTGTCCTTGCCGCTCCGCAAGGCGCGGGAAACGAGCAAATACCTGTTGCAGAGTCTGCTTCACATCCGCGCCGTGGCGGCGGCGCGCGTAAGCGCCGAGCAGAAGATTATCGGCGACCGCCATGTCGCCGAACAACTCACGCCGTTCCGGCACCAGGCATAAGCCGCGCTCAACCCGCTCCTCGACGTCAATCCGCTCGAGGTCGACGCCATCGTAGATCACCTGGCCGCGCGAACGCAGCAGCCCGGCGGCGGCGGCGAGTAAAGTCGTTTTACCGGCGCCGTTCGGTCCGATCACGGTGACGATCTGACCTTGCTGCATGGTCAGACCGACACCGCGCACAGCCTCGACCTTGCCGTAAGCAACGTGAAACTCCCTGATTTCCAGAAGCGGCCTCATGCGACACTGCCGAGATAGGCTTCTTGCACGAGCGGATTTGCGCGCACGGCCCCCGGCGTGCCTTCAACGAGTTTGGAGCCGAAATCCATCACCACGATCCGGTCGACGAGACCCATGACGAATTCCACGTCATGTTCCACCAAGAGAACAGTGACTCCCTCGTTGCGCAAGGAATGCAGCAAATCGACCAGTGCTTTCTTTTCTACGCGGCTGAGGCCGGCGGCCGGTTCGTCGAGGATAATCAGCGCCGGATCGGCAGCGAGCGCCCGCGCAACTTCGAGGATGCGCTGGCGTCCAAGCGGCAGATTGCCGGCCGGACCATATGGTTCGTCGCCAAGGCCGACGCGCTTGAGCTGTGCCAGCGCTTCGAACCGCGCGCGCCGTTCCTCTTGCCGGTCAAGTCGCAACGCACCTCGGAAAAAGCCGGCGCGGGTCCGCGTATAAGTTCCAAGTAACACGTTGTCGAGCAGCGACATTTTCGGCCGCAATTTAACATGCTGGAAGGTCCTGGCGATGCCGGCTTCGGCGATGCGGCGCTGACCAGCCCGGGTGATATCTTGACCGAAGAAGGAAATTTTGCCGTCGTCGCACGTGAGCGCACCCGTGATGAGATTGAACACCGTGCTCTTGCCGGCCCCATTCGGCCCGATCAGCCCGACGATCTCTCCCGCTTTGATTTCGAATCCGACGCGGCTGACCGCTTCCAGTCCGCCAAATCGTTTGAACAGCCGCTCGACCGAGAGAAGAGAGGTGCCGCGTTCAGGCATCGTACGCCGTGACAGCGGCGCGGCCGCAACGATGGGAGGTTTGGCTGCTCCAGGCACAAAGCGCAGCACGAAGGGCATCACGCCCCCGCGCGCGAATTGCAACACAAGCACGTAGATGACGGCGAACACGATGACCTCAAGCTGCTGGCCGTCACGGGTGAACAGGGGCAGTGCATCCTGTAAGGCATTTTCCAATAATGTGATGAGGGCGGCACCGACGATCGCGCCAAGAATGTGCCCTGATCCGCCGATGAGGGCCATGAATAGATACTGGATGCCCATCCGTAGATCGAACGGAGCCGGGCTGACGAAGCGGCTCATGTGAGCGTAGAGCCAGCCCGAAAGGGCCGCCAGCAGCGCGGCGATAACGAAAGTGATAAGCCGGATGCGAAACACGCTGATGCCGAGACTCTCAACCATCACGACGCCGCCGCGCAGGCTGCGGATGGCGCGGCCCTCGCGTGATTCGAGAAGATTGGCCACCAGAATCGTCGCCGCGATCAGCATCGCCCAGATCAGATAATAAATGGCGGCGGTCGGCTCGAGCGAGAGCCGGCCGATATAGATCGGCGGCAGATTGGCCAATCCATTATGGCGGCCGAGCGATTCGAAGTTGCCGAACAAAAAAAAGATCGCAAGCCCCCAAGCGACGGTGCCGAGCGGCAGATAATGTCCGCCCAGCCGCAAGGTCACCGCACCGAGAACTGTCGCTACAAGCCCAGTCGACGCCAGCGCAAACAGCAGTCCGAGCCAGGGCGAAGCGCCTTCGGCAGTCGTGAGCCAGGCCGTGCTGTAGGCGGCAATGCCGACGAAGGCCGCTTGCCCGAACGACGTCAGCCCGCCGAAGCCCGTCAGCAGCACGACGCCGAGCGCGACCAGCGCATAGATGCCGATGTAGTTTAGTAGCGTGATGGTGAAGGACGTTGCGTAAAATGGTGCGGCCGCCAGCAGCGCAATCGCGGCGAGCGCGAGCACAATCGCAGCGCTCCGCCGGCTCATTCCTCGACCTCATGGTCTTCTTCGTCGACACGGCCGAGCGAAAGCGAGCGCCAAAGTAGCACCGGGATCAGCACGCTAAAGACCACCACCTCCTTGAGCGAACTGTCCCAAAAGGAAGCGAAGCTTTCCAGCACCCCGATGAGCAGCGCTCCGAGTGCGGTCCCTGGATAGCTCGTAAGTCCGCCGATAATGGCGCCCACAAATGCCTTCAGTCCGATGATGAAACCTGAATCGTAATAGAGTGTCGTCGTCGGTCCGATCAGAATGCCGGAAACGGCGCCAAGGAGCGAAGCGAGCAGAAAGGCGAGCGCAGCGGCGTTGCCGGGACGGATGCCGACGATGCGCGCGCCGATCCGGTTGACGGAGGTCGCGCGCAGTGCCTTGCCGATCAGCGTTTGCTCGAAGAACAAGAACAGCAATAAGCTGAAGATGCCGGCGGTCGCTACCATCAGAATCGTTTGCGTAGAAAGGACGACCGGACCGAAGCGGAAGATTTCGTCGGTCAAAGGCCTGGTGCGGAATCCCTCCGGACCAAAAAATAACAGCCCGAGGCCAGAGAGGCCAAAAGTCAGCGCCACCGAGACGACGAGCAGAAGAAGAATTGAGGCATCGGCGAGCGGACGCAGCGCGATTCGCTCGATCAGTGGTCCGATCGGCACCACCAACGCGATCGCCAGTGGAATTTGCGCCCACACCGGCAGGTGTCCGGCCGTCAGAAAGGCGACGGCCGCCGGAATTAGCGGCAACACGCCGTAACCGAAGAGTCCCCGCGCGATGCGCTGCGGCTGGCGGCGCCACAAATGCTGGCCGGTTTCGACCAGGCACGCCACCACCGCCAGCGTGACAATCAGATAAATGGTGCCCGGCATGCGACCAAGCTGCATCGACGCAAGCGTCAGCGCCGAAAAAGCGACGATGTCGCCGAACGGTACGAATACCACGCGAGTGACGGAAAAAATAAGGACGAGCCCGAGCCCGACCAAGATGTAGATCGATCCGGTAGCGATGCCGTCGATGCCGAGGATGAGGCCGATGTCAGGTGTCATGCGTGCCCCGGCGGCCTCGCGCCTGCGTCGCTTCGCGCCGTCGCCGATCCAAGAAAACCATTGCTGCAAAATTGTTTCAAGCTTAAAAAGTCTGTCAGAACGCTATCTGGGAAAGCGTCGTCCAGTCGCGGATTTTGGGAGGTTTCTCGTGAAAAAGTTTTTGCGTTTTGTTGCGGGCGCGGCCGCTCTGTCGTTGCTGACGATGCCGGCCAAGGCCGCCGATATCACCCTCGGCCTGATCACCGCGATGACCGGTCCGGGCGCCTCGATCGGCATTCCGTACGCCAAGGGAACGGCCGCCGGTTTGGCCTATAAGGACAACGTCGACGGCATCAAGATCAAGCTGATCCAACTTGACGATGCGACCGATCCGTCGAATGCAACCCGCGATGCGCGCAAACTGATCGAGCAGGACAAGGTGGATGTGCTGATGGGTTCCGGCTCGACGCCGAGCTCGATCGCGATCACAGCCGTCTGTCACGAGCTCAAAGTACCGTGCATCACGGTCGCTCCGGTGAACATGCCGGGCGAGCCCGGCTCATGGATGATTTCGATCCCGCAGCCGCCAACGCTGATGGTGTCGGTGGTTGTCGACTACATGAAAAAAGTCGGCGTGAAGACCGTCGGCTATATCGGCTATAGCGATGGCTGGGGCGATCTGGTTTATGGGGGCCTGGAAAAGGCCGCCGCGCCAGACGGCATCAAGATCCTGACCAATGAACGCTATGCCCGTGCCGACACGTCGGTGACGGCACAGGCGCTGCACATCATGGCGGCGGCGCCCGATGCGGTAATGACCGGCGGTTCGGGAACGCCGGGTGCCCTGCCGTTTATCGCGTTGCGCGAGCGCGGCTACACCAAGGAGATTTACGGTACGCCGGCAATCATCAATCCGGATTTCGTGCGCGTCGGTGGCGCCGCGGTCGAAGGTGTAATCGCCTCCACCGGACCTGTGGTGGTGGCCGATCAGTTACCCGACGGCTATCCGACCAAAAAGATCGCGATTGAGTACCAAGCCGCGTATCAGAAAGCGAACAACGAACCAGCGCGCGGCGCTTTCGGACCGTATGCGTTCGACGGTTATCTGGTGTTGCTCGATTCCGCCAAGCGGGCGCTGGCGACCGGTGCAAAGCCGGGCACGCCGGAATTCCGCAACGCTTTGCGCGATGCGCTGGTAAGCGCAAAGGAAGTTGTCGGCACGCACGGGGTGTACAACTTCCATGCCGGCGACAGCTTCGGCGTCGACAAGCGGGCGCTGGTACTGGTCAAGCTGGTCGGCGGTAAATGGAAGCTGATGCAGTAAATCTCGTCATTGCGAGCGCAGCGAAGCAATCCAGCCGACAATGCGCGGATTGGATTGCTTCGTCGCTTCGAACTCCTCGCAGTGACGTGTTGTCCTTTCACAGGCCCTTCGGGTTGGCGAGAAACTCCTCGATGATCTCCGGCGGAGCCTTGACGTAATCGGACACACGGCTCACCCCGAGACCGGTCAGCTTGCGCAGCTTGACCGCAAGCTCGGCCATCTTCACCACGATCGGAATGCCATTGATTACCGGCGCGCCGTCGACTGTGTGTCCTTGGATGGCGGAAAACAGCAGCATCGGGATGCCGCCGCCGGGAATAAGCACGTCGCAGCCGGCGGCGACCAGAGGCTTTGCCTGTTCGGCAAACAGTCGTCCGACGTCTTCGGCGAGCTTCTCGGATTCGTAGGCCTTCAGAATTTGTCCCGGCTCGAAGGTCATGGCGTGCACACCAGCGACGCGCTTCTCCAGCCCGTACTTGCCGATCTGATGGTGAAACCATGAGATGTAACGCGGGTTGATGGTGACGATGCCGCTTCGCTGGCCTAGCTGGCAGGCATAGAGCATCGAGGCTTCGCCAAGCGACGCGACAGGAATGTCGACCACCGAACGTGCCTCGTAAAGCCCGGCATCCTGAAAATGGCCGATGATGAAAGCGTCGTAACCTTCGCGCTCGGCCCGCACCGCATTGCAGATCACCTCGCGGGCGCAGCGGAATTCGACGATCGGATGCGCGTAATTGTCGTGCGGGGTGATGCCCTTGACGTCAACGGTGGTGCCCGGATCGACGATCGCGGCGAGATGGCGTCGCAGCCGCTCCCAGTAAATTCGCCCGTTCGGTTCATCGACGTAGCTTTGGTACCAGATGCGCATGGGACTTTTCCTCAAAGGGCGAAGCTTGCGACGCTGGTGCCGCCGCAAACATAAAGCACCTGGCCGGTGACGAAGGAATTCTCCGGATCGGCAAAGAACATTACCGCCCGCGCGACGTCATCGCCACGCCCGAGCCGGCCGACCGGTATCGATTTCGCCAGTGCGGTCTCCCGCTCGCTGCCTTCCGGAATCACTTCGCGGAACATCTCGGTGTCGGCGATCGGACCAGGCGCCACGACATTGACGGTGATGCCGGTGGGGGCGAGTTCAAGCGCCCAAGTACGCGCCATGCCGACCATGCCGGCCTTGGTGGCCGAATAGATCGTGCGGGTCTGCAATCCGAGCGCGGCGCGCGAGGAAATCAACACGATGCGGCCGAATTTGCGCTCGCGCATGCCCGGCAGCGCCGCCTGTACAATGAGGATTGCCGCGCCGAGATGGAGCTGCGTCAGGTCGTGCAAGTCCTCCTGTTTGACGTCGGGGAGGAGGCTCGCCCGGATCGCTCCCGCATTGTGGACGATTGCCCGAATCGGGAACTTCCTGGCGACTTCGGCGGCGGCCTGCGCGGTCGCCTTGG
>JAGXAC010000126.1 GCA_019075925.1 Hyphomicrobiales bacterium | reverse complement strand
GTCTCGCCTTTTTTCATGCTGACGCCGCCGGCGGTCATCGTCTGCGCGCGGTAATCGACCCGCAACGCGCCGGCGCCGGCGACGCACGGCTTGCCCATGCCGCGCGCGACGACGGCGGCGTGCGAGGTCATGCCGCCGCGCGTGGTCAGGATTCCTTCGGCAGCGTGCATGCCGTGGATGTCCTCGGGCGAGGTCTCGACCCGCACCAGAATGACTTGGTGGCCCTGGCTTCGCAGCAATTCGGCTTCTTCGGACGAGAATACGATCTCGCCGCACGCGGCGCCCGGCGAAGCGGGCAGGCCGGTCGCGATCACGTTGCGTTCGGCATCGGGGTCGATGGTCGGATGCAGGAGCTGATCGAGTGCGGCCGGATCGATGCGCATGACCGCTTCTTGCCGGCTGATGAACTTCTCGTTCGCAAGATCGACGGCGATGCGCAGCGCCGCCTTCGCGGTGCGTTTGCCGTTGCGCGTCTGCAGCATCCAGAGCTTGCCCTGCTCGACCGTGAATTCGAGGTCCTGCATGTCGCGATAGTGCTTTTCCAGCACGGTATTGATGCGCTTGAGCTCGGCGAAGGCCGCCGGCAGAACCGCCTCCATCGACGGCTTGTTGGAGCCGGCTTCCTTGCGCGCCTGCTCGGTGATCTCCTGAGGCGTGCGGATGCCGGCGACAACGTCCTCACCCTGGGCATTGATAAGAAATTCGCCGTAGAGCCTTTTCTCTCCGGTCGAGGGATTGCGGGTGAACGCAACACCGGTCGCCGACGTCTCGCCCATATTGCCGAACACCATGGCCTGCACATTCACCGCAGTGCCCCAACTTTCCGGAATGGCGTGCAGGCGGCGATAAGTGATGGCGCGCTGATTCATCCATGAGCCAAACACCGCGCCGATGGCACCCCACAATTGCGCGCGCGGCTCCTGCGGAAACGGTTTGCCGGATTCCTGCTCGACCCGTTGCTTGAATTGCCCGACCAGTTCCTCCCAGTCGCCGGCCTCGAGGTCAGTATCTAGCGTCTGCCCGTGCCGCTCCTTGTGTTCGTCGAGGAGTTCCTCGAAGTGATGATGCGCGATGCCGAGCACCACGTCCGAGTACATTGTGATGAAACGCCGATAGCTATCGAAGGCGAACCGCCGGTCGCCGGATTGCTCGGCCAATGCAGCGACGGTCACGTCGTTGAGCCCGAGATTGAGCACGGTGTCCATCATGCCGGGCATCGACGCTCGCGCGCCCGAGCGCACCGAAACGAGGAGCGGATTTTTGGAGTCGCCGAATGACTTACCGGCGATGCGGCCTACCGCCGTGAGCGCGGCGTCGACCTGCGCGCGCAGGTCTTTTGGATAGGTTTTGCCGTTGGCGTAGAAGTAGGTGCAGACTTCGGTGGTGATGGTGAAGCCGGGCGGTACCGGCAATCCGAGTTGCGCCATTTCGGCAAGCCCGGCTCCTTTGCCGCCAAGGAGATTGCGCATGCTGGCGCGGCCTTCGGCCTTGCCGCCGCCGAAGGTATAAACCCATTTGCCCTTCCTGCCCGCCGCCGCGGGCGCGGGCGCTTTCGCCGGCTTGGAGCGTTTCACCGACTGGCGGCTGATTTTCGAACGCGATTTCGCCATAGGCTGTTGTTTGTGATCGTTCGTTTGCGTTGTGAGGTGCTTTCTTAATGCAGATGCTGGCGCCGATTGCAACGCCGGCATGGCTGCCGGGCGAAAACTCAATGCCACATGACCCAGTGATGGACCGCGTTGAGCTCGACGAAGCCGACGAAGATCAAATAGATCGCGACAATGTAGTTCAAGAGCCGCGGCACGATGAGAATGAGCAGGCCGGCGATGATGGCAACGACCGGCGTGATATGGGCGGCGGAAACGACCATGATTTTTTCCTCTGGGTTTTAAGGGGAATGGGCGGGTTAATTGGTCAATGGTGTGAAACGGGCAAGGCCGCAGGATGAGAACGCGCGACGGCGCGTTTGGTTCTACTCCCTCTCCTCGCGCGCAGGGAGTGGAGTCATCCTTCGATTTTGGAGAAATCGGCCACGGCGCGGGTGGCGGCGCGGATTTCATTCAGCAGCTTGAGGCGATTCTCGCGCAAGGCTTTGTCCTCGACGTTGACCGTGACCTTGTCGAAGAAAGCATCGACATGCGGGCGCAGCTTGGCCATCGCGCGCATGGCAGCTTCAAAATTTTCGTTGCCGACGGCACGCGCGGCTTCCGATTTGGCGGCGTCGATCGCCTTGGCTAGCGCCTTTTCCTCGTCTTGCCGATAAAGCGTTGCGTCCGGGGCGCCGGTGTATTGGCGGCCGTCCTTCTTTTCCTCAATGCGGATGATGTTGGCCGCGCGCTTGGTGCCGGCGAGCAGGTTCTTGCCGTCTTCGGTGTCGAGGAATTTCCCCAAAGCCTCGACGCGGCGAACGATGAGAAGGAGATCGTCCTGACCTTCGAGAGCAAACACGGCGTCGACGAGATCGTGCCGCGCGCCCTGCTCGCGGAGTTGGACCTTTAAGCGATCCACAACGAAGGAGAGTAGATCGCGTGCTCTTGCGTCATCGCCGAAGATTTCCGCACCCAGATACGCACTCAAACCTTTTCCAAACCAATCGCGAAGCGGCAACTTGATTTGGTTCTGTACAACGAGCCGTATTACGCCGAGCGCCGCTCGCCTTAAAGCAAACGGATCGCCGGAGCCTTTCGGCTTTTCATTGTGAAACCAGAACCCGGTTAGGAGGACAAGCTTGTCCGCGAGCGCAACCGCAATCGACACCGGGTCGCTCGGCACCAGATCGTCGGGGCCCTTCGGCTTGTAGTGGTCCTCGATGGCGTGGGCGACAGCTTCGTCCTCGCCCTGTTCCTCGGCGTAATATCTTCCCATCGTGCCTTGCAGCTCGGGAAATTCGCCGACCACTTCGGTCAGCAAATCGGCCTTGCAGAGCCGCGCCGCGCGCTTGGCTTTTTCAACATTCGCATCGACCAGCGGCGCCAGTTCGCCGACGAGCCGCTCGATGCGTTCGATGCGGTCCCATTGCGAGCCGAGCTTCTCGTGAAAAACGATGTCCTTGAATTTCGGCAGCCGGTCCTCCAGCCGCGTCTTCAGGTCGGTCTCGTAGAAGAATTTGGCATCCGACAGCCGCGCGCGGATGACGCGCTCGTTGCCGGCGACGATCGCCTTGCCGCCGTCTGCCGCCTCGATGTTCGACACCAGAATGAATTTGTTCACCAGTTTGGCGTGCGCGGCGTCGCGCAGGACGAAACATTTCTGGTTGTTGCGGATGGTGGCGCGGATCACTTCCTCGGGGATGCGCAGGAATTGCTCGGCAAACGAGCCCATCAGCACCACCGGCCATTCGACCAGGCCGGCGACCTCGGCAAGCAGATCGTCGTCTTCGATGAGTTCCAGTCCCTGCGCGAAGGCTAGCTGCCTGGCTTCGGTGTGGATGATGTCGCGCCGGCGCTGCGCGTCGAGCACGACCTTGGCCTTGTCGAGCTTTTGCGTGTAGTCGGTGAGCCGGCGTACGGTGAACGGCGCCGGCGACAGAAAGCGATGGCCGCGCGTTTCGTTGCCGGCGGCGATGCCGCCGACCGAGAGGGGCACGATGTCCGGCTCCTCGGTTTCCGGCCCGAAGGTCGCGATCATGGAATGCAGCGGCCGCACCCAATTGAGCGCGCCTGCATCTTTTGATTGCTCGCCCCAGCGCATGGATTTCGGCCAAGGAAAGGTCTCGATCACTTCGGCGAGAATTTCACCGATGACGTCGATGGCCGCGCGGCCCGGCTTTTCGATGGTCGCGACGTAGAAGTCGCCCTTCTTGTCGGGCTGCACCTTGGCCTCGCCGATCGACTTGAGCCCGGCGGCCTTCAGGAATCCGGCGATGGCACTGTCCGGCGCGCCGACGCGCGGACCTTTTTTCTCCTCGCGGATATCCGGCTGCCGCGCCGGCACGCCCTGCACAGCGAGCGCCAGCCGCCGCGGCGTCACGAACGCTCTGGCGCCGTCATAGGCCAGCCCGGCATCGACCAGCCGGTCGGTCACCGCCTTGCGCAGATCGTCGGCCGCGCGCGTTTGCATGCGCGCCGGAATTTCCTCGGAAAAAAGCTCAAGCAGCAGGTCGGGCACGCACGTTATCCTTTACCCTCCCCACGAGGCCGAGGGGCAATTCAGGCGGTCGGCAGCGTCTTATGCGTGCCGTCGCACAGCGGCTTTTTCGATGAACGCTTGCAGGCGCAGAACCAGATTTTCTCGGACTTCTGCGCCTTGAACTCGACCGGCGTGAAGCTCGTCGTCTTGTGCGATCCGTCGCAGAACGGCTGTTTCTTGGAACGGCCGCACGCGCACCACCAGTAGCTCTTGCCGGCTTCGACCTCGATCGGCATCGGCGCACGTCCGCCGACCTCTGGCATCTCACTCATTTGCTAGTCCCTCCGCCTTCTGTTGCGAGCCACGCCTGACCGCATGCTTTGGCCAATTCGCGGACCCGCAGGATGTAACTCTGCCGTTCCGTCACTGAGATTACGCCGCGCGCATCAAGCAAATTGAAAACGTGACTGGCCTTGATGCATTGATCGTAAGCTGGCAACGCCATCATATGCCGGCCGCGGCCGCGGCCGCTACCGTCGTCCTGCGCCCAGCCTGCTTGAAGGTAGGCGTTGCACGCCGATTCGGCCATGCGGAATTGCTTGAACAGCATGTCGGTGTCGGCATATTCGAAATTGTGCCGCGAATATTCCTGCTCGGCCTGCAGGAACACGTCACCGTAAGTGACCTTCTCGCCGCCCTCGCGGCCGTTGAAATTCAGATCAAAGACGTTTTCCACGCCCTGCACGTACATCGCCAGCCGTTCGAGCCCGTAGGTCAGCTCGCCCGATACCGGCGCACATTCGATGCCCGCGACCTGCTGGAAATAGGTGAACTGCGAAACCTCCATGCCGTCGCACCAGCATTCCCAGCCGAGCCCCCAGGCGCCGAGCGTCGGACTTTCCCAATCGTCTTCGACGAAGCGGATGTCGTGGAGCTTGGGATCGATGCCAATGGCGTAGAGCGATTGCAGATAAAGCTCCTGCAAATCGTCGGGCGAAGGCTTGAGGATCACCTGCAACTGATAATAGTGCTGCAGGCGATTGGGATTTTCGCCGTAGCGGCCGTCCTTCGGACGGCGCGACGGCTGGACGTAGGCCGCCTTCCACGGCTTCGGCCCGAGCGCGCGCAACGTCGTCGCCGGGTGGAAGGTGCCGGCGCCGACCTCCATGTCGTATGGCTGCAAGATCACGCAGCCCCGATCCGCCCAATAGCGCTGCAACGCCAGGATCAGCCCCTGAAACGAGCGCTCCGGGCGCATGTTGGCGGGTGTGTCGTCGGCCATGAACCATCCAAGCGCGGGCGGGCGCGGCTGAGGCGTAATCGCCGGCATCGCATGGGTCAAGCGCGGCTACAACTTCCAAACCATTGACCGCGGCATCGCTTGGCCTACAGATGGCATCCAGGTGGTTGGGGGCGAGCGGTTCGATGAGCACGCGTTTGGCGGTCGGCCTTCCCAATGGGAAGGTGTGCTACCTCAATAGCGCGACGATGAAGACGGTCGCCAAATATCTGCGTTGGGAAACCTTCAAACGCGGGCATTATCAGCGCCCAGGCTTCGAATTACGATCTCACGACACGGTGGTGGACATTGGCGCCAACATCGGCATGTTTGCCTTGTGGGCCGAACCGCAAATCCCGCAAGGCCGCCTGATTTGCATCGAACCAAATCCGCCGGCGCTGGAATGCCTCAGTCTGAACATCCGGCAGAACGACTTGCGCAACGTGACGATTGTCGCGGCTGCTGCCGGCGACAATGACGGCACGATGGAGTTGGTCTGTCATCCTGGCTGGGAGGCGCTGGCGCACAGCGCCAAGGTCGAGGCGCCCTGGTTTTTCACCAAATCGCTGGCCGGAAGATTGGCGCGTTGGCTTTTGCAACGGGGGCTGCGGCATGCGCACGGGACGGCGGCGACAGCGCCGATCACGGTGCGGCAGATGCAACTTGGGCGCATCATGGACGACCACAATGTGGCGACCATCAACTTCCTGAAAATCGACTGCGAGGGCAGCGAGTACGAAATCCTGCGCAGCCTCGCGCCGGCACATTGGGCGCGGATCGAACGCCTCGCGATCGAGTATCACGATTTCGGTCGCGCCCGCCGCCACGGCGAGCTGATGCAAATGTTGCGCAACAATGGTTTTGAGGTGGAGGCCGTCCGCACATTTCTGGAGCGCCTCTGCGCTCTGGTCGGCACGCCCATGGGCATGATCTGGGCGAAGCGGACGGCGCGAACCGCCTAGGACAAACGCGCCAGCTTGAACCTACCCCGGCCGGTATTCGCCGGTCTCTGGATCCTGCCGCAATTTCGGCAGCGTGCCGCGGTCGACCGGCTCGGCGGCGGGCTGTGCCCGCACTTCGTCAAGCTCGGCGTTGACCCGCCGCACCTCACGGACGCACCAGCGCACGAGGACCGCGGTCCCCATCAATCCCAGCGCCAAGGCGAAAACCGGCGGCATTGGTCCCCTCCGCTCATTGCTCAAGGCACGGCCGGGACGAACTAAAGCCCGTAACGCGCCCAGACCGACCGTGCTTCAAGCGCCGCAATCATGTCTTCCGCAAGGCTGGCTTGGGCAAGGCCGCCGGCTGTCAAATCGCCGCGAGCCGCGCCCAGCAACCGCCGCCTGAACCAGCCGCGATCGGCAGAAACCAATGGCGTCCACACCTTATTGCCGAAACGCTGTCGCAGGACCGAGTGCAAATCGCCGACGGCATCGACCAGCCCGAGATCGACCGCCCGCCGTCCGGTCCAAAATTCCCCGCTGAACAGACCGTCGCCCTCGGCCAGCTTGCCACCGCGCCGCGATCTCACAAGCGCGATAAAATCGTCATGGATTTCACGCTGTAATTTCTTCAGCCGTTCGACGTCTTCGGTGTTTTCCGGCAGGAACGGATCAAGCATCGCTTTGTGCTCGCCCGACGTGTAGAGCCGGCGCTCGATGCCGAATCTGGCGATAAACTTGTCGAGACCGAAAGAGGCGCCCACCACGCCGATTGAACCGACGATCGAATTCGGATCGGCGATGATCTCATCGGCAGCGCAGGCGATCATGTAGCCGCCTGAGGCCGCGGCATCCTCGACGAACGCAATAACGTGCCGATTTTTCTCTTCCGCCAGGTCGCGGATGCGGCGAAAGATCAAATGCGATTGTGCCGGCGAACCGCCCGGCGAGTTGATGGCAAGCGCAACCGCGGCTGCGTTACGCATGCCGAACGCGCGGTCGAGCGCACGGGCAATGCCGGCCATCGAAAGGCCCGACCGCAGCGGACTCGAAAAACCGACGATGCCGCTCAGCCGCACTACCGGTACCACCGGCCGGTCGCGGCGCAACCGTTGCGGCAGCAAATCCAACAATATCGACGGCGCACGTGCCCAACCGCCGCGCGGATCGTCCCCCGTCATTGGCTCGGTCATGGGATGCACATAAGCGGTGACGCGGACGCGCTCAAGTAACCGTTTGTTAACCTGCTGAATTGCTTGATGTCTGTCATCTCCTGCAGAAATACACGGACCGGCGCGCTATGAAAATCTATGTGCTGTTGATGCTGATCGGCGTGATCGTCAGCATGTCCTATATGCCGGTCCGCCGGGCGAGGCCCACGGCTGCGCCATCCCCCGATTCGGTGCCGGCCAACGGTTAGCGCACGAGCTTCACAGCTCAAGCCTCATCGCTCGGCCAGCGGCAAGGTGGCGGCCTCGCGTAAAACCGCTTCGGCTTCCTCGGTCGGCCGCCCCGCGGCATCGGCGAGAACAAATCCCGGCAGCAGCGAAAGCGGCGCGCGGCTTCCTTTGATCGCACGGACAAGCACACGGATTGCCGGAGCGGCGGGCTTCGGGTGGACCGGCAGCACGGCGACGGCGCCGAAACCGTCGACCAAAGCGGCGAGAACCGCATCAAGCCCATCCGCTCGCCAAATCAGCGTCAGCGCGCCGGCCGGCCGCAGCAATCGCGCCGCCGTGCGCAGCCATCCATGGAGCGTGTCCGGCCCGGCGCGGTGCGCCAACCGGCGGCGCCGGTCCGGTGAAACATGGTGGCCGGCATTGAATGGCGGGTTCATCAGCACGTGATCGGTCCGGCCCGCCGCCAGCCCAGCCGCAGCGAAGGCGGCCGGCCGCGCCGCGACGTCGAGACGGACGGCGCGCACCCGTGCCGCCAGATTGTTGCGCGCAGCGTTGACGCCGGCGAACTGCACCAGTTCGTGCTCGATCTCGACCAGCGTTACCGTCACATCGTCGATACGGCGCGCTACCGCCAGACCGGCTGCGCCCACGCCGGCACCGAGATCGACCAGATGCCGGCCCGGCCGGGCCGAACAGGCCGCCGCGAGCAGGATTGCGTCATGGCCGACGCGATGGCCCTTGCGCGGTTGCCGCAAAACCAGCCGGCCGCCGAGGACGGCGTCGTCGGTGGTCGTCGGGCGGTCAGCGGCCATCGCGCCAAATTTCACGCGCAAAGCCCGCGTTTTCGAGCAGCGTTCGCGCCGTGTCGACCTCATCGTCGCCAACCAGGATGCGGCGCGGGAAAATACCGATCGAACCCTCCAGTACGCTGATGTTCTGATCGACCACCATGTGATGAATATGCGCGCCCTTGAGCAGCGCCTCGACCGCCGAAATCAGAACCGCGTCATTGGTGCGGACAAGCTCGCGCAAACGCCCCTACCCCTTAGCCGCCCGATGTTCCCGGTCCGGCGCAACACTCGCGGCGACGAGCGCTATAATTGCCAGCCCGCCGCCATCTGGCTATAAGCCATTATTCCATTTTCTCTCGCAAAGAACTCGAATTTTGATGGCTGATACGTTGCGCGTGCCGGCCGCGACGTCACCTCCCGGCGTGGCTTCGCCGTTCGATCGCCTCGCGCCGCTTGGCTTCGGCACCGGGCTCCTTGCCATCTGCGGCTTTATGTTGGCTTCGTTTCTGATCGCCGGCTTCTGGTTCCCGTATTGGCGTGTCGCGGATATGGATCTCTGGGTCGTCTACAACGCCTTTCTACTCAATACTCCGCTGCCGCAGGAATATTTCGATCATCCCGGCTATCTGAGCATCCTGCTGTTGAGTTATTGGCTGCGCGCCTTGCATGCGGCCGGCATGATCCACGTGGTGTCGCTTCCGGGCATCCCACCCGTCAGCAACACCGCCGGTTTCGCCGACGTCTGGATGCGCGCGACGCAAGCCGGCCGCGTTCTGTCGTTCATTTTCATGCTTGGCTATGTCGTCTCTTTCGCCTGTCTCGTGAAGGCGATCGTCGGCGACCGCCGGATCGCCGGGCTTGCTGGATTTTTTCTTGCCTGCGCCGGCGGCCTGACGATGCAGATGCGCATCATGCGCACCGAACTGCTGGCGACCGGCTTTTTCATGATCGCGCTGCTCATTCTGATCGCGGTGGCCAAACGCGGCGAACGGCTCTGGCGGCCGGCGGCGGTCGGCTTCGCCGCCCTCCTCATCACGCTCGGAATGCTGAACAAGATTCAAATTCTGTTTCTGATCTGCGCCCTGCCCGTCCTGATGCTGCCGTTTGGCCCCGCGGCGGGACCGCAAGGCGAATTTTGGCGACGGTCGCGCTACGCTTGGCCGACCGTGGCCGCGAGCGCGATCGTCGCTGCATTTGCCGCCTTTCTGGCGAAGGACGTCATCGCCGCCGGGATGGCCGACACGATCGGTGCTCGGCTGCGGATCGGCTCGGCGATCTATCTGCCGGCATTGGCGGCCTGGGTCGGTATCGCCATGGCCGCCTACGCCGTGATCTGGCGAACGCCGGCAACGGAAACGCTCGCCGCCATGTTCGCGGTGATAGCCGGCTGCATGATCGGACTGCTGGCGCTCGACATCCGCTATAACGTCATGAACGCGGTGGTGGTGTTCCACCCGATGGAGCAAATGTTCTCGTGGGCATCGGGCGCCGAACCCGACGTGGTCAACGCCTCCACCCGTTACGTGTTTCTGTTGCGATCCATCGGCGGTGTGATCGCGCGTCACGTCTACCTCCTCCACCCGTCGTCACGGCCGACGATTTTCCTCGAATGGTTCGTCATCGCGGCGGCGGCGATCGCAATCCATCGGCGCAAGTGGTTGTTGGTCGCGCAGGTGGCGCCGCTGATGCTCACTGTCTGGTGCGTCGACACCCTGAGCATGGGCCGCGGCCTCAAGCAGGAATATTTCACCCTGACCGACCCGCTCATCATCATCGCCGCCGCGCTTCTGATCGCGCAGCTTGTCGACCTGCAATATCATCGCTGGACCTATCGCCTGGGCGCTCTGCTGATCGCGGCAAACGCGGTCATCAGCCAGTTCGAGCCG
>JAGXAC010000125.1 GCA_019075925.1 Hyphomicrobiales bacterium | reverse complement strand
GATGGCGCCGACCGCCGCGAGCGCCTGCTCGACCGGCGCATCGGCCGGATTCCATAGAAACGCGTTCGGGTGCGAAGGATCGCGGCCGATCCCGGCGACCGCGCGCGTGAGCGTGAGGCGTTTGCGGCGGTCGGCATGCGGTCCGCCCTCGTGCGAATGGCGGCCCAGCACGATCAACCCGGCGCGATCGAGCGCGGCTTGCAGGAACGCCTGATCGGCTTTGTTGCGGATCGCGCCGGGCATTATGCCGGCCGCATCGGCGATCATGCCGTCCGCCGAAACGATGGCGTAGCCCTCGATGCGGTGGGTTCCGATCATGGGCGGCAACGATAGCGGGACGCGGCGGCGGAGTCATTTGCCGCAGCCGACGAAGCGCCCCGCCGAAACATTTGCATCGCGGCCGGCAAACGCCTATGTGGAATTCGAACGATAGTTTGAAAAATCAGGCGATGACGCGACCATCTGAAATCACGCGCGACCGGATCCTGAGCGCAGCGGAACGGCTGTTCGCCGAGCGCGGCTATGAGGCCACCAGCATCCGCGCCATCGTCGGCAAAGCGCGCGTCAATCAGGCCGCCATCAACTACCACTTCGCCGGCAAGGACGGGCTGTATCGGGAAATCCTCAGCACGGCGTTCCGTGCGCTGACCGAGCATCAGCTCACTCGCGCCCAGGAGACGAAAGCGATGCCGCGCGAGCAGGCGCTGGAAGAATTCGTTCGCCATCAGTTGCGGCCGTTGCTGGCGCGCGACGACCTCAGCCGCTACATACGATTGTTCAACTGGGAAACCGTCCGCCCGTCCGCGGTATTTCGAAAACTGATGACGGAGGAGGCGGTGCCGTTCATCGGTCTGGCGGTCGACCTGATGCGGCGCTTCATGCCGAAAGCCGATCAGCCGACGCTGATGCTGGCTTCGATCTGGCTGATCGGTCAATGCAACGTGTTTGTGCGCAACCGCGAGCAACTGGCCGGTCCGCCGATCTCGCTCTCGCTCGATGACGCTTCGGTGGAGAGGCTCGCCGGCCTGATCAGCCGATGGGCGATAGCCGGCCTCGCTGCGCCCGGCTGATTTCCGTATTTGGCGGAAAATCTTCGCGCCTCCGCAGGAAATCCGCGGGGTTGCCGCAAAAATTCCTTTTTCCCGGCCACCGGCCGCCCAGAACGGGTGTTTGAAATTCAACCGCGCGTTTGAAAAATCACAGCGATCGGGAGAAACCACATCATGCGCAAGGGTCTGGTTCGCCGCTTCGTCACCAAGCTGATCCAGGACATGCTGCCGGGCGCGCTGGCGAGCCTGGTCGGCGGTTTTCTTCTGGCGCATTACGGTGTGAGCCGGCCGGTCGAACCGGCCGCCATGCAGGCGCCTGCGGCGTCAGTGGCAATGATGAGTGTGCTGCGCGACGAGCACGCGCTGGTGGCGGATTTTCTCAAGGCGGAAACCGCAGGCGAAAAGCAGCGGGCGCAAGCGGCGGCCCAAGCGTCGACCGATGAAGCGGTTGCGGCGGAGCCGAATCGAGCCGCCGCGGAGTCGCCGGTGATCGCTGCCTCGCGGCCGCAGGCGGCCGTCGCGCCGGTCAGCGGCGCTGCCACTCATGGCAAGGCGCCCGTCGTCGTTGCGTCGCTTCGGCCGCTGGTGATCGCGCCGCCGCTGGGGAGCGAGGGCGCCGTGCCAACCACGGGTCGTGGCAGTGCGTTCTTTACTGAAGTGATCAAAGACCGCGTCGTCGCAGCCACCCAGCGGGCTGTCGCGGCGATCGGAGGAATTCCTTCGTGGTTCGGCGCGATCGGCGACCGGATCGGCGGCGAAAGCAATGTTCCGCGACCGCCGGCCGATCTCGTCAGCGCGTCCTAGGTCAGGCTTCGCGGGCAGTCGTTAGACGCTGTGGTGCTGTCAACAGGGCCCGGCTGCGCCCGGATTGGCGTCTTGCGCCGGTTTTCAGTGCCCGCTAACCATTTCGGCGCGGCAAAGGGAACCACCCCGGTATCGACGCGTTCCCGATCCGGCGGCGGCCCGGCTGCGAAGTGGGGCAGGATTTGGCTTGCCTCGGAGGTGGTGATGCGCCGATCGGCAAATTTCAACCCGGAATGGGGCTATCTGGCGCCGGCGCCTAATTTTATGCGCACCTTGCGGATTGTCGTGGTTGCCGCTGCTGTCGGAGCGACCGGCGGTGCGGCCGTCGTGTTTTCGCTGATCGACCGCCAGACGGCGGAGGTTTCGGTGGCGGCGCGCACGATGGCCGCCGATGCGCCTTCGGCGTCCGTTACCGCGGTGGCGCCGGTGTTGCCGCCGGTTGCCAGCCAGGCGATGCGTCCGGTTGCCTCGGAGTTGGGTGTTATGACGACGTCGGAGCGGTCCGCTGGCGCAGCGGCTCTCGCCGAATCGCCGCCGATTCAAGACGTCCGGCAGGGCAACTGGCTTGCGCAACGCCGGCTCGTTCGGCAGCAGCCGGTCTGGAATGCGCATCCCGATCGCGGCCCGGTCGCGTTGCTGCGGACGCCCGGCGCTGCAACGAGCGCCAGTCCGCCGCGCGGCGACAATTAGCGCCGCTGCATTCGCGATATTGGGTTAAGCGGCGCGGTTAGCGGCAGGCTCCTTGCGCGAACGCATCGTGGAGCGCGACTTCCGCCGCTTCGTGATCGGGCAGGCCAACCGCAATCTTGGTCCACGCGGGACCCCAAGGATTATCGCTGCTGTCCCACCAGATCTTGCAAAAGCCGGAGCCGAACTGAACCACGGCATAGTCCGCGTAAGCGGGGGTTGCGGCGACAAAGCAAACCGTCAGCAGGCCGGCTGCGAAGACTGATCGTTTCATGCTCTGCTCTCCCTTGCGGGAAACAAACCCGACCCGGTCCGGAATGGTTCCCGCGCGCAGAGCCACACAAAAAAGCCGCCCGCCGGCTAGGGCGAGCGGCTGCAATCGAATAAAAGGCAGCGACTAATGCCAGCCTTTGCACCAATGGTGCTTCATGGCCCAGGCGCCCTTGGCCTGGGCAGCTTCCCAGGTCGGCTCTTTGGCCCACAGCAGCTGATAGTGGCTCGTCGGCCTGGTCTTGGAGTCCGACCAGGCTCGGCACTGGCCGCTATCCTTGAATTTGACCACGGCAAAGTCGGCGCGCGCCGGAATGGCGGCCGCCATGCTGATTGCCAGAATTCCAACTGCTATTGCGAGTTTCGTCATAGTCACCCCCCTTGGGTAAGTTTCCGCCGTTCGCGACACGAACGGCGGACAGGTTTCAGATGCCGTGCGCGTTGAACGGTTTGCACCAGTGGTGGGCCTCCGCATAGTGCTTCTTCGAAGCGGCGAGTTCCCAAGTCTTGAGGTGCACCCAATGATATTTCCAGCCGGGCTGAATGGGATTGCCGCCCGTGTTCCAAATCCGGCAATAGCCGTCCTTGAACATCACTACTGCGTAATCGGCGCGAGCCGCGGTCGTCGCAGAAAATCCGAGGGCCAGCACGCCAATCGCAAACGCCAGTCGCTTCATTTTACAGCTCCCTTGTACGACCCCACCGAGTTCCGATAGACGGAACCAGTTCCGGAGGCAAGCCAATAACCACCTGCTGCGCTTGAATTTTATGAATCTGAACGGACGTTCAAACAGTGAGGAATAATCATGCCCGAACTCGTCGTCTATTTGCTCGAAGGCCGCTCGGTCGAACACAAGCGCGCCCTGGTCAAGGATCTCACGAGCGCGGTGGTGAAGAATCTCGGCGTGCCGCAAGAATCGGTTACAGTCTCGCTGGTGGAAACCGCGCGGACCGACAAAGCTAAAGGCGGCGTCCTGTTCGCCGACATGAAAGCCGGTTAGCCGGAACTGTCTTCCGCGCGTCCGACCCGCCGACGGATCGGCGTTTGGTTTGCCGGTTTGTGGCGAGTGCGTCGCACAATTTCCTTACTGCAGCGCAGTATAAATTGCATAATGCGCCGCAACGTCAGGGTCTTTTGACAGGTGCGGATGATGAGCGACAGGTGGGACACAAAGGACGGACCGCGGCGGGTGCGGCGTGATCCGCCGACCGTCGAGGAAGCCGTGGTGGCGGCACAGGGGCTCACCGACGATCTCAAAGAGCAGATCGAGATCGTGGCCTCGTTGATGGAAGTGGCGCCCGAGGACGCGCGCGGCGTCGTGCTCCGCATGGGGCCGCGCAAGGATGTCAACCACGTCACCGTCGCCGGTCGGGTCGGCCCGCGCGCCGTGGTCGTGGAGCGACGGACCCCGCGCCATGCGGCGGTGGTGACGCGGCGTTTCGCCGGGCGCTGACGCAGGCAGCGGGCGAGAGGGCGCAGGCGACGCGAGAGCGCGCCACGTCAGACCGCGCCACGTCAGACCGCGCCACGTCACGCGGCATTCCGGTGCCCGGCCACACAGGTGCCAGCAAACACGACAAGGACTATATTTGCGTGGCCAACGGATGAGCAGCGAGCATCGTTCGATGCCCAAGACCCTCGTCAAGCCGCGCACGCAAACGAAGCTCAAAACCCAGCGGCCGCCGCTCTATAAGGTCATCCTGATCAACGACGATTATACGCCGCGCGAATTCGTGGTGCTGGTGCTCAAGGCGGTATTCCGCATGAATGAGGATCAGGCTTATCGCGTGATGATGACCGCGCATCAGAAAGGCGCTTGTGTGATCGCCGTCTATGCGCGCGACGTTGCCGAGACCAAGGCCAAGGAAGCGACCGATCTCGGCAAGCAAAAGGGCTATCCGCTGTTTTTCACGACCGAGCCGGAAGATTAGCGTTTCCGCGCGCGGGCTGCGAAACGTCGCAGCCTTTGCGCGGGCCTGCGTGGTGTGTGGAACAGTGCCTCGTCGCGCGGCGTTGGAGAGTGGCTTGGGGCCAGTGGGTGGGATGGCAAGGATTTTTTGCCGTGCCGCACGATCCTTTTGCCGGATTTCGTTCGCAACGGCGCTTCGATCGCGCTTTGCGCACCGTTGTGCTGGCCGCTGCGGCGACACTGGTCGGGACGATTGCGGGTGCCGCCGGCGTTTTTGCCGTTGTTGGTGTTTTGATGCCGCCGCATGCCGACCAGCGCGCCGATGCGGTGCGAAGCCGCGAACCCGGACGCCGGCCGCTCGTTACGACAGCGGCCCAAACACTCGCGCCGGTACCCGACACGATGGCTGCGGCAGCGGGACAAACCCTGCTGCCGGCAGGCTTGTCAGATTCAGGGCGCTCGGCGCCGCCGTTCGGCGCTCGGCGGCCGGCGGCATCGGCGCCGAATACGAATGCACGCGCCGCGACCGCGGCGAAACAGATCGCCCGTTGGGACGATCGCGCGTTGGAAAATGCGCAAGCCACGCGCGTCGGTGCTCGTCCCGCCAAGCCGCTCTACGGTTATGCCGCACGATGGCGCCACCATCAGTACGACGGGCGCTCACCCGACGGCCGCGCCTTATCGCGGACGCGGCCAACGTATCCGCCCCGACTGCGGCAGCCGGGTTTCGCTGCGGAGCAGGAGCGCGCCGAGAGTTTCATTGGCCACGACCAATGGGTCGGCGATTGGCATCGCTGAACGAGTACGCCGACGATGACTGCTAGGGCAGGGGGTAGTGCGACGTCGCCGCTATCGAAGCGGTCTGCTGCGGCGGCGATTCGCCCTCGTTGGCGAATAGAGTGCTGCCCAGCGTAACTCCGGCGATGAATATGGCCGTGACCGTCAGCATGAGCACGCCATCGTTGCGCGGCGGAGGGACGATGCGGCGCAGTTGCTTATTCAAAAGCTCTTGATCGCGCCGATCCATTATAATTCTCCATAATTCTCTGTTCGAACCAAATACGTATCAGACAAAATACCAGCGCTATGGCCAAAACGCCCGGCTGGCGGGCCGGGTTCCCGGCCGTTAAACGTTGTCCCGCCTGCGGTCCGCTTCTTACGCGGCTCAGCCATTCATTTCCTGCACGTTCAGGGTTTCGTGATGTGCGCGCATCCTTCCCGCGTCTTAAGTCTCGCGGGCCAAAAACCTGAAAGAGGACGATTCCATCATGCTGCAAGCATCGTCGCTCTCGCCTCCGCCGGCGCACAGCGAGACGTCGGGGCTCGCCGCAAGGCTGGAGCGCTTCTCGCCTTACGTGTTGAGCATCCTGCGCATCATGGCGGCGCTGCTCTTTCTCGAGCACGGCCTGTCGAAGTTCTTTGGCTTCCCCGCACGGACCATGGCGGCGCCTGAACTGTTCGACATCGAGTGGTTTGCCGCGCTGATCGAATTCGGCGGCGGGATTTTATTGACAATCGGCCTGTTCACCCGGCCGATTGCGTTGATCGTGTCCGGCGAGATGGCTGTCGGGTATTTTCTCGCCCACGCGCCGCAGGGTTTCTACCCGTATTTGAACCACGGCGAATTGGCGATCATGTATTGCTTCGTGTTCTTCTACTTCATCTTCGCCGGGGCCGGGCCGCTCAGCCTGGATGCGTTGCTGTGGAAGCGCAAGCGCGGCTGACACCGCTTTCGCTTCGCCTTCAGCTTGCTAGCCTTTGATCTCGAGCAACTCGACGTCGAAGATCAGCGTCGCGTTGGGTGGAATGACGCCGCCGGCGCCGCGCGCACCGTAGCCCAGATCGGGCGGAATGATCAGGGTGCGCTTACCGCCGACCTTCATGGTGGCGACGCCTTCGTCCCAGCCGGCGATCACCCGGTGCATGCCGATCGGAAACTCGAACGGTTTGCCGCGATCGACCGAAGAGTCGAATTTCGCAACCTTGGCGCCGTTCTCGTACAGCCAGCCGGTGTAATGCATGACGCAGATTTGGCCGGTCTTCGGCGACGCGCCGGTGCCGACAACGGTGTCGATGATTTGCAGTCCCGATGGCGTGGTCATGCGTTTCCCGGTGGTTTGTGCGGCGGCCGGCAAGGCGGCGATGCCGGCGGCCCAAATGATGACGGCAACTGCTAGCAGAGCATTCGCTCGCGGTAAAACTTTCATTGCAAAAGCTTTCATTGATTGGCTCCCTGGCGTTGCCCGCTGACGGTCAGCCACGCAGAGTGATTGATCGAAGCGCCAGCCGCAACGACATTGCGTGGGCCCGCGCCGATTCATACTATTCGCGCGCGGCCGGCGTCGGCCTCGATCCTGCAGCACTGGGGGCGTTCGGACATGACCCTTATTCACGATGCCGCGGCCTGGCGGGAAAAAATCGCCGAGCTGCCGGTCACAAGCCACGCCGCCGGCGAGAAGGTGTTGCACGAAGGCACCAAAACCGGCCGGCTGATGATCCTCAAGAGCGGCGCGGTCAGCGTCACGAAGGGCGAGGTCGAGTTCGCCCAGGTGAACGAGCCAGGCGCGGTGTTCGGCGAGCTCTCGGCGTTGCTCGATGCGCCGCATGGCGCGGACGTGGTCGCGCTGGAGGATTGCGAGTTTTACGTCGCCGACGCGGCGACCCTGCTGCAAGACCCGGTGGCGCTGCTGTATGTCACCGTGGTGCTGGCCCGGCGCATCGATGCCGCCAACCAGGGGCTGCTTCAGCTCAAGACCATGCTGGAATCCGGCGAGCCGCGCGGCGTGATCGATTCCGCCCTCGATACCATCGAAGGATTGCTGAGCGCGGTCGGCACCGGCTTCATCCGCGCCGGCGCCGGCGTGTCGGGCTATCCGTTCGCGTGAACGTATCGGGGTTTTTGCTGGCGCGGGCGGCGAACCCCGAGCCGCAAAGTGCCGCCGCGACGAGTGGTGACGCGATGGATGGTGAAAAGAAGGATTGGGCTCACCGATCGGCGGCCGAAGCGATGGTAACTCGCGCCGGTGCGGCCAGCCATCCGCTTGCGGCGACGGCGGAGTCCCCGCGGGCGTAAAGGTGGCCGAAGAGGCAGGCCACGTTGACCGTGCAGGCGGCCGAAAGGGCGACGACGAGGATCTTGACCATCGCAGGCTCCAGAATCGCCCGCGAAGCATGAACGAGACTCAACGCAAGAGTCCCACAGATTGTTTGCTTGACGATTCATCTCTCGTTTACGGAATCCGGCGCGATTCCCGGATGTCACGGGGAAGGGCGGCCGGCGAATCGGCCGGCGTGAAAAACATCACCCTGAGGTGCAAGGCGCATAGCGCCGAGCCTCGAAGGATGATCGCCGGCGCCAATTCATCCTTCGCGGCGCATCTTCGGTGCACACTTCAGGATGACGGAAATCACTCGAATCCCCGGAACGGGCGCCCGGCGGAGGGTGGAAAGCCACGGCCATTGAAGTGCTCCGCCAGTTGCCGCTCGATGTCGTCGGTGATGCGGCCGCCGTGTTCGGCGATGAAGCGTCCGGCCTCTTGTTCGGTGTCCCGCTGCCGCCAGCCCTCGATGGCCGCCGACAGTCGTTTGAAAATGCCCTGGCGCTTGCGTTTTGGCGGCGAGCCGCGGGTTGGGATGGTGCGCGGGTGAAAGTCCCGATAGAGAGCCATCGTGCTCATGGGCTGACCTCTTTCTATTGAGTGAATCTCACTCATCTCGTGATTTGCACCGAAAGTATTCGTTGTAGAAACCGGCAACAAACGATATGTTCTCTCGGTATTGATGAGATTTTCTCATGGATGGCATGCCGCCGCTGAATGCGCTTCGGGCCTTTGAGGCGGCCGCCCGGCATCTGAGCCTGACCAAAGCGGCAGCCGAGTTGAACGTCAGTCCCGGCGCCGTCAGCCACCAGATCCGCGGTCTCGAAGCGCTGCTTGGCGTCGATCTGTTCGAGCGTCGGGTGCGCGCGATCGTCCTCACGGCGGCGGGCGAGCGGCTCTATCCAGGCCTGCAAACCGGCTTCCTGCATATCCGCGAGGCGGTGTCCGGCCTGCAGCAATTGGACAGCGAGCGCGTGCTGGTGGTTGCAACGCCGCCCGGCCTGACCGCGAAATGGCTGGCGGCACGGCTTTATCGCTTCGCCGGCGCCAACCCCGAGATCGACACCCGCATCTCGTCCTCGCTCAACAACGCCAACTTCGCCACCGATGGGGTCGATCTCGCCATCCGCAACATGCCGGACGATCCGCCGCCCGATGCCGCGCTCGACATGGAAAAGCTCGTCTCGCTGTCGCTGGTGCCGGTATGCAGCCCGAAGCTGATCGAAAGTTCAGGCCCGCTCGACAAGCCCGAGCGCCTCGCGCATGCGCCGCTCATTCGCGACGACACGCTGCTGCCGCGTGCGCGGATGCCGGCCTGGACCGACTGGTTCGCCGCTGCCGGCCTGCCGCATGTCGAGATCGCCCGCGGCTTGAGCTTCAACAGCGCCGAGCATGCGCTCGACGCCGCGAGCGAAGGCGCCGGCGTGCTGCTGGTGACCGATATCCTCGCCTATGACCTCCTTCACGCCGGCCGCCTGGTCATTCCGGTGCCGCTCACGCTTCCGGCCGGCCGCGCTTATTACCTGGTGCGCCCCAGGCGCGCGCGCGAGCGTCCGCCGGTGCGCGCGTTCATCGACTGGCTGAAACAGGAATTCGCCGCGCTGGACTGGTCGATGTTTGCGCCGGCGCGGGCGTCGCGCCGAGGGTGATGCACTCGTCATGGCGAGGAGCGCGAGCGACGAAGCAATCCGGTATCCTTTGCAAGGCCGATCTGGATTGCTTCGCCCCTCAGGCTCGCAATGACGAGCGTTGCTACACGCGCCCGTGCGGCAGGTAAGGAACGATCGAGCCTAAGCCCACCATGGCGAAGAATTGGGCCGGCGTATATCCGATGGCGCCGGCGACAAACATCGCGACCAGGAAAACGCGCACGCCGAACTCCAGCGAATACATGACCGGATTGTCGTCGGCGTTGAAGGTCCACATCCCGTCGTAGATCCAGCCGGTGCGCCAGGCGCGAACGAGTGTCCAGACGAAGAACAGCGCGAACGCGGCCATGATGAAACGTCTGGGCATCCACATGCGGCGTCTCCAATCGAGCCGTCATGATGGGGGAGAGGGATTAAAGATTTGGTGTTCGCGGCTTGCGCGGGAATGAGCGGCGGTTGACGTTTGTCATTGCGAGGAGCGCAAGCGACGAAGCAATCCAGTGTCGCTTGGAAATCGTTCTGGATTGCTTCGCTGTCGCTCACAATGACGAGAGCAGTCATGGTCGCGACAGGCCTGTAGGGCGGGTTAGACGCGCAGCGACGTAACGCGCCGCCTTGAGTTGCCGCTCATCGCATGGCGGATTACGCTTCGCTAATCCGCCATGCGGGCTACGCTCGCTATTATTACACGAGCGGCTATCGCGATTGCCGGCGCAATTTCGTTCAGCCTTCATCACCTAGGTCAGTGGTGATGCGGTGCCCTCTTTTCTTCGCTTCTCGAAGAAAATCGGCCACGTTCGGGGGCAGCGGTCGGTTCTGCCCTGCCCTTTGCCTGCGTATCCGTTCGACTTCTTCCCATCTAATCTGAGCTGCTTCAGCGCTTACCATGAATTGTTCATGGATTTCTCGTGCAGAAC
>JAGXAC010000124.1 GCA_019075925.1 Hyphomicrobiales bacterium | reverse complement strand
GAACGTCCGACGTCAGTGATATGCCGCGCTTGCGCCGACCTTGCCGCGGAATAGCCAGTAGGTCAGAGCGGTGTAGCCGAGAATAATCGGCAGCAAGATCAGCGTGCCGATCAGGATGAAGCTTTGGCTCGCCGGCGCCGCGGCGGCGTCGCGTATGGTGAGATCGGGCGGCACGATAAACGGAAATGTCGAGATCACCAGGCCGAGATAGCCGAGTAAAAACAGCGCGATGGTTGCAAGGAACGGCGCCGCTTCATGGCGCGTGGCGATGAAATACCAATCGGCGAGCGCCACGGCAGCGGTGAGGATCGGCACCGGCAGCAGATAATAGAAGTTCGGCAGCGCGAACCAGCGCTCGGCGATGCGCGGAATTTCGAGCGGGGTAAAGACGCTCACCGCAGCCATGAAGACCAGCACTGCGAGCAGCAGCACTTTTGCCTTGCCGGCGGCGCGCGCCGCCATGTCGCCGTCGGTCTTCATCATCAGCCACGTCGAGCCGAGTAGCGCGTAGCCGGCAACGACGCCGAGCCCGCACAGCACGCCGAACGGCGTCGCCCAGTCGAAGGCGCCCCCGGCGAACGCGCCGTTTTCGATCTTGACGCCCTGCACGAGTCCGCCGAGCACGAGGCCCTGGCAGAAGCCGGCTACCGTCGAGCCGGCGGCGAATACGAAATTCCAAAAGCGCTTGCGCTCGGCAATGCCGCGGAATTCGAACGTGACGCCGCGGAATACCAGCGCCAGCAACATCGCCATGATGGGCAGGTAGAAGGCCGGCATGATGATCGAATAAGCGCGCGGGAACGCCACCAGCAGACCGCCGCCGCCGAGCACGAGCCAGGTTTCGTTGCCGTCCCAGAACGGCGCGATTGCGGCCAGCATGCGGTCGCGCTCGGCATCGCCGCGCGCGAACGGAAACAACACGCCGATGCCAAGATCGAAGCCGTCAAGGATGACGTAGAAGGCCACCGCGATCCCGATCAGCGCGGCCCAAATGAACGGCAGGAGCGCAACGAAATCCATGGCGCGATCCCTTCTCAGCTTTCGAATTTTGCGCGGCCAGAAGCAAGCTCCGGCGGCCGCGCGGGCAACGTGCGGTCTTGGATGCCGCGCGCGATCAGCCGGTTGATGAAGTAGGCGCCGAACGAAAACACGGTGAGATAAACAACGACGAACAGAATCAGCGTGGTCAGGACGCTGCCCGCTGGCACCGGCGAAACCGCATCGGCGGTGCGCAACACGCCCTGCACGATCCACGGCTGGCGGCCGCCTTCGGTGACCGTCCAGCCGGCGATCACGGCGACGAAACCGACCCACCAGGTGTTCGCGACAATGGTGAGGTACCAGCGCGTCTCGAACAGCCGTCCGCGCCACCACAACAACGCACCGAACAAGGCGGCCGCAATCATGTAGAAGCCGATCGCGAGCATGATGCGAAAGCCGAAGAAAACATTCTTAACCGGCGGCCGGTCCTGCAGCGGAACGCTTTTCAGCCCTGGAAACAGGCCGTTCCACTCGTGGGTGAGAACGAGCGACGAGCCGTGGGGAATGGCGATCGACAAAAGATTGGTTTCGGTCTTTTCGTCCGGCCACGCGAAAATCTCAAAAGCGCCCGGCTTGCTGCCGTCCCAATGGCCCTCGATGGCCGCGATCTTCATCGGTTGATATTTGAGCGTGTTGAGGCCGTGCTGATCGCCGATGAGAAGCTGCAGCGGCGCCAGCACCGAGGTCAGCAGAATGGCCATCCGCAGCATGGTACGCGCTTCCTCGACATGGCGGTTGGCAAGAAGATAACGCGCGCCGATCGCCAGCACGACGAAGCCGCCGGTCAGCAAGGAAGCGTCGAGCATGTGCGCGAGCCGGTACGGGAAGCTCGGATTGAAAATGATCGCCCACCAATCGAGCGGAAAGGCGACGCCGCCTTGCATGGTGTAGCCGGCCGGCGTTTGCATCCAGCTGTTGGCGGAAAGAATCCAGAACGCCGAAAGCGCGGTGCCGAAGGCGACCGCAATGCCCGAGAACACGTGCAACCAGCGCGGCACGCGCTCGCCACCGAACAGCAGCACCGAAAGGAACGTCGCTTCGAGGAAGAAGGCGGTGAGGACCTCATAACCGATCAGCGGTCCGACGACGTTGCCGACGGTTGCGGAAAAGCGGCTCCAGTTGGTGCCGAACTGATAGGACAGCACGAGCCCGGAAACGACGCCCATGGCGAATGAGACGGCAAAAATCTTGGTCCAGAACGCCGCCAGCCGTTTGTAGCGCTCCGCGCCGGTCCATCCCCATAGCACTTCAAGCGTGGCGAGATAGGCTGCCACGCCGATAGTGAAGGTCGGAAAAATAATATGAAACGATACCGTGAAGGCGAATTGGATGCGCGCCAACAACGTTGGATCGAGGCCCATCGATTGAACTCCATCGGCGACCGCGAGTCACCAAAAATATAAGACGTTTTACGCATCGTCGCGAGCGCCGCGGGACATCCGCGTCAGGCCGCCGCGATCAGCCCGCCAGCGCCTTTTCCAGCGCCAGGAAGTCGCGCCAGGCGAGCCGCTTTTGCAGCGGGCTGCGTAACAGGAAAGCCGGATGGAAAGTGGGAAGGGCGCGGATTTCCCGTGTGCCGGTGTCGTAGGAAAACCAGCGTCCGCGCGAACGGGTAATGCCCTCCTTGATGGCGAGCAAAGTCTGCGCCGACGGCCCGCCGAGACAGACGAGAATATCCGGATTGACGAGTTCGATCTGGCGGTGGATGAACGGCAGGCAGATCGCGCTTTCGTGCGGGGTCGGTGTGCGGTTGCCGGGCGGGCGCCAGGGTACGATGTTGGCGATATAGGCCTTGCTGCGGTCGAGACCGATCGCCGCCATCATCCGGTCGAGCAACTTTCCCGAGCGGCCGACAAACGGCGTGCCGGCGAGGTCTTCGTCGCGTCCGGGCGCTTCGCCGACGAACATGACGCGTGCATTCGGATTGCCGTCGGCGAACACAAGCTGCGTCGCGGTTGACCGCAACATGCAACCTTCGAAGGCGTCAAGCAGCGCGCGGAACGCCTCCAACGTTGTCGCGCTCTTGGCAGCCTGGCGCGCCGCCATGATGGCGGCTTCCGGAGTGGCCGGTGCGGTTTGGAAAAGCGTGCGGTCATCGGCGCCCGGAGCCGAAGGCGCCCGGTTGGCTGAATTCGGCCCCCGCGCGGGGAGGGGAGGCGATGCCGGCTGCGACGGCGGCGCATCGTCCGCCAAGCGGTCGACCGGTTTCTCGCCGACGAGCGTGTCCACCCCGGCTTCTCGATAGAAGGAGATGATCTCGCGTGCTTCTTTGGCCGAAACGGTCATGAACAAGCGCAAATTTGCCGGCGCGCAGGCAAGCCTGTGCGAAGCTGCAAAAGAATGGAAGACCTTACCGAAAACTGGCAAGCAGGGCTAGTAATGCGCGTCCGGCAATTGTCAGCCCGCCGATTTCGTGAACAATCATCGCGATAGTTTCATCTATTCGCGGAGCCGACCATGAATGCAGCGGAACTTCCTGCCCGCGAGGCGATGGAGTTCGATGTGGTGGTCGTCGGCGCCGGTCCGGCCGGGCTTGCCGCAGCCATCAGGCTCAGACAGTTATCCCCGGAGACATCAGTCGTCGTGGTCGAGAAAGGCTCTGAGGTCGGCGCTCACATTCTTTCCGGCGCGGTGATCGATCCGGTCGGGCTCGACAGCCTCGTTCCCGAGTGGCGCGGCGAAGAGGTGTTCGACCATACGCCGGTGACGTCCGACCGCTTCTATGTACTGGGTCATTCCGGCGCGATGCGGCTGCCGAACTTCATGTTGCCGCCGCTGATGAGCAACCATGGCAATTTCATCGTCTCGCTCGGTGAGGTCTGCCGCTACCTGGCAAAGAAGGCCGAAGCGCTTGGCGTGGAAATCTATCCTGGCTTTGCCGCCTCCGAAGTGTTGTTCGAGAATGGAGCGGTTGCCGGCGTCGCCACCGGCGACATGGGAGTTGGGAAAGACGGACATGCAAAGTCCGGCTTCACCCGCGGCATGGAGCTACGCGCCAAATACACGCTGTTCGCCGAAGGCGCCCGCGGCAGCCTGTCCAAATCCTTGATCGCCAGATTCGGGCTGCATGAAAACCGGCAGCCGCAGAAGTACGGCATCGGGCTCAAGGAACTCTGGCAGGTCGCACCGCAAAACTTCCGCAAGGGATTGGTGCAGCACACGATGGGCTGGCCGCTCGGCAATTCGACCGGCGGCGGATCGTTTCTTTATCATTACGGCGACAACCTCGTTTCGGTCGGGTTTGTCGTCCATCTGAACTACGCCAATCCCTATCTTTCGCCGTTCGAGGAGTTGCAGCGTTTCAAGACGCATCCGCTGGTGCGAGACACTTTCTCCGGCGGCAAACGCATTTGTTACGGCGCCCGCGCGCTGACCGAGGGCGGCTGGCAGTCGGTGCCGAAGCTTGCTTTTCCGGGCGGCGCCCTGGTCGGCTGCGCCGCCGGCTTCATGAATGTGCCGCGCATCAAGGGCAGCCACAACGCCATGCTCTCCGGCATGCTCGCGGCCGAGCATCTCGCCACGGCGCTCGCCGCCGGTCGCGCGCATGACGAGCTCGCGGATTATGACGCCGCCTGGCGTGGCACGCCGATCGGACGCGATCTATGGCGGGTGCGAAACGCCAAGCCGTTGTGGTCGAAGCTTGGAACTTTTGCCGGCGTGGCCGTTGGCGGCCTCGACATGTGGACCAACACGTTGGGCTTTTCTCTTCTCGGCACGCTCAAGCACGGCAAGCCGGATTTCGCCGCGCTGAAGCCTGCGGCCGCATGCCGGCCGATCGCCTATCCCAAACCCGACGGTAAGCTCACCTTCGACCGGCTTTCCTCGGTCTATCTGTCCAACACCAATCACGAAGAGGACCAGCCGGTGCATTTGGTCGTGCGCGATCCGGCGCTGCAAAAATCGTCCGAGCACGACGTGTATGCCGGACCCTCGGCGCGTTATTGCCCGGCCGGCGTCTATGAATGGGTCGAAGAGGGCGGCCAGCCGCGCTACGTCATCAACGCGCAGAATTGCGTTCACTGCAAAACGTGCGACATCAAAGACCCGAACCAGAACATCAATTGGGTTCCCCCAGAGGGGGGCGGCGGGCCGAATTATCCGAATATGTGATGAGCGTTGGCAGCGCCTTCGACTTAAGCGACAAATCAACACGATAACGCTGCCGCGATTTCGCCTCCCTTCCGGCCTAAATGCCTTTCGCGCTTGCGGGAGGTTGGCAAAAGGGCCATTCTCGCGCGCTCAAACGGGACCCGACGCGCTGATTCCTATGCTGACAGCGCATGTCGTCGAATGGAGCCATCGTTGACTCATCCGCTGCTGTTACGGCGCGCCGCCATGACTGGCGCCTTCGTTCTGCTGACCTTCGCGTCGGCGCTGGCTGCCGAAGTCCCCACGGCGCAGGAACTCGCGCGCGACACTTCGTCCGGAAGCTATCTGGCCGCTCGGCATGCCGGAGTCGAACGCGACTCGGCTACCGCCGCCGCCTATTACCTCAATGTTCTCAAATCGGACCCGCGTAATTCGGACGTTCTCAGCCGCGGCTTTCTTTCGGTGTTGGACGACGGTAACATCGACGAAGCCGGCAAACTCGCCGAGCGCCTCGTTCAGATTGACCGCAACGACCGCATTGCGCGTCTGGTCATCGGGGTGAGAGCGCTCAAGCAAAAGCAATACGGCGTAGCGCGGCAAAATTTCACTCAATCGGTGCGTGGCCCGGTTACCGACCTGACGGCGACATTGCTGGCGGCGTGGTCGCTCGCTGGCGCCGGCAACACGCGTGACGCGGTTGACACCCTCGACAAACTCGTCGGTCCGGACTGGTACGCCATCTTCAAGGATGCGCATGCGGGGATGATACTCGATGTCGCCAACAAAGAGGCGGAGGCCGGCAAGCGCTACGAGCGCGCCTACAAGGCCGACGCAATGGCGCTGCGCACCGTTCAGGCTTACGCGAGCTGGCTGTCACGTAACGGCAAGACCGACGCGGCCCGCAAGGTGTTGACGGATTTCGGCGCCGCCGTCCCCAATCACCCGCTGATCGTCAAAGCGCTGGAGGAACTCGGCCCGGCCGATTCTAAAGCCGCAACGGACGCGTCGCCGGAAGGGCAGGATAAAGGCGAACTGTCGCTAAGCTCTCGCGGCGACACCGTGAAAGAGCTGCAGACCAAGCTCGGCATCCCGGCCGACGGAGTGTACGGCCACCGTACCCAGCTTGCGGTGCGTGAGTTTCAGCGCCGCAAGGGCGTCGGCGTCGATGGCATCGTCGGTCCCCAAACGGCGATGAAGCTTGCACCGTCCGATCGTCGCGACGCAGCCCGGCCTTCGGCCGGCACGTTGCCCCGGCTGGTCGATTCTGCGCAAAGCGGCGGTGCCGAAGCGCTATACCAGATTGGGTCCTCGATCGGCCGGCGCGGTGGCGAAGATCTGGCCCTGGTCTATTTGCAGCTTGCGCTTTACCTCGAACCGAACCACGCGATGGCATTGCTGTCGCTTGCCGATCTTTACGAGTCGTTGAAAAAACCCGGCCTTGCCATCGCGGTCTATGATCGCATCCCGGCATCGTCGCCGCTCCATCGCAACGCTGAAATCCAGATCGCATCAGATCTCGATGCGCTCGACCGCACCGACGAAGCCAAGAAACGGCTCGAACAACTGATCGCCGAACATCCGAAAGACAACGAAGCCATCATCGCGCTCGGCAATATCCTGCGCGGCCGCAAAGACTTCAGTGCCTGCGCCGACGTCTACAGCAAGGCGATCGCCAACATACCGACGCCGGAAAAATCGAACTGGGTTTTGTTTTATTACCGCGGCATCTGCTACGAGCGCTCGCATCAATGGCCGGCGGCGGAAGCCGATTTGAAGAAGGCGCTCGTGTTGTTTCCCGATCAGCCGCTGGTGCTCAATTATCTCGGCTATTCGTGGATCGACCAGGGCACCAATCTCGACGATGGCATGAGCATGATCCGGCGCGCGGTCGAGCAGCGGCCCGACGACGGCTATATCGTCGACTCGCTCGGCTGGGCCAATTTCCGCATCCATAACTACGACGAAGCGGTAAAGGACCTCGAGCGCGCCATCGAGCTCAAGCCCGAGGACCCCACTATCAACGATCATCTTGGCGACGCCTATTGGCGGGTCGGCCGCGTGCTGGAAGCCCACTTCCAGTGGTCGCACGCCAAAGATGCCAAGCCCGATCCGGAAGACTTGCCGAAGATCGAGGAAAAGCTCCGAGTCGGTCTTCCAAACGATACGTCTTCCGCCGCCGACGCGGTCAAGGCGAAGAAGGCCGGCAACGGCGGCGGCTGAGGTTGCTCCTTGCCGGTTCCGCTGGTCGAGAACGCGCTGGCCAAGGTCAACCTGACGCTGCGGGTCATAGGCCGCCGCGTCGACGGTTATCATGACATCGAGAGCCTGGTTGTGTTCGCCGATTTCGGCGATCGGCTGACCTTTTCGCCCGGCGACGAACTAAAGCTCTCGGCGCGTGGGCCCGGCGCGGCGCAGGCGGGCGAGGGCGACGATAACCTGGTACTCAAGGCGGCTCGGGCGCTTATCGCGCGGCGGCCGAAGCTTGCGGTCGGCGCTTTCGATCTCGATAAGCGGCTGCCGGTCGCCGCCGGCCTTGGCGGCGGCTCGGCCGACGCAGCCGCGGCGCTGAGATTGCTCGCGCGGGTAAACAAAATCGCATCCGGCGATCCGGATTTGCGCGCCGCGGCGGAGGCTACCGGTGCCGATGTGCCGGTGTGTTTCGATCCCCGCGCGCGCATTATGCGCGGCATCGGCGAACTACTCTCCGCGCCGATTGCCCTGCCGCCGCTGCCGGCCGTGCTGGCCAATCCGGGCGTGGCGGTGGCGACCAAAGCGGTCTTTGCCGGCCTGAAGGTAAGCTCGTCACCAGGGGCGCCGCTCGATGACGATTTCGCCGAGCGATCGGATCGCGGTCAGCTCGTGCGGGAATTGGCGGCGCGGACCAACGATCTGGAGAAACCGGCGATGGCGCTGGCGCCGGTGATTGGCGAAGTGCTTGCGGCGTTGCGCTCGTTTGCCGGCTGCGAGCTTGCGCGCATGTCCGGATCGGGCGCGACCTGCTTTGCAATCTTTGATTCGCCTGCCGCCGCAGGCGCAGCAGCAAAGACTTTGGCAGCCACATATCCGAAATGGTGGGTCCAGCCGACGATCTTGCGCTAATGCACGATCCTGAAACTCTAATGCGTGCGCGCGACGCAGAAGTCGACCGTTTCCGTGAGCGCCGCTTTTACCGGTGAATCCGGGAACAGGGCAAGCGCGTCGCCTGCTATGGCGCCGTAATGCTGGGCGCGGCCGAGCGTGTCTTCGAGCGCGCGGTGCTTGGTCATCAGTCCGATGGCATGTTCGAGATCGGCGGCGGTCGCCTCGCCGCGCTCCAATGCGCGCCGCCAGAACTCGCGCTCGCTGTCGTTGCCGCGACGAAACGCCAGCACGACCGGCAGCGTGATCTTACCCTCGCGAAAATCGTCGCCGATGTTCTTGCCGAGCTTGGCGGCCGCTCCGCCGTAATCGAGCACGTCATCGACCAGCTGGAAGGCGATGCCGAGATTCATGCCGAACGAGCGGCAGGCGGCTTGCTCGGCCTTTTGCCGCGCCGACAGGGCCGGGCCGACTTCGCAGGCGGCGGCGAACAATTCGGCGGTCTTGGCGCGGATCACCGCAATGTACTCGTCTTCCGTGGTGGCGGTGTTTTTGGCGACGGCCAATTGCATGACCTCGCCTTCGGCGATCACCGCGGCGGCCGAGGAGAGAATGTCCAGGGCTTTCAGGCTGCCGACCTCGACCATCATCTTGAACGCCTGACCGAGCAGGAAGTCGCCGACCAGGACGCTGGCTTCGTTGCCCCACAGCATGCGCGCCGCCAGCCGGCCGCGCCGCAATTCGCTTTCATCGACGACGTCGTCATGCAGGAGCGTCGCGGTGTGCATGAACTCGACGGCGGCAGCGAGCTTGATGTGGCCGTCGCCGTCGTAGCCCGTCAGCCGCGCCAAAGCTAGCGTCAGGATCGGACGCAGCCGCTTGCCGCCGGAATTGATCAGGTGATTGGCGACTTCGGGGATCATCGTCACTTCCGAGCCGGTACGGGCCAGGATGACGCCGTTGACGCGCTCCAGGTCGGCGGCCACCAGATCGACCAGCGGATCGATCGAGGGCTTGCCGGGACTTCCAAACGGCACGATGACGGCCACGAACGTCTTCTCCACGCGGGACGGCCAAGCATAGAAACGCTATGGTAGCGCGGCAAGTGCGCCGGCAGCCGCTTAAATCATTCAACCGCTGGTGAGTTTCTTGCGGCCATGATGACATGGGCGCATGTCGCGATGACGATTCGGTGGGGCCGATGGCGAACGGAAATCCCGCGAGCACCGGGGCAAGCCGCTTCCAGGTGGCGGTGCTGGTGCCGTGCTACAACGAAGAGCACGCTATCGCCAGGGTTATCGCCGGTTTCCGCGCGGAACTGCCCGAGGCGGAAATCTACGTTTACGACAACAATTCCACCGACAACACCGCCGAAGTTGCGCGGGCGGCCGGCGCGGTGGTTCGTCGCGAGCCCAATCAGGGCAAGGGCCACGTGGTGCGGCGGATGTTCAACGACGTCGAGGCGGATATCTATCTGGTGGTTGACGGCGATGCCACCTACGACGCGCCGAGCGCTTCGCAAATGATCGACAAGCTCATCGAAGAGCGCCTCGACATGGTCGTGGCCGCCCGCGTCGACAGGGATGCCGGCGCCTATCGGCGTGGTCACCGTGCCGGCAACCGCCTGCTGACCGGCTTCGTCGCTTACATTTTCGGCCGCTCATTCACCGATATCCTGTCCGGCTATCGCGTCTTCTCCCGCCGTTTCGTCAAGTCGTTTCCGATTCTGTCGCGCGGCTTCGAAATCGAAACCGAACTGACCGTCCATGCACTTGAGCTTGAGTTGCCGGTCGCCGAGATCGCGACGCCGTATTATGCGCGGCAGAGCGGCTCGGCCTCGAAGCTTTCCACCTGGAAGGACGGTTTCCGCATCCTGTGGACCATTCAAAGGCTGTTCCGGTCAGAGCGGCCGCTGGTGTTCTTTGGCATCGTCGGACTCGTGTTCGCGCTGGTATCGATCGGGTTGGCGGTGCCGGTTTTCAGCACCTATTTGGAAGAAGGTCTGGTACCCCGCCTGCCTACGGCTGTGCTGTCGACCGGATTGATGCTGCTCGCCTTCCTCTCAATGGCGTGCGGTTTGATTCTCGACACGGTCACCCGCGGCCGCCGTGAACTGCGACTGCTGGCATACCTGCAACTACGCGCGCCGGGCGAGGAGCGGCGGCGTGGCTGAACCCTTCCGGCGCATCAACTTCTTCCCGGTAGAGGCGGACAGAACGGGTAGTGCTCAATGC
>JAGXAC010000123.1 GCA_019075925.1 Hyphomicrobiales bacterium | reverse complement strand
GACGACATCGCTTACGATGCTCACGATATCGACGACGGCCTGCGTGCCGAATTATTCACGCTTGACGACATTGCCGTCGTCGCCCTGCCGGGCAGGATTCTCGCCGATATCCGCGCGGCATTCCCTGCTCTCGATCTCAGCCGTATCGTCCACGAGTTTATTCGCCGCCTGATCGGTCTTTTGATTGAAGACCTCGTCGCAGAGACCCGGCGCAATCTTGCCGCTCTCGCGCCCCGTTCGGTCGATGACGTGCGCAACGCTTCGTCGGGAATAGCCGGTTTCTCGCCGGCGATTGCCGCAGCGGAGCGGTCGATCAAAGGCTTTCTCGAAACTCGGATGTACCGTCACGCCCGCGTCCAGCGTGTCATGAGCGAGGCTGCCGGAGTGGTGCGCGATCTTTTTCGCCATTACACCAAACATTCCGGCGATCTTCCGGCGGAATGGCGGGAAGGTCTCGCCGATGCCGACGATACGGCGCGCGCCCGCCGGATCGCCGACTTCATCGCCGGGATGACTGACCGCTTCGCGCTCGCCGAACATGCGCGACTTTTTGACTCGACCCCGGAATTGCGTTAGGCGCGCGGCGCACCGGATCGGTGCCGGGATTTGATCGTTCATGGCCGCGCACAACATTTTCGCCGCAATGCTCGACCGTGTGCGTAACGCAAGCGACGCATTGGTTGCGGCTGGTGTCTTGCCGGCCGGCATTGATCTGTCGCGGGTGACGGTCGAGCCGCCGCGCGATCCGACCCACGGCGACATGGCGACCAACGTCGCAATGGTGCTGGCCAAGGAAGCCGGCAAGAAACCGCGCGAACTGGCCGAAGCCTTTGCCGCGAAGCTCAACTCCGATGAGTGGGTCGCCAAAATCGACATCGCCGGGCCGGGCTTCATCAATCTCACGCTCAAACTCTCGGCCTGGCTCGGCGCGCTCCGCGATGCGGTTCAGCGCGGCCCGGACTTCGGCAAGACCGATCTGGGACGGGGCCTAGCGGTGAACGTCGAATATGTGTCGGCGAATCCTACCGGCCCGATGCATGTCGGCCACGGTCGCGGCGCCGTATTCGGCGATGCGCTGGCAAATTTGCTCGATGCCGCCGGCTTCAAGGTCACCCGCGAATACTACATCAACGACGCCGGCGCGCAGGTTGACGTGCTCGCGCGCTCGGTTTTTCTGCGCTACCGCGAGGCGCTCGGCCAGGACATCGGCGCCATCCCCGAAGGCCTTTATCCCGGCGAATATCTCAAGCCGGTAGGACGTGCGCTGGTCACGGAATTCGGCGACTCATTGACCAAAAAGCGGGAGAATGAATCGCTGCCGATCGTCCAAGCCGAAACGATCAGGCAGATGATGGCGACGGTTCGCGACGACCTTGCCGCGCTCAACATAGTTCATGAGGTTTTCTTTTCCGAGCAATCGTTGATCCGGGGCAATGTCGATCAGGTGGCCGCGACGATCGAATGGCTGCGCGCGCGGGGTCACGTCTATGAGGGCCGGTTGCCGCCGCCGAAAGGCGCATTGCCGGACGATTGGGAAGATCGCGAGCAGACGCTGTTCCGCTCGACCGCATTCGGAGACGACATCGACCGTCCGCTGAAGAAATCCGACGGCGCCTACACCTATTTCGCCTCCGATATCGCGTACCATCGCAGCAAGTTGGCGCGTGGCTTTCACACGTTGATCGACATTTGGGGCGCCGACCATGGCGGTTACATCAAACGCATGCAGGCCGCGGTCGCCGCGCTAAGCGATGGCAAGGCCGATCTTGATGTCAAGCTCATCCAACTGGTGAGGCTCTTGCGCGCCGGCGAGCCGGTGAAAATGTCGAAGCGGGCCGGGGAGTTCGTCACCCTGCGTGAGGTCGTGGATGAGGTCGGCCGCGATGCCGTCCGTTTCATGATGCTGTTTCGCAAGAACGATGCGCCGCTCGATTTCGACCTCGCCAAAGTGATCGAGCAGTCGCGCGACAATCCGGTCTTCTACGTCCAATACGGCCACGCCCGCGCCCAATCGGTATTCCGCAATGCCCAGGCGGCTTTTGCCGATCTGCCGTCCGGCGCTAAAGGCTTGCTCGGAGCAGCCAACCTGGAACTCCTTTCCGATCCGGCGGAACTCGCTCTGCTGCGTCAGATTGCTCTCTATCCGCGGATCATTGAAGCGGCGGCCTTGGCACACGAACCGCACCGAATTGCGTTTTATCTGTTCGATTTAGCCAGCGAATTTCATGCGCTATGGACGCAAGGCACCGCATCGCCACATTTACGCTTCATTATCCAGAATGATCGAGAACTGACGTTGGCTCGTCTTGTGCTTGTACAAGGCGTGGTCACTGTGCTCGCATCGGGACTCGCGATCCTTGGCGTCGAGGCGCCAAACGAGATGCGATAGTTCCCGTTGATGCCGTCGGGACGCGGCAATGCAGTCGTAGGGAACCGCTGTTCGATATAACTTGAACGTCCCGAGTCGGAGCTTGGCCCGATGGTCGATGACAATTTCCGCTCTTACCGCAACCGCGAGCCGTTGGCGCGGGAGCAATCCGATCGTGTGGCGGATGACCTGGGGGATCCGCTTGCGGAGTTGGCTCGCTTGATCGGTCAGACCGACCCCTATGCCGAGGCTCACCGCAACCAAACCCACACGTCCGACCGTCGCTATGCGGCGCCGCAGGAGCCTGAACAAGACTGGGCCGACGAAGATCTCGCGGAAGACCATGCCGACGACCGTTACGCGCCGCCGCCTCCGGCGCCGCCGCGCGAGGCGAGATACGACGAGGAGTCGTCCAGTGGACGGTATTATTCGGGGCCGGCGCGGGAGTTTGGCGGTTTTCGCGACGAACCGGAAAGCAATTATCGCAACGAGCCGCTGCCGGCGTTACGACCGCGCGAATTGCCGGGCTATGCCTCGGCCGAAAACGAAGAAGATTTTGCCGAAGCCGATCACGAAGCCGAACAATCGTACGAGCAGGATCACGACGACTACTACGATGAGCGTCCGCCACCGCGTCGGCGTGGTGCCGTCGTCGTCGTTATGGCGGTTCTGGGCTTGGCCGTGGTCGGCACCGCGGGCGCCTTCGCCTATCGCACCATGTTCGGTGGGTCGATGCTGCCGACCCTCCCGCCCATCATTAAGGCAAGTATCGGTCCGAACCGGATTACGCCGAGCGCGCCGACAGCAAATCAAAGCCAGACCGCCATGGCCAATTCGGCTGGGCACGAAACTCTCGTTCCCCGCGAGGAGCAGCCGGTCAGCATTGAACCGCCCAAAACATCGCCGCGGGTGATTTCAACCATTCCGGTTGTGGGCGGACCAATCGCCGCGCAGCCCGGAATGACAGTTGGCCAGCCTCCAGCCGGCATGACGGCTAACGTTCAGTCGTCATCGCCTTGGCCCCCGCCGCCGCCGATGCCGAACGCGATGCCTACCCCGGCGTCGACACCTGCACCTACGCCTGCACCCGCCACAGCGGCTGCTGCCTCGGTGCCTGCGCCGACGGGTTCGCAGCCGAGGCGAATCCACACGGTCACCATACGGTCGGATCAAGCCACGTCCGATGCTTCGACAATGCCGCCGACGTCCCCTCCGCCAGCGGCTGCGCCCGCGCCGCACGCTGCGCCCGCACCGCACGCAGCGCCACGTCCGGCATCGAACCCGGTTAGGCAGAATGTCGCTGCGGGTGTACCGCCGGCCAACGCGCCGTTATCCATCGTGCCGGGCGGTCAGGCTGGCGCGGCATCGCCTGCGCGGGCGCCGGCAACGTCCCGACCGATATCGGTTGCCAGCGCCGGTCCGGCTACCGAACTTGCCCCGGTCCGGGCCCGGGGTGGACACTATACGGTGCAGGTCTCATCTCAGCGGAGTGAGGCTGAGGCTCAGGCCTCGTTCCGCGAGCTGCGCGCCAAGTTTCCCACACAATTGGGTGGACGCGAGCCGATCATCAAGCGCGCCGATCTTGGGACCAAGGGGACGTACTATCGTGCGCTGGTTGGGCCGTTTGCCTCAGCCGAGCAAGCCGCCGAAATGTGCAGCGGGTTGAAGGCTGCGGGCGGCAATTGTCTAGTTCAGAAAAACTGACCGCGGCGTTGTGCTTGACCCTGGCGCCGGCCGCACGCTAATCGGCCGCGATGCGCGCATTTATTGCCGGTGTCGCCGGACCCGCACTCTCGGATGAGGAACGCGCATTTCTCCGCGACGCCGAGCCTTGGGGTTTGATCCTTTTCCAGCGCAACGTCACGGTGCCGGAATCCTTAAAACGGCTGATCGGGGAGGCGCGTACGGTGCTCGGCCGCGAGGCTCCGGTGCTGATCGATCAAGAAGGCGGGCGGGTGCAGCGCCTTCGTCCGCCACATTGGCCCGTGTATCCGCCGGGCGCCGTCTTTGGTGCGATCTACGACCGAGATCGGCAACGGGCACTGACGGCCGCGCGGTTGGGTGCCCGCCTGATAGCGGCCGACCTCACAGCACTCGGCATCGATGTGAATTGCGCTCCAATCGCCGACGTGCCGGTCGCCGGCGCGGACCCCGTGGTGGGAGACCGCGCCTATGGCAATGAACCGGGCAAAGTGGCCGCCATTGCCTTGGCGATCGCTCAAGGGCTCTCGGAAGGAGGGGTACTGCCGGTGCTTAAGCATTTGCCGGGCCATGGCCGGGCGACGGCCGACAGCCACGCCCGACTTCCCGTGGTGAACACCGATCGGATTACGCTCGAAAACACCGATTTTGCGGCGTTTCGGCCGTTGGCCGCCTTGCCGTTGGGGATGACCGCCCATGTTGTGTTTACAGCCATCGACCCTATCGCCCCGGCCACCATTTCACCAATTATAGTGCGTGATGTGATTCGTGATTCGATTGGTTTTCAGGGCCTCCTGATGAGCGACGACATCTCCATGGGAGCGCTTGAGGGTTCAATTGCCGAGCGTAGCAGCGCGGCAATTACAGCCGGTTGTGACCTGGTGCTTCACTGTAACGGCGACATGGCGGAGATGGACTCCGTTGCCGGGAATACGCCCGTCCTCGCCGGCGAGGCAGCGCGACGCGCCGCCGCCGCGCTCGCCGCCAAACGCCCCGCGGACCCCATCGACGTCGTCGCCGGCCGCAACGAGTTCCTGAAACTGGTGGCAGGGGCGTGGCAACCGCCGCAATCAAGCGCATGATGCCGGACGATTTCCAATTCGTGGCCGAGTTTCCGGAGCGAGCGACCGACGAGCCCGCTTTGGTGATCGACGTCGAGGGGTTCGAAGGCCCGCTCGACTTGCTGTTGATGCTCGCGCGCCAGCAAAAAGTCGATCTCGCCAAAATATCGATCATGGCGCTGGCCGACCAGTATCTCGCTTTCATCGAGGAAGCGCGCAAACTGCGGCTCGAACTCGCGGCCGATTATTTGGTGATGGCAGCATGGCTTGCGTATTTGAAGTCGCGCCTGCTGCTGCCCGATCAGCACGCGCCGGAGGGCATGAGCGCCGAAGATATGGCGACGGCGCTGGCGCAGCGCCTGCGCCGTCTGGAGGCGATCCGCCAGTTTGCCGAGCAATTGCTGAACCGGCCGCAACTCGGACGGCAGGTTTTCGCCCGCGGCTTGCCGGAACCGATCGCCGAGATCAAAAAGCCGGAATGGTCGGCGACGCTCTACGATCTTCTTTCCGCGTATGCCGGGCGGCGTCAGACTCAGGCGCGCTCGTTCGTCCGCATGCCCAAGCGCACGGTGTGGTCGTTGGCCGAAGCGCGCGCTGCAGTGGAGCGTCTCATTGGCCAAGCCGCCGACTGGTGCGCTCTCGATGAATTTCTGATGGCCTATATGGTGGAACCGTCGCTTGCCACGACGGTACGCGCATCGAGTTTCGCAGCGTCACTCGAATTGGTGCGCGAAGGCCGCATGGAGATGCATCAACACGCGGCATTTGCTCCGCTGTATGTCCGTAAGCGGCGCGACCAGGGCGAGGCAGGGCCGGGGGTGGAGTTGGGAAACCCATGAGGGGGAAACCGGAATGAGGACGAGCGTGGCAAAGATGCGGGTGATCGAGGGCAATAAGAAAGATACCGAGGCGCGCGCCGAAGAATTGCGCATACTCGAAGCCTTGCTGTTCGCCGCCGACGAGCCCCTCGACGAGAAGGTGCTGGCCGCGCGGTTGCCGGCCGGCGTGGATGCTCATGCGTTGCTCGCCGAACTGCAAAAGGAATACGCCCCGCGCGGGGTCAACCTCGTTCGCGTCGGTGGCAAATGGTCTCTACGGACCGCGGCCGATTTGGCTTGGCTGTTGACGCGCGAAATGGTGGTCACACGTAAGCTCTCGCGCGCGGCAATCGAAACATTGGCGATCGTGGCCTACCACCAGCCGGTTACGCGCGCCGAGATTGAGGATATCCGCGGCGTAACGACATCCAAAGGCACGCTTGACGTGCTCCTGGAGACCGGGTGGATCCGGTTGCGCGGCCGCCGCAAGGCACCCGGCCGGCCGGTGACCTACGGCACCAGCGAAGCCTTCATGTCGCATTTCGGCCTCGATGCGATCGGGGACCTGCCCGGTCTCGATGAGTTGAAAGGGGCAGGCTTGATCGAGCAATCGCTGCCTTCCGGCTTTAGCATGCCGGTGCCGTCGGACGATCCCGCGCTGCGGGATGACGAGGACCCCCTGGAACCGGGCGATCTCGATTTGGGACTGGCTCCCAGGGCCGACCAGACCGAGGAATAAAGCCCGGTTTCTCAAGCCGGCAGTTGAGGTTAACCGCGGCGTGACGGCGCCTGCCGTCGCGCTTGTTTTTGCCACCCCCGACGCCTAGTTTGCGGTTAACATCGCGGCTTCGCGCGGGCGCTGCCGCGGACGGAGGAGTTTATGGGTTCTCTGAGCATCTGGCATTGGCTGATCGTCGGTGCCGTCCTGCTGCTGGTGTTCGGCGGCCGCGGCAAGATTTCCGACATGATGGGCGACGTCGCCAAGGGCATCAAAGCTTTCAAGAAGGGCATGTCCGAGGACGAGGCCGACGCCAAGTCCGACGCGCCGGTCAGGTCCATCGACCATCAGGCGGCCGACGCCAAGCGGCGCGCCGACGCGGAAAGCAAGGTCGGCGGCACGTTGTCCTGACGCGCTTTGGCGCCAGCGCATATTCGGCCGGCAGTTGTGCGGAATGGCGGTTGAGCCGGCCGGGGAGTTTCCATGTTCGATATCTCCTGGACCGAGTTTCTGCTGATCGGCGTCGTTGCGCTGATTGTGATCGGGCCAAAAGAGCTGCCGGCGGTGTTGCGCACGCTTGGCCAGTACACCCGCAAGGTCCGCAGCATGGCCGCGGATTTCCAGGGCCAGTTCCAGGAGGCGATGCGCGAAGCCGAGATGGCCGACCTCAAGCAGCAGGTCGAGGACATCGCAACCGACATCAAGCAATACGATCCGCTCAAGGACGTGCGCGCCGACGTTGAAGCTGCCGGCAAGGACATCCAGGCTTCGCTCGAACAGCCGGCGCTGATGACGCCGCGCGACGCCGTTGCCGAAGAAACAACCGCGCCCGAGTTGGCGGCGCCTGCAAGCCTTCCGATGGCAACCGATACGGCCGCGCCGCAAGCGCCCGATTCCGCCGCCGAGCCGGTAACGACGAGACAAGCCGGATGAGCCGCGACGATGAAGAAAAACGGATTGAGGCGACCAAAGCGCCGCTGATGGATCATTTGATCGAGCTGCGCGGGCGGCTGATCAAGGCCATCGCCGCATTCGCGCTCGCCTCCGTGGTCTGTTTCTTCTTCGCCAAATACATCTTCAACGTGCTCACCTGGCCGTATCTGTGGGTGGCAGGCGCGGAATCGAAATTCATTTACACCGGGCTGCTCGAATACTTTGTGGTGCAGCTCAAGCTTGCGCTGTTCGGCGCGGCATTCATTTCGTTTCCGATCGTCGCTTCGCAGATTTATATGTTCGTCGCGCCGGGGCTGTACCGCAACGAGCGCAACGCCTTTCTGCCGTATCTGATCGCCACGCCGATCTTCTTTTTGCTCGGTTCGATGGTGGTCTACTTCATGGTGTGGCCGATGCTGGCGCGCTTTTCGCTCAGCATGCAGCAGTTCGGCGGGCCGGGGCAGGCGACCATCGAGCTATTGCCGAAAGTGCAGGACTATCTCGGCCTGATGATGAAGCTGGTGCTTGCTTTCGGCATCGCGTTCCAGTTGCCGGTGATCCTGACGCTGCTTGGCCGGGTCGGCATCATCACGTCGGCCCAGCTCAAGTCGAAGCGCCGCTACTTTATCGTCATTGCATTTGTGATCGCCGCGATCCTCACCCCGCCGGACGTGCTCAGCCAGATGTCGCTTGCGCTGCCGCTGGTCGCCCTCTACGAGGGCTCGGTCTGGTCGGTGCGCTGGGTAGAGAAGCGGGTGGCGGCGGAACGCGCGGCGGAGGCCGCGACGGCGGCATCAAAGCCCGCGGAGTGAGTTTTCCCGCCCTCGACGTAGTCGGGCTTGCCCCGCAATCTATCGGCCGTTAGGACCGTCACCCTGAGGCGCGAACGAAGTGAGCCTCGAAGGGAGACGGACCGGGCGCTTCGGCCGCATCCTTCGAGGCGCGCCTTTGGCGCGCACCTCAGGATGACGGGATAAAACCAATGCACGATATCCGCTTCATCCGCGACAATCCGCAAGCCTTCGACCGCGCTCTGGCGCGGCGCGGGCTTGAACCGCAGGCGCAGCATCTGATCGCGCTCGACGAGACGCGACGGGCAAGAATACTCGCACTGGAGAAAGCGCAGGCGCGCCGCAACGAGGCGTCGAAGCTCATTGGGGCGGCGAAACGAAGCAACGAAGAAGAAACTGCGCAGGCGCTGATGACAGAGGTCGCGGAACTCAAAGAATCTTTTCCGAAGATGGAGGCCGACGAAAAGGCAGCGTCAAAGGCGTTGGACGATGCGCTGGCGGAAATTCCAAATCTGCCCGCGGACGATGTCCCCGACGGCAAGGATGCCAACGATAACGTCGAGCATCATCGCTTTGGCGCCAGGCGTGACTATGCCTTCAGGCCGAAGCAGCATTTCGATCTCGGCGAGGCGCTCGGCCAGATGGATTTCGAGGCCGCGGCGAAGTTGTCCGGCGCGCGGTTTGTGGTTTTGAAGAAGGGTCTTGCACGTCTCGAACGTGCGCTCGGCCAGTTCATGCTCGATGTGCATACGGGCGAGCCGCACAATTATACCGAAGTCGCACCGCCGTTGCTGGTGCATGATGCTGTGATGTTCGGGACTGGCCAACTCCCGAAATTTCGCGATGATCAATTCATGCCGACGGAAGTGACTTGGCGGAAGAATCGGCTCAATGAGATTTTGTCGACCCTCGATGAAGAAATCGAAAGACGTCATGTCACCGCGAAAGTGGCGGTCGATCAGTTGATTGAGGAAGCGGAGTCGGTAGAACAGTTTTGGCTCATCCCCACAGCCGAAGTCCCGCTCACCAATCTCGTCCGCGAATCCATCGTCGACGAAGACAAACTGCCGATGCGGTTGACCGCCTGCACGCCGTGCTTTCGCGCCGAGGCGGGTGCAGCGGGAAAAGACACCCGCGGCATGATCCGCCAGCATCAATTCACCAAAGTTGAGCTTGTTTCCATCACCACGCCGGGACAATCGAAGGACGAGCACGAGCGCATGCTGTCCTGCGCCGAGGAGGTTTTGCGCCGGCTCGATCTGCATTATCGCGTGATGACGCTGTGCACCGGCGACATGGGCTTTGCCGCGCAGAAGACCTACGACATCGAAGTCTGGCTGCCGGGGCAGGGGATGTACCGTGAGATTTCCTCCTGTTCGAACTGCGGCGAGTTCCAGGCGCGGCGCATGAATGCCCGCTACCGCGGCAAGGAAGGCCGGCAGGTCCGGCACGTCCACACACTGAACGGCTCCGGCGTCGCCGTCGGCCGCGCGCTCATCGCGGTGATGGAGACGTATCAGCAGGAGAACGGCGCCATTGCCGTGCCGGACGCGCTGGCGCCGTATATGGGCGGCACCAAGACTGTCGAAAAGCAATAAACCCGATGCGTATCCTGGTCACCAATGATGACGGCATCCATGCGGAAGGGCTCGACGTCTGCGAGAAGATTGCGCGCGAGATTTCCGACGATGTTTGGGTGATCGCGCCGGAATACGATCAGTCCGGTGTCGCGCATTCGCTGTCGCTCAACGATCCGCTGCGGCTGCGGCAAGTGGCCGAGCGGCGCTTTGCGGTGCGCGGCACGCCGACCGACTGCGTGGTCATGGGCGCACGCCATGTGCTTGGCGGCAAAGGCCCCGATCTCGTACTCTCCGGCGTCAATCGCGGCCGCAACGCCGGCGAGGACGTGATTTATTCCGGCACTGTCGCCGGCGCGGTGGAGGGCACGGTGATCGGCGTTCCTTCGCTGGCGCTCTCGCAAGCCTATGCCGCGCGCCTCGGCCGGCCACCCTATTGGGAGACCAGCCTGCGCTTTGCGCCCGACATCATCCGCCGCGTCGTCGCCGAGGGCATACCGCGCGATGTGC
>JAGXAC010000122.1 GCA_019075925.1 Hyphomicrobiales bacterium | reverse complement strand
TCACCCGTCTCGACTGCGGGCTTGCTTCGGCCGGCTACATGCGGATGGCGCTGGCCCAAGCCGTGCACCACTGCCGCCATCGTTCCGTGTTTCAGAAACATCTCTACGATCAGCCAATGATGCGCACGGTGCTTGCCGACCTGGCGCTTGAGGTGGAAGGTGCGGTGGCGCTGATCATGAGGCTCGCGCGCGCCTTCGATTATGCCGCCACCGACCCGCGCGAGGCGGCTTACGCGCGTGCGATCACGCCGGCGGCAAAATACTGGATCTGCAAGACCGCGCCAAACTTCATCTACGAAGCGATGGAATGTCTCGGTGGCAATGGCTACGTCGAGGAGAGTGTGTTGCCGCGGCTTTATCGCGAAGCGCCCTTGAATGCGATATGGGAAGGCTCAGGCAATGTCATGTGCCTCGATGTGTTGCGCGCGCTCCGCCGCGACCCGGAAGCCGCCGATTTCTTCGCTGGCTTGGTGGATGAAGCTTCACCGCTGATCGGCGAGAGGGCGGCGGTCATCGACATGGCCGGCGAAGTCATCGACGAAGGTAGCGCGCGGATCACGGTAAGCCGGCTCGCTACGCTTTCGGCAACCGCCGCGCTTGCCCGCACCGCGCCGCCCGATGTGGCCGACGCCTTTGCCCAGACGCGCTTTTTCCGGGCCCATGCGGCGTTTTACGGCGCCGCTGGCATCGAGACGCACACCGCCGACATTTTGTTGCGGCGCGCACTGCCGGAAAAGTGACGTGAAAATGATTGCCCACCGTTCACCAAAGCAAGGATGTTCCCCCATGAAAGGATTGCTTTGCATATTTGCGTTTTTGGCCGTCGCGCTGCCTGCCGGCGCCGAGCCCCTCACGCTGGCGTCAAAATACGATGTGGTCGGGACGAATCCCGACGGTTCCAAGTACAGGGGTACAGCGGACGTCAATGTTATTTCCAACAGTACCTTCACCATCAAATGGGCAATCGGAACGTCGACCATCGAAGGATTTGGCATGCGTATGAATAATTCGCTCGCCGCCACATACGAAATCAATGGCGAGCCCGGGCTCGTTATCTATCGGCTCGAAGGCAACGGTTTTGATGGACTGTGGGCGATCCGCGGTCACAACGGCACTGGCACCGAACACCTGACGCCACGCTGATCGCGTCGGCGCAGAGCCGCAATGAAACGTCAGTACGCCAGCCGGTCGAGCGCCCCCTGCAAAATGTAGGCGGCGGCATGTTGGTCGATCACTGCTTTGCGCTTCGCCCGGCTGACGTCGGCCTCGATGAGAGCGCGTTCGACTGCCGCGGTCGAAAGCCGTTCGTCCCACAGAGCGATCGGCAGCGCCGTAAGCCCGGCGAAATTGCGTGCGAAGGCGCGTGTCGCTTGTGCGCGCGGGCCTTCACTGCCGTCCATGTTGACCGGAAGTCCCAGCACGAAGCCCACCGCGTGCCGTTCGCCGGCGAGCGCCAGCAGCCGCTCGGCATCGAGTCGGAGGCGCGTGCGCATTATCGTTTCGACCGGGGTGGCCAGCCGCCGGTCAGGGTCGCTTGCAGCGACGCCTATGGTTTTGGTGCCGAGATCGAGACCAATAAGGCAGCCGCGCCGGGGAAAAAGCGTCAGGGCGTCGGCGAGGGCGAGGACGGGCATGCTGGCTGGTTAGCATGTCGGGAAGAGGCTACCCAAGCGTCGCACCGCCTTCCGCGGGTTGCGGGGTGCAATTAGGCTGTCTGGAATACGCCAGCCGAGCGGCGTAGGTCGCAGCGGCAAAGGAGACGCCCATGACATTTACGGTTGTCAGCAACAGCTTCAAGGACGGCGATTATCTGCCGAGCGATTTCATCCTGTCCGCTGATTTTGGCTTCGGTTGCGCTGGTGGCAACAAGTCGCCTCATCTGCGCTGGTCGAACGCGCCACAGGAGACCAAAAGCTTTGCCATCACCTGCTACGATCCCGATGCGCCGACCGGCTCCGGCTTTTGGCACTGGCTGGTCGTCAATATCCCGGCGAATGTGAACGAACTGGCCGAAGGTGCCGGCAGCGCAACCGGCAAGCTGCCGGCCGGCGCGTTACAGACCCGCACCGATTTTGGCGCACCGGGCTATGGCGGCCCATGTCCGCCGGCGGGCGATCATCCGCATCGCTATTTATTCACGGTCTTTGCCGTCAAAACCGACAAGCTCGACATCAAGGCGGATACGTCGGCCGCAGTGGTCGGGTTCAATTTGCATTTCAATACGTTGGCAAAAGCCGAAATCATGGGACTGTTCAAGCGCTGACGGGCAAAAGCGCCGTTTGCGTGCAGGAAACCGGCTTTCTCTGGCGGTGGGAAAAAAACAACGCCCGCGCAAGATGCGTGGGCGTTGTGTCGTCGCAACCGACCAAAAAGCTAGTCGTGAACGTGGTTTGCCACGATCCGTTCGATATCGGAGCGCGTGATGCCAATATCGGCAAGCTCGCGGTCGCTGAGATGGGTGAGTTCCCGCCGAATGGCGCTGGCGCGCGTCCAAGCGTGCAGGAGACGGGCAATGGATGCAAACATTGGTTTTCGTCCTTTCCCCAATTGGGGTTCCGGCCATCCAGGAATCGTGTCGCGAACATAAGCGTGCGGCCGACGGTTGCATCCGATTTTGTTGCAGTGCAGCTAAGATAGTTGTGCATTTCAATGGTATGAATATTAAAGGGATTTTTAATCCAATCTGCGACGGTGGCATATAATTGTTGCACGGCACGCATAACTTGCCCGCAACCCGTCACGGGATGATCCTTTCTCTGCCGCACTTTCGGTTTGGGATTGCCGATCCTGGTGGTAGTCGGGAGCGTGCGATGGGGACCCCTAGGGATCATCGGGACTGGGCGGAAAAATGCGTTGCGAAAGCGCAAGCAACGGCTGACCCGCAAGATAAAGCGCTTTGGCTTACGCTCGCACAGTCATGGGTACGGTTGTCGGAGCACGCGTCGCACGCCCAAAGCCGCGTTGAGCCGGTCGGCGACGCGATGGCAGCGCGGGCCGCAGACTAAATCCCTGATCCGATCCAAGTTGGATGAAACAACGCTGGAATTGTCGTTAGGCGTGGCCCGATAGGCCGGCATCCACCTTTTGGATCCTACTCCAAGCGGCCGACAGTGGCGTGGTGCAATCAGACGCCGTGGCTGGCGAGCACCTGTCGACAGGCGTTGCTGATCTTCGGGCGATTGGTTTGCAAGCAATTGAGGATGGCGAACACGTCCGCATCCTGATTGTCATTCAAAATCTGCTTGCAAAACCGCATCACGTCCGGGTGGCAGGCTGCGCGCTCCTGCTCGTTACCTTGCCCGAGCGGGCTCGCCACCGGCGGCGGTTGCGGCGGCAATTGCGCGGACACCATTGTCCCTGCGGCCAGCAGCACAGCAATCGTAACGACGAACCTGCGCAACATAATCGAACCCCTCCCTACGATAACCCGCGCCGACTACTATCGCACAGCCGCCAGCCAAGCGCACGCAACGCGAAGGACGGCCCACGACTTTTTTGCGCAGGCGTGGATGAAATGTGGCGGGAAGGGCGAACGACGATCCGCCGGCAAGAATTGTGGTGGGCGGTGACGGACTCGAACCGCCGACATCCTGCGTGTAAAGCAGACGCTCTACCAACTGAGCTAACCGCCCTGCCAGGGAGATTTATCCTCGCCTGACGGCGCCGCGCAAGAGCGTGAACGCGTCCGCCGCAATGCACGTTTAACTGGAAAATACGACGCCGCGCTCGACGGCGCGGCGTCAGTTCTTAGACCAGGTCCGTGCAACAGCGAAAGTTCCATCACCCGTCGCGCAACGCGTCCGCTCCGCCAACGCGCGGAGGGTGATGAACGATTGCCGCGAGCGATTAGATCGCTTCCTTGAGCTCTTTCGAAGCGCGGAACGCGACTTTCTTGCTGGCTTTGATTTGAATAGGTGCGCCGGTAGCCGGATTGCGGCCCATGCGTGCGGCGCGCTTGCGCACGACGAGGATGCCGAGGCCGCCAATGCGGATGCGCTCGCCCTTCTTCAGATGCTTGACGATGTTGCCGACCAAGCCGTTGAGAATTGCTTCCGATTGTTTTTTCGTCAGTGCGTTGTCTTCTGCAAGGCTCGCTGCAAGATGCTTCAATGTTACGGTTGTCGCTGGTTTGGTCGACATTGGACCCTCCTGGATGAAGCGCTAACGGGCGAAAAGTGCCCGTCATCCCGATGCAATTAGACGATTCGGCTCCGGCTGACCACGCTTGTTTTGCCGATTCCACCGATGTTTTCAGGCATCGCGCAGTATGTCGGCCCGTTCTGTGGCGCGGACATGGCGGGTGGAAAAGGCCGTTTTGGCGGCGAATCCTTGACTTGCGACCAGCCGGGTCTTAACTGCGCACGCGCCCGCGGGGGCGTAGCTCAGTTGGTTAGAGCGTCGGCCTGTCACGCCGAAGGTCGCGGGTTCGAGTCCCGTCGCTCCCGCCAATAATATCAACACTTTAGCGCATTTCCCGGGAAAATTTCCGGCTCTCGGGCAGCCAATTTTTCCAATCCTGCGTTCCACTTGGAACGCCGGAGTTTCGGCGATCCCGTATACCGGTCGCAGCAGTTCCGCACACAACCTGCCTTGCGCCGCTTTGTGCGCTGCGCTAAGGGTCCCGCGTCAATTTTCCAGCGCGAATCCGCATTAGATTTTGGGGCAAATCGGCGGTTCCGGCTTGGGCGGAACCGTACCTAGCGGCATTTCCTGAGGTAGGGGACCGGACCGTTGGATGACGGTCAAAGGAGCTGCCAATGACACAATCGCTCCAGGAACTGCTTCTCGGCTACCTTCCACTTGTAGTGTTTATCGGCATAGCGGCGGTGATCGGCGCTGCGCTTTTGCTCTCTTCATTCATCCTCGCCTACAAGCAGCCCGATCCGGAGAAGCTCTCCGCTTACGAGTGCGGCTTCAACGCATTCGATGACGCGCGGATGAAATTCGATGTGCGTTTCTATCTGGTCGCGATCCTGTTCATCATTTTCGATCTCGAAGTCAGCTTCCTGTTTCCTTGGGCCGTTGCGTTCGGCAAGCTCGGTGCATTCGGCTTCTGGTCGATGATTCTGTTCCTTGCGGTGCTGACAATCGGATTTATCTATGAGTGGAAGAAGGGAGCGCTCGAATGGAACTGAGCGAACCCGCAATCCGCAAACCACGTACGGAATTGGTGACTGCGCGCCCGGCCCGGCCGAGCGGCGCCGACGATCCGTTTTTCACCAATCTCAACGGTGAGTTGTCCGATAAGGGGTTCTTGGTCGCCGCGGCCGACGACCTCATCGCCTGGGCGCGTGCCGGTTCGTTGATGTGGATGACCTTCGGGCTTGCTTGCTGCGCTGTCGAGATGATGCAGATGTCGATGCCGCGCTACGACGTCGAACGGTTCGGCTTCGCGCCGCGCGCCTCGCCGCGCCAGTCCGACGTGATGATCGTCGCCGGCACGCTGACCAACAAAATGGCGCCGGCATTGCGCAAGGTCTACGACCAGATGCCGGAACCCCGCTACGTCATCTCGATGGGCTCGTGTGCCAATGGCGGCGGGTACTATCATTATTCGTATTCGGTGGTGCGCGGTTGCGACCGCGTCGTGCCGGTCGACATCTATGTTCCCGGTTGTCCGCCGACCGCCGAGGCTCTGCTCTACGGTGTGTTGCTGCTCCAAAAGAAAATCCGCCGCACCGCCACGATCGAACGCTGATGATGGATGAGACACTCGACACGCTCGGCCGAACGATCTCGGACGCGCTCGCGGATTCGGTTCTCGGCTACGAGGTCGCGCATCACGAACTGACGGTGCGGGCGAAAGCTGCCGACATCGTTTCGGTCGCGTGCTTTCTGCGTGACGACCCGCGCTGCCTGTTTTGGAGCATCATCGACGTCACCGCGGTCGATTGGCCTGGCCGGGAACGGCGCTTTGACGTGGTCTACCACCTGCTGTCGCCGAAGCATAATGTGCGCGTGCGCGTCAAAATCGAAACCGATGAATCCGCGCCGGTTCCTTCGATTATCGGAATCTTCCCCGGTGCCGACTGGTTCGAGCGCGAGGCCTACGATCTATACGGCGTGGTATTCGTCGGCCATCCGGACATGCGCCGGCTGCTCACCGATTACGGTTTCGAGGGACATCCGTTGCGGAAGGATTTTCCGCTCACCGGGTTCGTCGAGGTTCGGTACGACGACGAGCTCAAGCGTGTGGTCTACGCACCGGTGCGGTTGACGCAGGAATTCCGCAACTTCGATTTCCTCTCGCCGTGGGAAGGAACCGACTACGTGTTGCCGGGTGATGAGAAGGCCGCAAAGATCGGCGACGGCGGACAGAAATCCTGATGGCAGCAAACGGCGAACGCAACTTCACCATCAACTTCGGACCGCAGCACCCGGCGGCCCACGGGGTGCTGCGACTGGTGCTCGAGCTTGACGGCGAAGTGGTCGAGCGGGTCGATCCGCATATCGGATTGCTCCATCGCGGCACCGAAAAGCTGATCGAGCACAAGACTTACCTGCAAGCGATCCCATATTTCGACCGGCTCGATTACGTCGCGCCGATCAATCAGGAACATGCGTTTTGTCTGGCGGCGGAGAAACTGCTTGGGCTCGTCATTCCCAAGCGGGCGCAGGTGATCCGGGTCCTGTATTGCGAGATCGGCCGTCTGCTATCGCATCTCCTTAACGTCACGACGCAGGCGATGGACGTCGGCGCGCTCACGCCGCCGCTGTGGGGCTTCGAAGAGCGCGAGAAGCTGATGGGCTTTTACGAGCGTGCATCGGGCTCGCGCATGCATGCGGCTTACTTTCGCGTCGGTGGCGTGCATCAGGATCTGCCGCCGAAACTGATCGACGATATCGCCGCGTTCTGCGATCCGTTCCTCAAGGTTTGCGACGATCTCGAGGAGTTGTTGACCGAAAATCGCATCTTCAAGCAGCGGAACGTCGACATCGGCGTGGTGAAACTTGAGGACGCTTGGGCGTGGGGGTTCTCCGGCGTGATGGTGCGCGGCTCCGGCGCCGCATGGGATCTGCGCAAGGCGCAACCCTACGAATGCTACCCAGAATTTGATTTCGATATCCCGGTCGGCAAACACGGCGACTGCTACGATCGTTACTGCATCCGCATGGAAGAAATGCGCCAGTCAATCCGCATCATGAAACAATGCGTGGAAAAGCTGCACTCGGCGGATGCCCAAGGCCTCGTGGTGGTCGACGATAACAAGATTGCGCCGCCGCGCCGCGCGGTGATGAAGCGTTCAATGGAATCGCTGATCCATCATTTCAAGCTTTACACCGAAGGTTTCCATGTCCCGGCCGGCGAAGTTTACGCCGCCGTCGAGGCGCCCAAGGGCGAGTTCGGCGTCTATCTGATTTCCGACGGCAGCAACAAGCCGTACAAGTGCAAGATTCGCGCACCGAGCTTCGCGCATCTGCAGGCGATGGATTTCCTGACGCGCGGCCACATGCTGGCGGACGTTTCCGCCATTTTGGGAAGCATCGATATCGTGTTCGGCGAGGTCGATCGATGAGCGCTCGCCGTCTGGCCGAAAAACAGCCGCCAAGCTTTGCGTTTACCCCGCAGAACCTGGAATGGGCGAAGACCCAAATCGCCAAATACCCGCCGGGCCGCCAGCAATCTGCAGTAATTCCGATATTGTGGCGGGCCCAGGAGCAATCCGGCGGCTGGCTACCGCAGAAGGCGATCGAAGCGACCGCAGAACTGCTTGGCATGGCCAAGATCCGCGTGCTCGAAGTGGCGACCTTCTACACCATGTTCAATCTGTCTCCGGTTGGCCGCTTTCACGTGCAATTCTGCGGCACGACGCCGTGCATGCTGCGGGGCGCCGAAGGACTAAAGAAAGTCCTGCATAAAATTATTGGCGAGCAGGATCAGGTCAGCGGTGACGGCGTTTTCTCCTGGACCGAAGTGGAATGCCTCGGCGCCTGCGTCAATGCGCCGATGGTGCAGATCAACGCCGATTACTACGAGGATTTGACGCCGCAGACTCTGACGCGCGTCCTCAACGATCTTGCGGCGGGCAAGGCGCCGAAGCCGGGCCCGCAGATCGACCGGCAGAATTCCGCTCCGGTCGGCGGGGCAGACACCCTGAAGGATCCTTCGATTTATAAAACCACCACACGCGATCAATCCGGCGCGACGCTTCGCGACAGCGATGCAAAACGGCCCGGCGAAGCCGCCAACGTTCACGAGTCGCCGATACCGAAACCGCCGATCGCCGATGCCACCGATCCGAGGCGAAACTGAAAATGCTTTCCGATAAGGACCGCATCTTCAAGAACCTCTACGGCCATCACGGCTGGGGCCTCGATGGTGCGCGTGCGCGCGGCGGCTGGGACGGCACCAAGGCGTTACTGGAAAAGGGCCGCGACGCCATCGTCAGCGAAATGAAAGCGTCCGGTCAGCGTGGCCGAGGCGGCGCGGGTTTCCCGACCGGGCTCAAATGGTCGTTTATGCCGAAGCAATCGGACGGGCGACCGAGCTATCTGGTTATCAATGCCGACGAGTCGGAGCCGGGCACCTGCAAGGATCGCGAGATCTTGCGGCACGATCCGCATCTCTTGATCGAGGGCTGCCTGATCGCCGGTGTCGGCATGGGCGTGCATATTTGTTACATCTACATCCGCGGCGAATTCATTCGCGAACGTGAGCGGCTTGAAGCCGCTGTGGCGCAGGCCTACGACGCCAAACTGATCGGCAAGAACAACGTCCACGGCTTCGACTTCGACATCATCGTCCACCATGGCGCCGGCGCATACATCTGCGGCGAGGAGACCGCGCTGCTGGAGAGTTTGGAAGGCAAGAAGGGCATGCCGCGATTGAAGCCGCCATTCCCGGCCAATATGGGCCTGTACGGCTGCCCGACCACCGTCAACAACGTCGAAACCATTGCGCAAGTGCCCGACATCATGCGCCGCGGCGCCGCCTGGTTCGCCGGTATCGGCCGGGCCAACAACACCGGCACCAAGCTGTTCTGCATCTCCGGCCATGTCGAAAAGCCGTGCAACGTGGAAGAGCAAATGGGCATTCCGCTGCGCGAGCTGATCGAAAGGCATGCCGGCGGCGTGCGCGGCGGCTGGAACAATCTGCTCGCTGTCATTCCGGGTGGTTCGTCGATGCCGCTGGTGCCGGCCGGGCCCGATCAGGCCGATACGCTGCTGATGGATTTCGACGGCTGCCGCGAAAAGCAAACCTCGCTGGGGACGGCTGCCGTCATCGTCATGGACAAGACCGCCGACATCGTCAAAGCGATGGCGCGTATCTCGTATTTCTACAAGCACGAGAGCTGCGGCCAGTGCACGCCGTGCCGCGAAGGCATGGGCTGGATGTGGCGGGTGCTTACCCGCATGGCGGAAGGCCGCGCGCAAAAGCGCGAAATCGACATGCTGATGCAAGTCACCAAGCAGATCGAAGGCCACACCATCTGCGCGTTCGGCGACGGCGCGGCCTGGCCGGTGCAGGGCCTACTGCGGCACTTCCGGCCGGAGATCGAGCGAAGGATCGATGAATACACCGCCAATCCCGACGCGGTTGGCGTGCTTGATCCGCCAGTGCCCGAGGCGGCGGAGTAGAGAGGCGCCATGAGCGAAGACAGACACCTCGCGCAACTCAATATCGGGCGTTTGCGTCATCCGGGCGATGACCCGCGCGTCGCCGACTTTATGAATAACCTTGATCTGGTGAACGGCCTCGCCGAACGCAGCAAAGGTTTTGTCTGGCGGCTCAAGGACGGCAGCGGCAACGCCACCAATATCCGGGCTTATGACGATCCGCAAATGATCGTGAATATGTCGGTGTGGGAGAGCGTGGAGACACTTGAACGCTTTGTTTGGCAAACCATTCACAAGCGCTTCTACGGTCGTCAGTCCGATTGGTTCCAAAAACTCGACCGGCCGCATTTTGTGATGTGGTGGATACCGGCCGGTCATCGACCCACGGTAGGCGAAGCCAAAAAGCGGCTTGAGTATCTCGCCACGCACGGTCCGTCCGATCATGCATTCGGCTGGGCAAGCGTGCCGGCGGCGCAGTTGTGGAAAACGGCGCAATGTGCGCCGCCGGAGGGGCGGGCGGCATGACCAAGCTTATCGTCGACGGCAAAGAAATCGACGTTCCGCCCGAGTACACGCTGCTGCAGGCCTGCGAAGCGGCCGGCGCGGAGATTCCGCGTTTCTGTTTTCAAGAGCGGCTGTCGATCGCCGGCAACTGCCGCATGTGTCTGGTCGAACTCGCCGGCTCGCCCAAGCCGGTGGCGAGTTGCGCGTGGGGTGTGCGCGATTGTCGTCCGGGTCCGAAAGGCGAGCCGCCGGAAGTGAAGACGCGCTCGCCAATGGTGCGCAAGGCGCGCGAAGGCGTAATGGAATTCCTGCTCATCAATCATCCGCTCGATTGCCCGATCTGCGACCAGGGCGGCGAATGCGACCTGCAAGACCAGGCGATGGCGTACGGAGTCGATCAAAGCCGTTTTCGCGAGAACAAGCGCGCGGTCGAGGACA
>JAGXAC010000121.1 GCA_019075925.1 Hyphomicrobiales bacterium | reverse complement strand
CCGAGCGGATCGCTGCATCCGAAGCGGCGATCGGCGCCAAACCGCCGGTCATTCCAGATCCAGGCGGCGGCAAATCCGATTTCATCGCCGCGGCACGCCGCGCCGCAAAGGCCGCCGCCGTCACCGCTGCCGAGGGTAAATCCCGCGGCTCGGTCGACGCCGGCACCGCCGCGCCGGCCAAGACATGGGGCGAAAAATTACGGACCCTGGCGGTTGCCGCCGCGGTCGTGGTCATCGTTGTTGGCGGGTTCCATATCGTTTCACGGTTGTTCGAGGACGGCGGCCAATCCCCGCCGCCGCATGCAAAAAGCGAGCCGCCGCAGCAGCCCGAACCTAAACCGATCCCGGTCGAACCGCCGCACGTTCAGGCGGAACCGCAGGCGCTGCCTGGCGCCGCGCCCGAAGAAAATGCGCCGCGCGCGCCGACAGTGGCCGCGCCGCCGGCGACCGATACTTTGCAGACCTTACCGGCGCCGAAGGCGGGCGCGACGCCACCTTCTGCTCCCGCGCATCCTGACCAGCAATCGTCGTTCGTGCCGCCGGCCAACGATCGGGCGCCTGCCCAGGCCGATGTTGCGGCGCTGGTCGGTTCTCCGGGCGACGTAACCGGCTCGCTGCCGAAGGCGTCGGCGCCATGGGGCGCGGCCGGCCATGTGGCTGGGTCCGGCGACGAAAAGCTCCCGATTGCCATCGGCGGGCCGATGTTGCGCAATGCCGCTCTCGCCGGCGATCCGCTGGCGGCATACGCAGTGGCCGTCCGCTTCGCCGACGGCCGGGTCGTTCCGACCAACGACAGCGAAGCGGCACGTTGGTTCGAGGTTGCCGCGAAAAAGGGGCTAGCTCCCGCGCAGTTCCGCCTCGGAGCGCTTTACGAAAAGGGCCTCGGCGTACGCAAAGATCTCGCCGCGGCGCGCGATCTCTATCGTTCCGCCGCCGAAAAGGGTCATGGCAAGGCGATGCACAATCTCGCCGTGCTTTACGCCGAAGGCGTCAACGGCAAGGCCGATTACCGCACCGCGGCGCAATGGTTCCGCAAAGCCGCCGACCGCGGCATCACCGACAGCCAATACAATCTTGCCGTCCTCTATGCGCGCGGCGTCGGCGTCGAGCAGAATTTCGCCGACGCCTATAAATGGTTCGCGCTGGCGGCCAAGGACGGCGATAGCGATGCGGCGCAGAAGCGCGATGAAATCGCCAGGCATCTCGACCCGAAGGCGCTCGACGCGGCGCGCGCCGCTGTTGCGAAGTGGACGGCGATCCCACAGCCATCCGATGTGATCGCGGTCAAAGACACCTGGGACGCGGCCGGGAACGGTGCGCCGCCGGCGCGGCCACGGGGGCATGCCAGCGCCAAGCGATCCACATCGGGCGCCGCCAAGGTGAATTGAGCGGACGCCGCGACGCTGCCTTTCGATCAAATCTGTGCGCCGATCCGCCGTTGACGGTATGCCGCGCAGCATTGCGCGAGTAGAACGGTCAAACCGCGTAGCGACCGCCGGGCAGCTAAATCGTGCAGATCTTCCTTCCGATCGCCGACATCCCCGTCAACATATTCGTCGTGTTCGCGATGGGACTCGCGGTCGGCTTCATTTCCGGAATGTTCGGCGTCGGCGGCGGGTTTCTGATGACGCCGCTCCTGATCTTCATCGGCGTGCAGCCGGCCGTTGCGGTGGCGAGCGTCACCACCCATGTGGCGGCGTCCTCGTTTTCCGGCGCGATCGCTTACTGGCGAAGGAAGGCACTCGACGTCACGCTCGCTCTGACGCTGCTCGCCGGCGGCGTCGTCGGCAGCGTCGGCGGGGTGGCTTTGTTCACCTGGTTGCGCGCGCTCGACCAGCTCGATTTGATGATCGGGCTGTCCTACGTCACGATGCTCGGCATCGTCGGCGCGCTGATGGTCGGCGAGAGCGCTCGCGCCATCGTCCGCACGCATTTCGGCGGGCCGGCGATCATGCGCCGGCCGGGCAGCCACGCCTGGTTTCTCGGCCTGCCGCTGAAGCTCCGATTCAAGCGCTCGAAAATCTATGCGTCCGCGATTCCGGTGCTGGGTATCGGCTTTCTGATCGGGTTTATCGGCGCGATCATGGGCGTCGGCGGCGGCTTTTTGCTGGTGCCGATGCTCATTTATCTGCTGCGGGTGCCGACCGCGACCGTCATCGGCACCTCGATGGTGGTGATCTTCCTCACCATGGTGTCGGCAACCATCCTGCACGCTGCGACCAATCACCTGGTCGATGCCGTGCTCGCGCTGATCCTCATGGTCGGCGGTGTGATCGGCGCGCAGTTCGGCGCCCATGCGGCCCAGCGCATCCGCGGCGAGTGGCTTCGCCTGATGCTCGGACTTCTGGTGCTCGCCGTCGGCCTGCGCTTTGCCTTCGAACTGGTGCTGCGGCCGCAGGATTTATATTCGATCCGGGTCATCGGGAGCGTGCCATGAGACGCGCGCTCGCCGCCGCGCTGCCGCTGGCGGGCTTGCTCGCCGGCGCCGGCCCGGCCGCGGCGGCGGAACGGCTGATTGCCGCGCTAAGCGAACACCGCGTGCTGATCACCTCGAGCTACACCGGCGTGCAGCTGATGTTGTTCGGTTCGGTCGAGCGCGACGCCGGCAGCCAGTTGCGCAAGGGGCCATACGACATTGTCGCCACCGTCACCGGCCCGCATGAGACCTTGCGCGCGCGCAGCAAATCGCGCGTGCTCGGCATCTGGATGAACACGCAGGCTCGCACCTTTGTCGACGTACCGGCGTACCTGGCGGTTCTCGCAACCGCGCCGCTCGACGTGATTACCAGCGCCGAGAATCAGCGCCATCTGCAAGTCGGGCTCACCCATACGCCGCTGCCCGAATTGATTCATAACGACGTCGGCGTCGTCGCCAACGATCCGTTCCAAGGCGAGCTGATCCGGTTGATGCGCGAGCGCGGCCTCTACAGCCAGGAGCCGCATGCGGTGACATTTTTGACACCGACGCTGTTCCGGGCGGCGATCAAGCTGCCGGCGGACGTGCCAACCGGCCATTACCGGGTCGATGTGAAATTGTTCGCCGAAGGCAACTTGCTCGCGCGTACGGATTCGACGTTCGACATCGTCAAGGTCGGCTTCGAGCAATTCGTGGTCAACGCCGCGCACCAGTACGGCCTGCTGTACGGAATAGCCACTGCACTGATGGCGCTCCTGACCGGCTGGATCGCCAGCGTCACGTTTCGCAGAGATTGACGGTCAGTCCGGCAGGCATTGTTCGGCGGCGATGGCGTAGAGGCGGCGCGCGCCGAGCATATGTGCGGTGAAGGTGAGCGCGCCGAACAGGCTGAAGATCGCGCGGTCGCGTATGTTCAGTCCGCCGGCATAGGCGCCGAACGCGGGCATCACCATGCGCCTGCCGTCGCCGGCAAAACAGCGCCGGCTCACGGCGCGGCCGCGCCGCGCCACGCGCGCCTGCGGATGCAGATGGCCGGCGATCTCGCCGTCGGCGGCTTGTGCGGACGGCAGGTGCCGGAACGTCAGCGCGCCCAGAGCGAGCGCGTCGGCATGGCTGCCGCCGATGTCGTCGGGCAAGTCGGCATCGTGATTGCCGGCGATCCAGACCCAGTCGCGGCCCCGTTGCAGCGCCTTGAGCGCGCTTCGGTCGCCAAGCGACATGCGCAAAGGTCCGCCGTCGTCGTGGAAGCTGTCGCCGAGCGCGATCACGAGGCGAGGGGCGTAGCGCTCGACGAGCCGCGCCAGCCGCGCCAGCGTTGCGGCGGTATCATACGGCGGCAGCAGCACGCCGCGGGCGGCGAAGGCCGAGCCTTTTTCCAGATGCAGGTCGGCGATCACCAGAAGCCGTTCGTCGGGCCAATACAGCGCGCCGGCCGGATCGGCGACCAGCGTAACGCCGGCGACGGCGATCGCTTCTTCCGGATTCGCGCTTGCGCGGGAATGAGCGGCCGAGGCATCGGCCCTCACTGCACCAGCTTTCACTGCATCGCCTCCTTCACCAATTCGTCGGCCGCCTCGGCAAGCAGCGAATCGGCCGCCTCGCCGTAAACCGTCTCGCGGCCGATCTCCAGCATGACCGGCACGGCGAGCGGCGACACGTGGTCGAGGGCTTTATGAACGATTCGCCCCCGGATGCGCGAGAGCATATCGGCGAGGCGCCGCACGTCGAGCAGTCCGGTGGCGGCGTCGGCGCGGGCGGCGCGCAGCAGCAGGTGATCGGGCTGGTGACTGCGCAAGACGTCGTAGACCAGATCGGTCGAGATGGTGACCTGGCGGCGCGATTTCTCCTGGCCGGGGAAACGCCGCTCGATCAGGCCGGCGATGATCGCGCAATTGCGGAAGGTGCGCTTCATCAGCGCCGATTCGGCAAGCCAAGCCTCCAGATCGTCGCCGAGCATGTCTTCGTCGAACAGCGCGTCGAGCGATAATTCGCCCCGCTGGAGCCATTGCGCCACGTTACCCAATCCCCAGACGGCCAGCGCGTATTCGTTGGCAACAAAGCCCATCGGACGCAGCCGCGCGCGTTCGAGCCGGCGCGTCAGCAACATGCCGAGCGTCTGATGCGCGAGGCGGCCTTCAAACGGATAGCAGATCAGGTAATGCTTGTTGCCGCGCGGGAAGGTCTCGACCAGTAGCTCCCGGATGCCCGGCATCTTTGAACGCCATTGCTGGATTTCCAGCCACTCGCGCACCTGTGGCGGCAACCCGCGCCATTCCTGCGGCTGGGCGACGATGGCGCGCACGCGGGCGGCAAGATAAGTGGACAGCGGAAATTTGCCGCCTTCGTAAGCCGGGACTTTTGGGTCCTCGGCGTCGGAGCGCGAGACATAAACCTCATCTTCGACCAGCGCCTCGTATTTGAGGATTTCGCCGGCGAACACGAAGGTGTCGCCCGGCACCATGGTCTCGACGAAATATTCCTCGACCTCGCCGAGAAGCCGGCCGCCGCGCGGGATCAGCTTCGAGGCGCGCGAGCGCACCAGCCGCACCTTGAGCATGTCGGCCTCGACGATGGTGCCGACGTTGAGGCGGTAGCGCTGGGCGACGTTCGGATTGGCGATGCGCCAGCGGCCGTCCTTGCCGAGCCGGATGCGTGCGAACCGCTCGTAGGATTTGAGCGCATAGCCGCCGGTGGCGACGAAATCGACCGCCGCGTCGAAATCGCCACGGGTCAGCGTCGCGTAAGGCGACGCCATCGTCACTTCGGCGTAAAGCGCGTCGGCCGCGAACGGCTCGCCGCAGGCGCAGCCGAGCACGTGCTGCGCCAGCACGTCGAGCGCGCCGGTCCGCGCCGCCGGCGTGTCCTGCGCGTTCTCGGCAATGGCGTCGAGCGCGGCGCGGCATTCCAGCACTTCGAACCGGTTGGCGGGGACCAGCACGCCTTCGGACGGCTCGTCCATGCGATGATTGGAGCGGCCGATCCGTTGCAGCATGCGCGAAGCGCCCTTGGGCGCGCCGACATTGATGACCAGATCGACGTCGCCCCAATCGACGCCAAGGTCGAGTGAGGAGGTGCAGACCACGGCGCGCAGCCGCCCGGCTGCCATCGCCTCCTCGACCTTGCGCCGCTGCGCCACGTCGAGCGAGCCGTGATGCAGCGCGATGGCGAGATTGTCGTCGTTGAGATGCCACAGCGTCTGGAAGATGGCTTCCGCCTGGCTGCGGGTGTTGACGAAAACCAGCGTCGTCCGGTGCGCTTTGATCAGTTTGTAGATTTCATCGAGTGCGTGCCGCGCCGAATGACCGGCCCACGGCAGCCGCTCGCGCGTATCGAGCATGCTGACACGCGGCGCCGCGCCGCCTTCGGCGATCACCAGATCGGCGCGTGAGATAGTGCTGGCGTCCGCGCGCTGCGGCATCATGAAACGGGCAAGCTCCTGCGGCTCGGCGACAGTGGCGGACAGGCCGACGGCGGTGAGGCCGGGCGCCAGCCGAAACAGCCGCGCCAAACCAAGCGAGAGCAGGTCGCCGCGTTTCGAGGTGACCAATGCATGCAACTCGTCGAGGATGACGCGCTTGAGCGAGCCGAACAGATACGGTGCGTCAGCGGAGGCAAGCAACAGCGCAAGCTGCTCCGGCGTGGTGAGCAAAATGTCCGGCGGGTCGCGCCGCTGGCGTTGCCGTTTTGACGCCGGCGTGTCGCCGGTGCGGGTCTCGATCCGGATCGGCAAGGCCATCTCGGCGACCGGCGCTTCGAGGTTCCGCGCGATGTCGACGGCGAGCGCCTTTAATGGCGAAATGTAGAGCGTATGCAGGCCGCCTGGGCGCAGCACGCTGCGGCCGGTGGCGATGAGCTTGCCGCGTTGCAAGCCGTCTCTCCCGGCAAGCGGGGACCGGTGATGAGGACCGCTCAACTCGACCAGGCTCGGCAGGAAGCCGGCGAGCGTCTTGCCGCCGCCGGTCGGCGCGATCAACAGCACCGAGCGGCCGGCGCGCGCCTTGGCGAGAAGCTCGAGCTGATGCGCGCGGGGCGTCCAGTCGCGGCTGGCGAACCAGTGCGCGAACGGTTCGGGCAACGTCGCTGGGCGTTCGAGAACGGTCATCGCCGTTGCAGTTTACGCAGGTTGTGCGACCACAACGAGGCTTTCGACTGGCACGCCTTTTTCGCTCCGCACTGCGGCTTTGGCGATTGAAACCGGCGCGAGGCCGGCGGCGGCGAGCGTTTTGTGAATGTAAGGCGAGCCGTGCGCGTAGCGTAACGTCGGCAATAGCTTCACCGCGTCGCCCTGGTGCGTTTCGACGGTAAAGGCGAACACCCCGCCGGGCGCCAGTACGGGCGCAACGCCGGCGAATGCTGGCGCGAGATCGTTGACATAGACAAAGACGTCGGCGGCCACGACGAGATGATAACGGGCGGCATTGCCGGCCGCCTCGGCAAGAAAGGCGGCGATCTCGGCGGTAAGGAGCCGGTCGTAAACTCCTTTCGCCTGCGCCTGCGCGATCATCGCCGGCGCGAGGTCGACGCCGACCAGCCAGTCCACCAGCGGGCGAAACGCGGCGCCGGCCAATCCGGTGCCGCAGCCGAGATCGAGCGTGCTGCCGAAGCGAAGTTGCCGCCCGGCCGCTTTCATCGTGGTCTCGACCGCTTCGCGCAGCAAGGCCGGTCCGCGATAGTCAAGGCGCTCGGTCAGCGCTACGTCGTAGCGGCCGGCATATTGGTCGAACAGCCGCTGCACATACGTCTCGCTCATGGCCGGATTGGCGTCGCCGGACCCGAGCCGCGCCAGTTGCAGCCGCGCGCCGTGGTAATCCGCCGGATCCGCATCGCGCGCCTTTGCAAACGCGGCAATCGCTCCGGTGCGGTCGCCGAGCCGGTCGCGGATGGTGCCGAGCGCGAACCAGGCGGTGGCGAAAGCCGGCGCCAGCGCGACCGTCTGCATGAGAATGTCGGCGGCGGCGGCGAAATCGCCGCGCGCGGCCTGGTCGAGCGCCCATTGGTAGCGCCGGTCGGCGATCAAGTCGCCGGAGGAGACAAACAAGGGCTCGCTCATAGGCGCTAAAGATACGGTGTTGCCCCTTCCCCCGCGAGTAGCGGGGAGGGGAACATTACGTTTCGCCCGCGCTTGTCAGGCTATTTGTCCGGCGTGATTTGCTGATTACGTTTCGTTGATGCGTCCTGAAGACATCCTGCTGCCGACGCCGGCCGGCATCTGCTGCAAGCTCGGCGGCTTCCACATCGATCCGACGCGGCCGGTCGAGCGGGCGCTGATCACGCACGCCCATTCCGATCACGCGCGCGCGGGCCACGGCGCGGTGCTGGCGACGCAGGAGACGCTCGATCTGATGCGGCTTCGCTACGGCGAAAATTTTGCCGGCGCGATGCAGGCGATCCGCTACGGCGAAAGCGTCAATCTCGGCGGCGCAACGGTGACCTTCCATCCGGCCGGACACGTGCTCGGCTCGGCGCAAATTGCGGTCACCGCCGATGGCCTGCGCATCGTCGCCTCCGGCGATTACAAGGACGTCGCCGATCCGACCTGTGCGCCGTTCGAACTCGTTCCCTGCGACGTGTTCATCACCGAAGCGACGTTCGCGCTGCCGGTGTTCCGGCACGGCGATGCCGATGGTGAGATCGCCAAGCTTCTCGCCTCCGTCGCGCTGTTTCCCGACCGCGCCCATCTGGTCGGCGCTTATTCGCTCGGCAAGGCGCAGCGCGTGATCGCGCTGTTGCGCAAAGCCGGCTATGGCGCGCCGATCTATCTGCACGGCGCGATGGAGAGCATCACCCGCTATTATGCCGGGCGCGGCATCGCGCTTGGCGAATTGCGCGCCGTGCGCGGCGCCGACAAGGCCGCCCTTGCCGGCACCGTCACGCTCTGCCCGCCGTCGGCGCTGACCGATTTATGGACCCGCCGGTTTCCCGATCCGCTGACCGCGTTTGCATCCGGCTGGATGCGGATCCGCGCACGGGCGCGGCAATATGGGGTGGCGTTGCCGCTGGTGATTTCCGATCACGCCGATTGGGTGGGGCTGACGGCAACCATCGCCGCGACCGGTGCGTCGGAAATCTGGGTCACGCACGGTCAGGAGGATGCGCTGGTGCATTGGTGCGCGACCCGCGGACTGAACGCGCGCCCCCTCGATATCGTCGGCTATGGCGATGAGGACGAAGCCGGTAGCGAAGCGACCAACGAGGCGGAGCCATGAACCGCTTCGCCGAACTGATGGATCGGCTCACCTATGAGCCCGCGCGTAACGCCAAATTGCGGCTGATGACGGATTACTTCCGCTCGACGCCCGATCCCGAGCGCGGCTGGGCGCTGGCCGCGCTCACTGGCTCGTTGAGCTTTCCGCACGCCAAGGCCGGGTTGATCCGCAGCCTGATCGCCGAGCGCACCGACCCGGTGCTGTTCGAACTGTCATACGATTATGTCGGCGATCTTTCCGAAACCGTCGCGCTGATGTGGCCGGCGTCGATCTCATTCTCCGAGCCGGAGGGAGCGCACGCACAAAGCCGCTCCTTCCACCGCTCTTCGGGCGGTCCCCCTTCCCCGCTTCGCGGGGCAGGAGAAGGATCGGTTTTCCTCACCGATGTCGTCGAAACTCTTGCAACGCTGGGCAAAGCGGAATTGCCGGCGCGCCTGGCGCGCTGGCTCGATGCGCTCGACGAGACCGGCCGCTGGGCGCTGATCAAGCTCGTCACCGGCGGCCTGCGCATCGGCGTCTCGGCGCGGCTCGCCAAGGCGGCGGTTGCGGCACTGGGCGCGGCCGAGGCGCAGGACGTCGAATTGCTATGGCCAGGACTGAAGCCGCCCTATGCGGAGCTGTTTGCCTGGCTTGAAGGCCGCGGCGAGAAGCCCGCCAGCGACGATCCGGCGCCGTTTCGGCCGGCGATGTTGGCGCACGCGCTTGACGAGTCCGATCTCGCCGGGCTCGATCCCGCCGAGTTCACGGCGGAGTGGAAATGGGACGGCATCCGCGTGCAGGCGGTGGCCGCCGGGCGCGACGGCGGCATGCTGGCGCGGCTTTATTCGCGCACCGGCGAAGACATTTCGAAAAGCTTTCCCGATCTGATCGACGCGTTGCGTGTTCCCGGCGCGATCGACGGCGAGCTTCTGATCATGCGCGACCGGCGCGTGCAGTCGTTCAACGTGTTGCAGCAGCGGCTCAACCGCAAAACCGTCACCGCCAAGCTGATGGCGGAATTCCCGGCGCATTTGCGCGCCTACGATCTGCTCGCCGACGGCGATGAGGATTTGCGCGAGCTGCCTTTTGCCGATCGTCGTGCGCGGCTGCAAAATTTCATCGCGCGGCTGAATGAACCGCGGATCGATCTCTCGCCGCTTGTTTCGTTCGCAACCTGGGACGATTTGGCGGCGGCGCGGAAAAATCCCGCGGCGGCCGGCGCCGGCGCCGACGCCGATGCGGTCGAGGGCGTCATGCTCAAGCGGCGCGACGCTCTTTACGTGCCCGGTCGGCCGAAAGGTCCGTGGTGGAAATGGAAGCGCGATCCGTTCATCGTCGATGCGGTGCTGATGTACGCGCAGCGCGGCCACGGCAAGCGCTCGTCGTTCTATTCCGATTACACCTTCGGCGTCTGGACGCGCGGCGCCGACGGCGACGAACTGGTGCCGGTCGGCAAGGCGTATTTCGGCTTCACCGACGAGGAACTGATCCAGATCGACCGCTTCGTGCGCCGCAACACCGTCGACCGCTTCGGACCGGTGCGTGAAGTCGTGCACCAGCCGGACGAGGGATTGGTGCTGGAAGTCGCATTCGAAGGATTGCAGCGCTCGACCCGGCACAAATCCGGGCTGGCGATGCGGTTTCCGCGCATCAACCGTCTGCGATGGGACAAGCCGCCGCGAGAAGCCGACCGGCTCGAGCGGCTGGAAGCAATGCTGGCGCAGAGCCAAGACTCTGACGCTCGTCCCCGTGTCAGCGGCGAGCCGGTTACATAGCCTTGGTCACTTCCGTCAGCGGCCAGCGCGCACGCGGTGCGATCGAAAGCGGATCGGTCAAACCGAGCGCCAGCCGCTCGGCGCCGGCCCACGCGATCATCGCGCCGTTGTCGGTGCATAAAGCCGGCGGTGGCGCGACCAGCGAAACGCCGATCTCGAAGGCGGCGCGGTGCAAGACTTTACGGATCGCCTGATTGGCGGCGACGCCGCCGGCGCAAACCAGCGCGGTCGGCATGCCGATCTGGTCGGCGAACATGTGCAGTCCTTTGCGGATCCGGTCGAGCACCACGTCGCCGACCGCTTGCTGAAACGACGCGCACAAATCGGCGACATCGCCGTCGCTCAGCGGCGCGATCTTCTGCGCTTCGAGGCGAAGCGCGGTTTTCAGACCCGACAGCGAGAAAT
>JAGXAC010000278.1 GCA_019075925.1 Hyphomicrobiales bacterium | reverse complement strand
TGGCGCGCCCGAAGAGATTCGAACTCCTGACCCCCAGATTCGTAGTCTGGTGCTCTATCCAGCTGAGCTACGGGCGCGTCAGGAGGCGTAGCTAAAGCCTTCGGCGCTTATTGGCAAGGCGGGTGGGTTGTGGTCCGTGCGGCGTTTGCCGCTATGTTATAAGCGAAGCCCACCGCTTGGACATGGCAGATACGGGATGTGGCGACCACCGCAACGGATCCGATACGAGGCAACCGCCGGACGGGTGGCGTCGGCGGCGGAAGCCGCCGCTTCGCGCCTGTTCTCCCCGGTCGCGATCGGCCCGACCACGCTGGAACAACGGACCTGGGTGCCCGCCATGGTGCCGTGGCGGGCGACCGAGGACGGCTATGTCACCGAGGACGTGATCGACTGGTATGAGCGCTTCGCCCGCGGCCAGCCTGGCGCTATCGTGCTGGAGGCGACCGGCATCCGCGACGTGCCGAGCGGTCCGCTGTTGCGCATCGGCCATGATCGCTTCCTGCCGGGATTGCGGCGGCTGGTGGAAACCGTGCGCAAGGCAAGCGAAGGCCGAACGCGCCTGTTCGTGCAGTTGATCGATTTCCTTGCCGTTCGCCGCCGGCCGGAGGCCAAGAAATTCCTCGAACGGTTCCTGGTCGTCGCCGACCGGCACCGCGCGGCGTTGGGCGACCCGAGCCTTACGGAAGCCGACGTGCGTGCGCGGCTGGTCGCGATGCGCGACGACGAGCTCAAGAGTGTGCTCGCGCCGGATGAATGGGAGGCGCTTCAATTCGGCTATCGCGAGCGCGTCAACGACATGCATCTGCCGCACATTCGCAATCTGCCGCAGGTGCTGCCCGGATTGTTCGCCGAAGCCGCGTTGCGCGCGGAAGCCGCCGGCTTCGACGGCATCGAACTGCACTACGCGCACGCTTATACAATGTCGTCGTTTTTGTCGCGCACCAATAAACGCACCGACGGCTACGGCGGGTCGCTGGAAAACCGCGTCCGGTTGCCGCTCGAAGTCTTCGCCGAAATCCGCCGTCGCGTCAGCGAAAAATTCGCCGTCGGCGTCCGTTTCCTCGCCGACGAATGTATCGCCGATGGCAGCGACGTCGGCGATGCGAGCCATTTTGCCGTCGCTTTTGCCGGCGCCGGCATCGATTTCATCTCGCTGTCGCGCGGCGGAAAATTCGATGACGCCAAGCAGCCCTCGGTCGGCGATGCGGTTTATCCCTATACCGGGCGCAGCGGCTACGAATGCATGCCGCAATTTATCTCCGACGAACGCGGGCCGTTCGGCAGGAACGCCGAGCCGACGGCGACGATCCGCAAGGCCGTGCGTGACGCCGGCAGTCGGGTTCCAATCGTCTGCACCGGCGGCATCCATAACTTCGAAATGGCCGAGGATTATCTGGCGCGGGAAGTATGCGACATCGTCGGCGCCGCGCGGCAATCGCTGGCCGACCCCGACTGGTTCCACAAAATCCGGCTCGGTCTCGGTAGCGAAGTCAGGGTCTGCGAATACACCAATTACTGTGAAGGGCTCGATCAGAAGCACAAGCCGGTGACCTGCCAGCTTTGGGACAAGCTTGCGTCGGCTGACGGTGAACGGCGTACACCGGACGGCAAGCGCCGTATGACCGCGCCGGCGTGGCAGCCGCCCGAATAGATGTTGCGGCCCGAACGACGCGGGCTACCATATGAAAAACCGGGAGGGTGTCCGATGGACGCGCGGAGCAGGGCGGATCAGTTGCGTGAAAGCCGCAATCCGCTGTTCAATAACCGCAAGCTCAAACTCGGCACCTTCTGCACAAATTTGAGTGGCGGCTGCACCATGTCGTCGATCGACGGCATCCTGCAAGCCGACTGGCAAAGCACCGTGACGCTGGCGCAGATGGCGGACGCGATGGAGTTCGAAGCCATCGTGCCGGTCGGGCGCTGGAAAGGCTTCGGCGGCGCCACCAATTTCAACGGCGAGGGCTTCGAATGCTTCACCTGGGCGGCGGCGATGAGCGCGCTGACCAGGAACTCCGGCATCTTCGCCACCTCGCACGTGCCGACCATGCATCCGGTGATGGCCGCCAAACAGGCGGCCACCATCGATCACATCGGCGGCGGACG
>JAGXAC010000120.1 GCA_019075925.1 Hyphomicrobiales bacterium | reverse complement strand
TCGATCGCAGATTTAACAGGTAACGGCGATGTGAGAACAAGCATATTGATGGGGGGCATATGAGTTCAATACAGGCGGAGCCGTTTCCACTTCATTTCGATCCCGCGACGACGGCACTCTTGATTATTGATATGCAACGCGACTTTGTGTTGCCTGGGGGGTTTGGCGAAAAACTTGGCAATGACACTTCGCTACTGCTTGCGGCGGTTGAGCCAACCCAGCTGGTCTTGCAAAAGGCGCGCGAAAAGGGGCTGTTCGTAGTCCATACACGCGAGGGTCATCGCGCCGACCTTTCGGATTGTCCGCCGTCCAAATTGACCCGTGGCGGCAAGATATTTATCGGCACGGATGGCCCGATGGGCCGTATTCTTGTCCGCGGCGAATCCGGCCACGATATCATCCACCAGCTCTACCCTGTTCAGGGCGAGCCTGTGATCGATAAGCCGGGTAAGGGTTCGTTTCACGCGACCGACCTTCACCAAATTCTTTTGGACCGCGGCATAAAAACGCTAGTCGTTTGCGGTGTCACACTTGAGGTTTGTGTGCACACAACCGTGCGCGAAGCGAATGATCGCGGCTACGAGTGCGTGGTCTTGAGCGACTGCGTTGCTTCCTATTTTCCCGAATTCCAGCGGGTCGGGCTGGAGATGATCAAAGCTCAGGGCGCCATATTTGGTTGGGTTTCAAACTCGAAAAACTTTGTAGCTGCGATTTCCTGAATTTTTCCGGCGTCATCGCCGAACACAGTGTTGGCGCAGAACGCAAGGAAAAGCTTGTAGCGATGATCCGGCTTCAAGGTCTGGACGCGCCGTGCGCGAACTCGTTACCGACTTGATTTCCGATCGGCGTCGATGAACCCTTCGTGAGATGATAAAATGATCGAGACGGGAGCGACCTCGGGAGCGGAGGGAGCGGATACCTGCGAAGGCATACTGGCATTCGCACCGAAGTTGTCCGTTCCCGTATAGAGTATCGGCATGACTACACGTTCGCGCAATTACCCCAATCTGTACAAAGACTCCGTCGCGCTGATGACGGTATCGGCCAAGATCATGGCCGTGCCGGGCATCGCTGCCGCTTCCGTCGTTATGGGCTCCGCGACCAATGTAGCGAACCTCGCCGAAGCCGGACTTGGCAACTTTGAGGTTCGCCCCAACGACCTTATCGTGGCCGTAAGCGGTGTCGAGGAAGCTTGTGACGCGGCGATTGAGCTTGCGGACGGTCTATTGAGTGCGAAAGTACGGACTGTGCCGCAAAAGGATAGCGACGCGCGCTCACCGATCACGAGCATTCAAATGGCCGTCGCTCAGGACCCATCGAATAATTTTGCTCTGATCTCGGTGCCGGGCGACTATGCCGCTGCCGAGGCGATGAAGGCTCTGCGCCTCGGCATGAACGTCATGATCTTCAGCGACAATGTCACGTCGGAAAGCGAGCTTTTACTTAAAAAATACGCCGACGGTCACGACCTTATGGTCATGGGCCCCGATTGCGGCACCGCAATAGTGAACGGTGTTCCGCTGGGATTTGCCAACGTCGTCAAGCGCGGGCCAATCGGCGTTGTGGGCGCCTCGGGTACAGGTACGCAGGAAGTTACCTGTCGAATCCACCAACTGGGCTCGGGGGTGTCACAAGCGCTGGGCACCGGTGGGCACGATTTATCCGGCCACATCGGCGGGATTTCGATGCTGCACGGATTGCATGCGCTGGAGTCCGACACAAACACCCATGTGATCGTGTTGATCTCGAAGCCGCCTGCACCCGAAATCGCCGAGCGCGTCCTGAGCGCCGCTGCCGCCTGTGCAAAGCCCGTCGTCGTCATTTTTCTCGGTGCCGATCCTGCGGGGATCAACCGCAAAGGCGTCTACGCGGCGGGGTATCTCGCCCAAGCCGCCGACATGGCGGTTGCCCTGTCAATCGGAAGCAAACCGTCGGCCGAGCCAATCGCGGTATCGGCCGAAGTGAGAAGTCGGCTGACGAGCCTGGCGCAAGCGATGCCGCCCTCGCAGCGTTACGTGCGGGGCATCTACTCGGGAGGCACCTTCTGCTTCGAAGCACAACTCGTGCACGCAGCCTCAGATATAGACGGTTTCTCTAATACGCCAACGGCGGGCAACCGTATGCTGGCGAATATTTGGAAGAGCCAGGAAAATACCATTATCGACATGGGTGACGACGAATTTACGCAAGGCCGGCCGCACCCAATGATCGATCCGACCTTGCGCAATGCGCGCATTCGAGACGATGCCGCCGATCCCGCAACCGCCGTCGTGCTGTTTGATGTCGTCCTTGGCTATGGTTCGTCGAATAACCCGGTCGAAGAACTCATCCCGTTGATCAATACGGCGAACGCCGATGCGAAGTCGAAGGGCCGCGCGATTGCCTTCGTTGCCCATGTATGCGGAACAGACCTCGACCCGCAAGATCGCGGCAAGGTCATTGCAGATCTCGAGACCGCCGGGGTTCTGGTCGCGACGTCGAATGCCGAAGCAGCGACCTGGTCGAGCCGGATCGTCGCCGAACGCAAGCGAGCAAAGTCGTGAAGACGCTATTCGAGCAGGAACTCAAGGTCGTTAACGTCGGTTTGCAGAGTTTTGCGGCCAACATTGACGCAGCTGGCGGCAACGCTACGCATTTGAGCTGGTCGCCGCCGGCAGGCGCCGACGCCGCCCTCGGCTGGACTGTTGCCAACATGATCGGCGAGCCGATGATCGAAGAGGCAAACCGCACGGCATACGAGCGTTATCTGGCTGCCCAGCCGCGGTTGACCGATTTCCTTTTGGCGCGCGATGCGATCCCGGCTTTGACCGAGCGGCGCGTCCTACATGCCGGTCCCCCCATTGCCTGGGAGCAGATGTGCGGCCCGCAAAAGGGCGCGATCTGCGGCGCCATTCTATACGAGGGTTGGACCGACACGATCGAAGCTGCGGAGAAATTGGCGGCAAGCGGCAAGGTTTTGATGGAGCCTTGTCATACCTATGGGGCAGTCGGGCCCATGGCGGGCGTCATAAGCCCGTCAATGCCCGTCTGGGTGGTCGAGAACGCCGCGGCCGGAAATCGCGCCTTCTGTAACGTCAACGAGGGCCTTGGGAAGGTTCTCCGTTTCGGCGCGAATTCTGGAGACGTGATCGATCGGTTGAAATGGCTGGGCACCGAATTCTTCACCACCATGCAAATTGCGGTGCGCGGGCTCGCCGACGCAAACCTCAAGCCCCTGATGGGGCAGGCATTGCATATGGGCGACGAACTTCACAACCGAAATAGCGCTGCCTCCGGTTTGTTATTCAAGAGGCTGACGCTGGCCTTGATGGACTCAAAAGTCGATGGTGCCGCCGCCAAGCGTGCGCTCACATTCGTGGCGCGAAACGACCACTTCTTCCTCAACCTGTCGATGGCCGCATGCAAGTCCATGTCGGACGCGGCTCACGGCGTAGCCGGAAGCAGCATGGTGACGGCGATGTCCCGCAACGGCGTCAATTTCGGGATTCGCCTTAGCGGTACCGGAGATCGATGGTTCGAGGCGCCGGTCAATCCTGTGAACGGACTTTACTTTCCTGGTTACACGGTCAATGACGCCGCGGCCGATCTTGGCGATTCAGCGATTACCGAGACCAATGGACTTGGCGGATTCGCCATGGCGGCCTCGCCGGCAATCGTTCAGTTCGTCGGCGGTATTCCGGCGGACGCGACTGAAAACAGCCGCCGAATGCTCTCGATCACATTAGGCAGTAATCCAGCCTTCACGTTGCCCGCGCTGGACTTCGGCGGCACGCCGGCGGGAATCGATGCCCGACTGGTCGTAGATTCGGGCATTTTGCCAATCATCAACACCGGAATCGCGCACAAGAAAGCAGGCGTCGGACAGATCGGGGCCGGCATCACAGCCGCTCCGATGGAATGCTTCAGTAAAGCCATTGCGGCGCTCGCCGCTGCGTTACACGGCGCGTCGCCGCCGGCAAGGGCTGCGTCGTGAGCCGGACGGCAGTCGTCGCTTTTGGCGGCAACGCGCTGATTACGGACGCCCGTCATCAAGCGATCGCCGATCAGTATCAGACAGTCGTGCGCACCGCGCCGCATCTGGTCGATCTGATCGAGGATGGCTGGAATTTGGTAATTTCCCATGGCAATGGCCCCCAGGTCGGCTTCATTCTGCGCCGGTCGGAGCTCGCCAAGGATGAGGTGGACACGGTCCCGTTGGATTACGCCGTCGCCGACACGCAAGGCGCGATCGGATACATGTTCGTCAAGGCGTTGACGAACGAGCTGGGCGCGCGCGGGCTATCGCGCCCCGTCGTCGCCGTCGTTACGCAATCGGTCGTATCGCTCGACGATCCGGCCTTCAGCAAACCCGACAAACCTGTTGGTCCATTTCTGAGCGAGGCTCAGGCGCGATCAATGGTCAAAAAGGTGGGCTGGTCGATTATGGAGGATGCCGGCCGCGGTTGGCGCAGGTGTGTTTCCTCGCCGCGACCGATACGAATCGTTGAAGTCAACGCAATCCGGACGTTGCTCGGCCAGGGCGCCGTCGTTGTCGCTGCCGGCGGCGGCGGAATACCGGTCTCGGTGGAGGGCAATGGACGTCTCGTCGGGGTCGAAGCCGTGGTCGACAAGGATCTGGCTTCAGCCTTGCTGGCCCATGAACTGGGCTCCGACATGCTGCTCGTTCCGACCGGCGTTTCCAAAGTCGCATTGCGTTTTGGAACGCCTCAACAGCGCTGGTTGGACAACATCACGATCGATGAGGCTCGCGCTTACATAAAGGCCGGCGAATTCGGCGCAGGAAGCATGGAGCCGAAGGTTGCCGCCGTTGCCGATTTTGTCGCCACGACGCCGGGTGCGATCGGCGTTATCGGAGCTCCCGACGAAATCCGTGCGATGGTCGAGGGACGCGCAGGGACTCGCGTTATTCCCGGACAGGATGGTTCCTTCTTGCTTGCCGTAAACGGTACCTTGATGCGGGGATTGAAGCTCAATCCAAACATGATCGCTGCCAATGCAACGTTCGTTCGCGAGGCGATGACCGAGCCCACTTATCGGCTCTGGAGTATTGACGACCATTATCCCGCGATGGTCCGCGCGGCGAACGGACAAGGCGCCAAAATAGCGCTCGAAATCTGGTCGGTGCCGGCGGCCAAGATCGGCGAGATTTTTCGCGGCGAGCCGGCGGGCCTCAGCATAGGAAAAATACGACTCGACGAAGGCACGGAGGTCTTCGGCATCCTTGGAGAATCCGCCTTGGTGGATCGGCACCGGGAGATTACCGCCTATGGCGGCTGGCGAGCCTATGTTGCGGCCAAAGGAATAAGCTCGTGAAAGTCGCACTTGATATTGCCATACTGTTCGGGCGCCGGACCCTACGCGGCCTTTCGCAATGCGCTTTTCAAACCAACGAAATTACCGGTGCGTTGTTCATCGCCGCCGTAGCGGTATTCAACTGGAGGATGGCGGTCTTTTATTTGGTTTCTGCGCTGATCGCGGCTCTGGTCGCCAGGGCGCTTAACGGCGACAAGGAATTGCTTGAGCTGGGACTTTACCAGTTCAATTCCGCGCTGCTGGGTTTGGCACTCGCAAACTTCTTTCAGCCGAGCTCAATATTATGGCTGTATATGGTGATCCTCGCCGCGGTGACGGCGGCCCTGACGGTTGCGTGGTCAAAATTGACACCGCTTCCGTTCCTGGCGGCGCCATTCATCCTCGTCTTGTGGGCGATTTGGCCGTTTGCTGAGCCCTTAGGCTTGAGCAAAGTCCAGTTCGGAGCTTTTGCTCACGCCCCGCTGCTTTGGGGGGTGGCAGCGGTATCAACCTTCGGGTCCGCGCTGTTTGCGCCGAGCGTTGCCAGCGGTCTTTTATTCCTGGCCGGGCTGCTGGTCAGCAATTGGCGTCACGCCGTCGTTGCCTTGTTGGGCGCGATTACGGCGATTGCTCTTGCCACTCAAGCCGGGGCACCGGGAACCGCGATAAACTCCGGGTTTGTCGGCTTCAACGGCGTTCTCGCAGCACTTGCAGCCTATATTCTCATAACCGCCGATCTGCGCCTGGTCGCCTTGGCTGCGTTGCTTTCGACATGGCTTGCCAGTTACGTGTACCGGGGAATGCCTGTGCCTGTGCTGGCGTCGGGTTTCGTATTGGCTGTCTGGCTTACCTTGTTTCTGGGCTGGGCCAGCCCACGGTTTGCCGGGGAGCCATTAAACGGCGATACCGACAAATCCCGATATTGAACGCCGACGTGAACGGCTCGAACAGGCGCTGATCCCCGCCCGCGATTTGCAGGACATCGTGGCAAAGCATGGCGCCTGGGCAGGGTTGCCAGCCCTTGTGGAGCTTGCGCTCACTCGGCGGTGCCGGCCACAACGCAAAAACCGACGCCGCGCTTAGGCCGCGGCCATCTGGCGTTCGCCGCGGCCCGACTGCGGCAGCATGAAACCATCGAAGTACGCGGCGAGGTGCCGATAGCCGTCCAGCGGAAGCACATGCGCGACATATTGATCCGGCCGCACAACGACCATGCACCCCGCCTGCCGATCAATGCCGCGCATCGCAAAGACATCGTTGCCGCCCTGGGTGTCTGCGCAGAAAATCTTCTCGTAGTCGCGAAGCCCGTAGCGCCCCTTCGCGGGGACCAGCAGCGCCGGCATGGTCTCAATGGCAAGCTGCCGGTGCGGTTGCTGGAACACCGCACGCACGTCGATCACCGCGTCGATATCCTCATCCTGCCGCGTATACTTTCGGACGGGAGAATTCGGATCCTCCGCAAGAAAATCGCATAACTGACGGACGGCCGAGTTGGCCGCCGACGGATCGCCCGCGTCGGCGAAAGCGAAGATTCGAAGGCGCCCGTCGGCCTTGATGACATGACCGAGGTGAAGCGGCATCGCATCGGCAAGGCGGATGACCGGCGCAGAATGAAAGCGCTTTCCCACCACCAAACCTGCCGCCAGCCGTTGATAGGCGGATTCTCCCGTCAGGATCGACGCGCCGTAATGCGTCGCGGTACCCGCGGTATAACGTCCGCTCCTGACGTAATAGTCCTGGGTCTTGGCCGGATCGAAATCCTCGCCGCCTTTGTGGCTTGAAGCGACTAGCGCGGCCCATTCGCGATCGAAGTCTATCAGTTCCTTGGCGATGGCCCGCCGCTCGGCCGAATAAGTGAGCAGAAGCGACGGCACGCACCGCTGGCGCAGGACCGATGCGAGCTTCCACCCGAGGTTAAAAGCGTCTTGCATGGAGACGTTCATGCCCTGCCCCGCCTTCGGACTGTGGGTGTGGCAGGCGTCGCCGGCAATAAATACGCTCGGCAGCCGCGATTCCGGTGCTTGTTCCGGCATGTCATCGAACTTGTCGGTCAGCCGCTGGCCGATTTCGTAAACCGACCACCACGGAATTTCCTTCACCTCGAGCTTGTAGGGATTGAAAATCCGTTGGGCTCTCGCGACAAGGTCGTCAACACCGATATTTCGACTCCCGACTCTTTCGCCCTCGTCAAGTTTGGCCAGCTCAATGTAAAGACGAAAAAGGTAGCCGCCTTCTCGTGGAATGATGATGATCGTGCCGTCGTTGGCCGACTGGATAAACGTTTTGCAGCGAATATCCGGGAAATCGGTCACCGCCAGAACGTCCATGACGCCCCAGGCGTGATTGGCGGAATCGCCGCGAAGTTCGCGCCCGATCGACGTGCGCACGACGCTGCGCGCGCCATCGCAGCCGACCACGTAACGGGCTTTGACGGTTTCGGTCTGCCCCCGGTGCGGAGCGTCCGACCGTTCGAGCGTAACCGTCACCCGTTGGTCCGCGCCGGAACCGCCGACAGCCGGGCGAACCGCAACGACGCGCCGCCCATAATACGGCTCAAGCTTGGAGGCCGAGCGGCGCATCAGATCGAGATAAAAATCGTGCACGCGCGCCTGATTCAAAACGACGTGCGGAAATTCCGATAATCCGTCCTCGACGTCCTGCACCCGGCCATTGCGGGCGATATTCGCCGGCTCCCTTTCATCCGGTTTCCAGAACATCGTCTCCGTGATCCAGCAGGCCTCCTTCAGCACCCGCTCGCTGAAGCCAAAAGCGTTGAACATCTCCATCGTGCGGCAGGCAATGCCGTCGGCCTGACCGCGCTGCAACCGCCCCGGCTTCTGCTCGACGATACACGTCTTGATATCGGCAAACGCGGACAATTGTGCCGCAAGCGTGAGCCCGGCCGGTCCACAGCCGACGATCAGAACATCGACCTCGCTTGGCACGGGCCCCGCCGCTCCCGAGTGCGGATACCGCTCCGACGGATCAAAAATCTCCGGGTCGCCCGGCTCGAAGCCATTGACGTGAAACTGCACGGCTCCTCCAAACGGGCCGTTTTTTCATCGGCCCTTTAAATCGCGATATTGATCAGTATACTGATTATCCGCTATACCGGTCAAGACGATTGGAGACCGCGATGAAAGCCATCCATGTCATGCCCGGGCATCTTGCACGCCGCTTCCAGCAGATCGCGGTGGCGGTTTTCCTGACTGAAGTCGAGAACGCCGGCTATGACCTCACGCCCGTGCAATATGCCGCGCTCGCCGCCATCGACGGCAACCCGGGGATCGATCAGATCACCCTCGCCGGATTAATTGCCTATGACCGCAGCACGATAACCGGCGTCATCGACCGGCTGGCGCAAAAGCGGCTGATAGCGCGCCGGGAAAGTAGCCGCGACCGCCGGGCGCGCGAGTTGAACGTGACCGACGCGGGAAGACGAATCTTGCGCGGAATGACGCCTGCGGTCGAAGCGGCCCAGCGTAGGATGCTGCACGGCCTCACCGACAAGGAAGCCGGCGAGCTTGTGCGCCTCCTGCAGAAGGCGATCGCCGCCGGCAACGAACTGAGCCGGGCACCGCTGCGCGAGGCGGCGACAGGTTGAAGGAGACTCGGCAGCGACAGGGCGGGCATCGTGTGGTCTTTGCGTTGCAACAGGTTAAGATTGCAAAATTTTCAAACTGAACCTCCCGCATCTGCATGACCGCACCTCATTCGCCAATCGATACGCGCGCATGTTGGATGTTCGGCGATACGTCGCTGACGCGCATCGTTGAGTCCGAGGAGCCGCTGCTGTCGCCGTTCGAACTCTATCCCGATTGGAATGCCGGCCATCTCGCCGCCAACGCCGATTTGCTGACGCCACATATCTACAACGCGGATCGGCAGTTGCTGGTCATCACCATCCAAAGCTTCCTCATCCGCAGCGGCGGCAAGACCATCCTGATCGATTCATGCAGCGGCAATCACAAACATCGGCAACGGCCGTTTTTCCATCAGCGCCAGTGGGCATGGCTCGACGTCCTCCTCCGAGATCAAGGGAGTTAAGCCTTAAACAGACGCGCAATCACGTTGCGCATCCATTTATTGGCGGGATCGTGGTGAAAGCGCTCATGCCAGTGTTGTTTGACCTCAATGTCGGGAAATTTGATAGGCGGTTTCAACGATTTGATATTGGGATTAGGAAACGAGCGCGCTGCTCGCGCCGGAATCGTTACGATCAAGTCGGTCTGCCCTACGATCGTCGGAAGTACAACAAAATCCGGCACCGTGAGTGCGACGCTTCGCTTGACCTGCTGCTCGGCCATGACGTGCTCGATGATTACATCATGGCCGGTGCCGGTCGATGCAACCAAAATATGTGGAATCGTGCTGAACTGCTTTTCGGTGATCGAGCTGCCGATCAAAGGGTGATCGCGGCGCGCAATACAGACGAAATTATCCCGATAAAGCGCTTGTTCAAAGAAGCTGGTTTGCAAGGTCGGAAACAGCCCCACGGCGAGATCCACTTCGCCGGTTGCCATCGCTTTGTGCACGCCGAACTGTGGAATACGTAAAACCTTGACGCCGATCTGCGGCGCCTCCTTCTGAAGATATCGCAAGATCGACGGCAACATGACGACCTCGCCAATATCCGTCATATAAAATGTGAAAATCCGGTTTGACTTTGCCGGCTCAAATGCCGTGCGAACGCTCAGCGCGTCATCAATCAGGCCACGCGCTTGTCTGATCGGGCCGGCCAATCGTTCGGCGTAGGGCGTAGGCTCCATACCATGACCGGTTCTCACAAACAGCGGATCGCCCAGCGTTCGCCGCAAGCGAGACAACGCGTTACTCAGCGCCGGCTGACTCAGTCCAAGTCGACGCGCAGCCATTGTGATATTCCGCTCGCGCATGACGGAATCAAAGACCACAAGCAAATTCAGATCGATGTCCTTAATATTCATGGGCTGAATAAATAACATGTTGTAAAGATATTAGACAATTCAGTCTTGGCGGCTTTGAATGCCTCGTTGCCCGCCATTTCCAAGTGAAAATGGTCATGTATATGACAACAGTTCTGCGTTGCCCGATTTGGGTGCAATGGCCGGCCGGGGTAAGCGCGCCGCGAGTAGGCAACGGTTGCCGGTGACTGCTCGCTCAAATGACAATCGCGATCGCGTTGCCGAAAAATGGTGTAAAGCGATGGCCAGCCGCCACATTCAGGAATAACGCAGGTGCCGATAAAAGCGTTTGTCAAGACGAACATCTACAAGGATTCCGTCGCTCTTATGCGAACCGCCCAATTGGTGGTCGCACAAACCGGCGTTCGGCGGGCCACGTTGCTTATGGGCACGTCCGGCAACAAGAATTTGCTGTCCCAGGCAGGGCTGCTTGTATCTGCGACACAGAATGCGCAACCAAACGACATCATGGTCGTCATCGAGGCTGACTCAGAAGACGCGGCTGAGGCGGCGATCAGCCAAGTTCACGCCCTGATCGAAGGTGAAGAACCGAGAAAGGCCGGCGGCGCAACCACGGACGCGCCGCCGCGTTCGATCGCAGCCGGCATCGCTTTATCACCCGACGC
>JAGXAC010000119.1 GCA_019075925.1 Hyphomicrobiales bacterium | reverse complement strand
GCGCGCATACATGATCCGCGTCTACAACTACATGACCGCCGGCGTGGCGCTGACCGGATTAGTCGCCTATCTCACCTTCTCCGCTGCCGTGACCCATGCGGCCGGCGGCTTGGCGCTGACGCCGTTTGGCCACGCCATCTTCCAAAGCCCACTGATGTGGGTGTTCGTACTGGCACCGCTTGGGCTGGTGATGCTGCTCTCTTTTGGCATTAACCGGTTGTCAGCGGGCACGGCATTGACGCTGTTCTTCGTCTACGCCGGCTTGCTTGGGCTTTCGCTGGCGTCGATCTTTCTGGTTTACACCGGGGCGTCGGTCACGCGGGTGTTCTTCATCTCGGCGGCGACTTTCGGCGCCATGAGCCTATACGGCTATACCACCAAGCGCGATCTTACCGCGGTCGGTTCGTTCATGTTCATGGGCTTGATCGGCATCGTCATCGCCAGCCTCGTCAACATCTTCCTGCAGTCGAGCGGACTTTACTGGGTCATTTCGGTGATCGGCGTGCTCGTGTTTGTTGGGCTGACCGCCTACGACACGCAGAGCGTCAAGGAAATGTACGACGTGCACGATGACGGCACCGTCGCCGGCCGCAAGGCGGTAATGGGCGCGCTGCGGCTGTATCTCGACTTCATCAACCTGTTCCTGATGCTGCTGCGCATCTTCGGCGACCGCCGCTGAACGAACGGGAACGGCTTCTGCAAGCGCCCCGGGCCGGTCCCGGGGCGTTTTGTTTTGCGCGTCAGACGACGTCGCCTGACTGATCCGCGTGCACCGCCCGCAGTCCGAGCAACGCCACGCATGAAGCGAGGCACAAGCCGGCCGAGACGACAATGACCGCCGCGCCCATACGGTCGAGCAATAAGCCGAAGAGCAGCGGCGCCAGCGCCTGTGAGGCGCGCGCCGGCGCACCAAGGAGACCGGAACGCTCGCCATAACCGCGCGGGCCGAATACCGCGAGCGGAACGGTACCGCGTGCAATCGTCAACAGCCCATTCCCGGCGCCATAGAAAATCGTGAACGGTATCGCCGCTGCCGGACCGACAACCGCAAAAATCATGGCACCGATCGGATGCAGCAGCGCCGCAAGCCTGGCCGAAATAAGCGGATGCGCCCGGCGCAGCAGAAAGAATTCGGCCAAACGTGCCGCAACTTGCGCCGGCCCTACCAGAGCCGCGGCGGCGATCGCCTGCACATGCGTGCTGCCGGCGCGCTCCAGCAATCCCGGCAGATGCGCCGCCATCGCGCCGGTGACGAACCACGCCGCCGCGAACACGAAAGCGAGCAGGAACATTTCCTTGAAAGGCCTCCAGCCGATCGCGCGTTCAGCGGTGTGCGTGCGCGCAGGGCGACGCGTCGGCGCCGGCACCAGCCAATTAAGCGGCAGGCCGATAACGAGATTGATCGCCGCCCAGACCAGAACCGTCTCGCGCCAGCCGAGTGCGCCGTTGAGGACGGTCGACAGCGGCCAGCTCACCGTCGAGGCAAAGCCGGCATAGAGCGTGATTCCGGTGATCGGTCCGCGGGCGCCGTGGCCGTAAAGCGCCGCCAGCGCGGCAAATCTGGCGTCGTAGAGCCCAAGCGCCATGCCCAAACCGAGTACCGCCCAAGCGGCGAACAGCATCAACGCGCCGTTCGCCGCGGCCAACATGATGAGGCCGGCAGCCAGAACGACGTTCGACAGCATCAACACCCCGCGTCCGCCGTGGCGGTCGATGATGCGCCCGACCGCCGGACCGGCGAAAGCGGCGATCAGTAGGGCCGCCGAGAACGCACCGAAGACCCACGAGCTGGGAACGCCCACGCTTTTGCCGATCGGATCCGCCAGAATAGCGGGCAGATAGTAGCTTGACCCCCAGGCGAGCGTCTGCGCGGTGCCGAGCGCGCCGCCCACGAGGCGGCGTGATCGAATGAGCGCTTCGCTATTCTGCTGATCGGTCAAGACGACCCGTCATTTCATGCGCGGCGCGCCGGTGCGCATCGCCAGCGGCTCGGCCAAGGCGGGAAAATGCCCGACGACCACTCAGCCGGCAACGACGCTCAACGAGCGATCGAGCGCGCGAAGAACGCGATCGAGTTCCTGGCCACGGCGCAGGATATGACCCGTGGCCGATATGACGCTGTAAGCGCCCTGCCGGCGGCCCAGCCGCGGATTCTTCTCGATGCGATAAATGGGAAATTCGCTGGCCCGCCGGAAAACTGAAAACACCGCTCGGTCCTTGAGAAAATCGATGGCGTAATCACGCCACTCGCCGGCGGCGACCTTGCGGCCGTAGAGGCTGAGAATGCGGTCAAGCTCGCGCCGGCTGAAGGTCACTTCGTTTGCGGGGGCGGTCGCGCGAACCTCGCCCCCGCGCCACGCGCTCGGTTCGATATCGCCGAACCCCATGCGGCGCCTCCTGGTCATATAAGCTTCATTGACGGTTCATGATCGCGCCGGACGGACGCGCGGGCAAGAGGCTTGCAAGGGCGCGTCCGGCTCGTCACCGCCGCGCGGGAACCGCCTGGCTGCGGCATTTTTGTCCGACCGAATCACGGATTTGTTAGGCCCATCATAAAGCGGCCCCATTTCGGCCAAGCACATGCCTAGCTGGACTGGCAGAACACCGATCGTTGCCTCAGGGCCCGGTCCGGATCGCATTCCGGATTCCTCAGCCCCCCAGCCCCCCGGGGTGTGGTCGGACCGGGCCAGAGTTCAGCGTAGGGGTAAATCCCCGATGCGTATGCGTAAAAAAAGGCCGGCGATGAGCCGGCCTTTTTTAATGCGCCAGTCGATTCTTGCTCGCACTTATTTGTGTTGGGCAGCTTGCGGCGTAATCGGCAATAGCGCAGTGCCGAGGATAATGCCGGGCTTTTCCTTGGTCCCCTGCTGCACCATGATCGCAACCGCATCGCCATCCTTGGCGGTGATTGCGGCCAACGGAACGGTGAAGGTTTCATCACTGCCGTCGTAATCGCCGAGCTTCGACCAGCTGCGCACCACGTCATGATACGTAATCTTGCGCCCTCTGTTTTCTCCGCGACCGATCGAAACCGCAACCGCGCGCGTGATGGGGCAGAGCCAAACCTCGGCGCCGGCATGATCGCTGCCGGCCGCGATTTCCACATTCAAATTGTCGCCGTCGATCGACGTCAGCACCGGCACCGACATGATGGCCGCGTTGCGATCGGTCTGCGCGATCGCGTGCTCGACCGCAGCTTTGTCGCTGCCTAAAACGTGGACCGCGCCGTTGACCACGATCTGGGGCGTGTAAACCTCGCGATCGCCGCGCATGCGCGCGTAAGCGCGTTGCCGCGCCGAATGTCCGGGACTGGCCAACGTATCCTTCCAGCCGAGATAGTCCCAGTAATCGATCGGCAGGCTGAGTGCGACCACCGACGGATCGCTGGCAAGCTCGCCGAGCAGCTTGTCGGCGGCCGGACAGGACGAGCAGCCCTGGCTGGTGAACAATTCGATCAACGCGCGGTGCTCGCCCGCGTTGGCCTGCATGCAACTTGCGATCACCAACCCAGCAACCAGTGATGCCGACAACAAGCGGCGACGTCGCATTTCAAATCTCCCACCCTGCTCGCCCCGCGGGAGGATTGGTGACCGGATTGATACCGGTCACCCACCTCACCTGCCACTCAAATCGAGGTGAGGCTGCTGAGGTAAAACTAGGCCGCCAGATGGCGAAGGACGTACTGCAAAATCCCGCCATTGCGATAATAATCGAGTTCATCGACGGTATCGATGCGGCATAGCAGCGGAACCCGCTTCAGGCCGCCGTCGACGGCGACGATTTCGGCGATAAGACGCTGATGCGGCTTGAGGTCGTTGTGCAGACCGCGAATGGTGACCTGCTCGTCGCCCTTCAAGCCCAGCGTCTGCCACGACGTGCCCTCTTCAAAGGCCAGCGGCACCACGCCCATACCAACCAGATTGGAGCGATGGATGCGCTCGAACGATTGTGCAATTACCGCGCGCACGCCGAGAAGCACGGTGCCCTTGGCCGCCCAGTCCCGTGACGAGCCGGTGCCATATTCTTTGCCGGCGAAAACCACCAGCGGGACCTGCTCGGTCTTATAGCGCATGGCGGCGTCGTAGATCGTCATGCGCTGGCGGGATGGATAGTGCACCGTGTACCCGCCCTCGACACCAGGCACCATCTGGTTCTTGAGCCGGATATTGGCGAATGTCCCGCGCATCATGACTTCGTGATTGCCCCGCCGGGTGCCGTATTGGTTAAAATCGAGCGGCTTGACCCTGTGATCGATCAAATATTTGCCGGCCGGAGAATCCGCTTTGATCGAGCCGGCCGGCGAAATGTGGTCGGTGGTAATCGAGTCGAGGAACAGGCCCAGCACGCGCGCATCGATGATGTCCGTCGGCGGCCCCGGCCGCTTCGACATGCCGGAAAAATACGGCGGGTTCTGGACGTAGGTCGATTTGGGGTCCCATGGAAAGGTCAGGGCGCCCTGCACGTTTATCTTTCGCCAGTTGGCCTCACCCTTGAACACGTCGCCGTATTTGCGTGTGAACATCTTCTTATTGATGTTCTTGCGGACGAATTCGTTGATCTCGCGGCTCGTCGGCCAGATATCGCGCAGATAGACCTTGCGGCCCTTCTGATCGGTGCCGAGCGGCGCTTTGCCGATATCGAGCTGCATCGAGCCGGCAATCGCATAAGCGACCACGAGCGGCGGTGAAGCGAGATAATTGGCACGAACGTCCGCGTTGATGCGGCCTTCAAAGTTGCGATTTCCCGACAACACGGCCGCGGCGACCAGGTCCTCATCGTTGATCGTCTTGGAAATCTCCGGCGGCAGCGGACCCGAATTGCCGATGCAGGTCGTGCAGCCGAACCCGACAAGATTGAATCCAAGCTTGTCGAGATCTTTTTGCAAACCGGATTTGTCGAGATATTCGGCTACCACTTGCGACCCCGGCGCCAGCGAGGTCTTCACCCACGGTTTGACGGTAAGCCCCTTGGCGAGCGCCTTGCGCGCCACCAGTCCGGCGGCGATCATCACACTTGGATTGGACGTATTGGTGCACGACGTGATCGCGGCAATCACCACATCGCCGTGGCCGAGGGTTTCCTTGCGGCCTTCGACCGGAACGCGTTTGGTCGCCTCGCCACCCTTGCCGAATTCCTTGTCCATCGCTTGCGCAAAGCTGGATTTGACCTCTTTGAGCGGTACCCGGTCTTGCGGCCGCTTGGGTCCGGCGAGCGACGGCTCGACCGACGAAAGCTCAAGCTTGAGAACGTCGGTGAAGATCGGGTCCTGCGCCGACTTGGTGTGGTACATCCCCTGCGCCTTTGCGTAGGCCAATACCAGCGCGACGCGATCGGTCGGCCGGCCCGTATCGCGCAGATAGCGGATGGTATCGTCGTCGATCGGAAAGAAACCGCAGGTCGCGCCATATTCCGGCGACATGTTGCCCAGCGTGGCGCGATCTTCGATCGAGAGACCGGTTAGACCCGGCCCAAAATATTCGACGAACTTGCCGACCACGCCGCGCTTGCGCAGCAACTGCGTAACGGTCAACACCAGATCGGTCGCAGTCACGCCTTCCTTGAGCTTGCCGTTGAAGCGCACGCCCACCACTTCCGGCAACAGCATCGAATACGGCTGGCCGAGCATGGCGGCTTCCGCCTCGATACCGCCGACGCCCCAGCCGAGCACCGACAAGCCGTTGACCATGGTGGTGTGCGAGTCGGTGCCGACCAGCGTGTCGGGATAAGCAAGTTCGGTAGCGACCGATTTATCCGCGAATTTCAGCTTGGTCTTCGCCGCCCAAACCGTTTGCGACAAATACTCGAGATTGACCTGATGACAAATGCCGGTGCCGGGCGGCACCACGCGGAAATCTTCGAATGAGCGCTGCGCCCATTTTAGGAAGCGGTAGCGTTCCTGATTCTGTTTGTACTCTTCGTCGACGTTCTTCTTGAACGCGGTATTATTGCCGAAGAAGTTGACCACCACCGAATGATCGATGACCAGATCGACCGGCACCAACGGATTGATCTTCTTAGGATCGCCGCCCAGCATTTTCATGGCATCGCGCATGGCCGCGAGGTCGACGACCGCCGGCACGCCGGTAAAATCCTGCATCAAGACACGCGCCGGTCGGAACGCGATTTCGCGATCCGAGGTCTTGGTCTTGAGCCACTGCGCGACCGCCTGAATGTCCTCCTTGGTGACCGAGCGGCCATCCTCGTTGCGAAGCAGGTTTTCGAGCAAAACCTTGAGCGAGAACGGCAGGCGGGAAATCCCTTTCAGGCCGTTCTTCTCGGCGATCGGCAGGCTGTAATAAGCATAGGTTTTCGCCCCAACCTTGAGCGGCCTTAGACATTTGAAACTGTCGAGCGAAGCCATGATTATTTTCCCATCCTGCAAACCGCCCGCCGGCGCAATTCGGAGGTCGTTTCTTGCCGGAACGGGCGCCAGCGGAACGTTGGCGACCAGACAAAGCAGGCGAGACCGACGCGCTTTTGTCCGCGCATCGGCTTATAGGGTCTTTTCAATTCTAGTGCCAGATCGGCAAGAAATGGTCGATAAACTGTTGGGAATGGCTGGATTGTTGAATTGTCTGGTGCTCCCTTTCCCCCACATCCGGGGACCATCCTGATGCGGCTTTGCGCCTCTGATCTGGGCTGCCGACGCGGCGGCCGAACGGTTTTCGAGGGCATCAGTTTCGCAGTCGAGGCTGGGGAAGCTTTGACGATCCGAGGCCGCAATGGAGCGGGCAAGTCATCGCTGCTGCGGCTTATCGTCGGCCTTGTCCGCGTTGGCGGCGGCCGCCTGGCGCTGGAGGGCGGCGACCCCGAACTCAGCCTCAGCGAACAGGCGCATTACCTCGGCCACCAGGATGCGCTGAAGCCTTCGTTGTCGGTCGGCGAAAACCTGCGCTTCTGGTCGGAGTATCTGGGTGGACTATCTTCGAACGCCGGCGAAGCGCTGACGACGGTCGGCCTGGCTGCGCTCGCCGATTTCCCGGCCGCTTATTTATCCGCGGGCCAGCGCCGCCGCCTGTCCATCGCCCGGCTGCTCGCGGTCAAACGTCCGATCTGGCTGCTCGACGAGCCGACCAGTACGCTCGATACCACGGCGCAGGAACAGCTTGGCGGCTTGATGCGGGCGCATCTTGCCGGCGGCGGCCTCATTCTTGCGGCTACTCACAGCGCCCTCGGTATCGACGGCGCCAAAGAACTGCGGCTGGGAGAACCGCAATGAGCGCGCTGGCCGCCATGCTTGCACGCGACTTGCGTGTCGCGGTTCGCGTCGGCGGCGGCGCGCTCATTGGCGTGCTGTTCTTTCTGGTGGTGGTGACACTCACTCCTTTGGCGCTCGGACCCGATCTGGCGCTGTTGCAGCGGATCGGTCCGGCTATCCTCTGGCTCGCGGCGCTCTTGGCCAATCTGCTGGCGCTCGACCGACTGTTTGCGGCCGATCACGAAGACGGTTCACTCGATCTCATTATGACCGGGCGCGCTCCGCTCGAACTCGTGGTTGCGGTCAAAGGGCTTGCCCAATGGCTGACGACCGGTCTTCCGCTTGTCATCGCAACCCCGCCCATCGGCTTGTTCCTCAACCTGGACGCCAAGGCCGAGGGCGCATTGGTGCTGACCCTTCTGGTCGGCACGCCGGGGCTGACATTCATCGGGCTTATTGGCGCCGCGCTCGCAGTGACACTGCGTCGCGGGGGTTTGCTGCTTGCCGTGCTGGTATTGCCGCTGACCGTGCCAGTCCTCATTTTCGGCGTGGCTGCGGCAAACGCCGCAGTCATGGGCCCGGTGCCGTTCGGAACGCCTTTTACGATTCTGTGCGCGTTCACGCTGGCCAGTATTGTCGTCGGCCCGTTCGCCGCAGCCGCGGCGCTGCGCCAGGAAATGGAGTAAGAGTTGTGTTCACGGAGATGAAATCCTGACATGGCCGTCATCGACCTCGCCAACCCTTCCCGCTTTCTCGGGTTCGCCAACCGCATAATTCCGTGGCTTGGCGCACTTACGCTGGTCGTATTCGCATTCGCGATCAGCCGGGCGATGAACGCGCCCGACGATTATCAGCAAGGCGCCACCGTCAAGATCATGTATCTGCATGTGCCGGGCGCGTGGCTCGGCATGCTCGGCTGGGGGCTCATGACGATGGCCGCGCTCGGCACGCTGGTTTGGCGCCACCCGCTCGCCGATGTCGCCGCAAAGGCCGCTGCCCCGATCGGCGCCGCCTTCACGTTCATTTGCCTGGTCACCGGCTCGCTGTGGGGACGCCCGATGTGGGGCACCTATTGGGTGTGGGATGCACGCCTGACATCGGTGCTGGTGTTGTTTTTGCTTTATCTCGGCGTCATCGCGCTATGGCGTACCGTCGAAGATCCATCGCGCGCCGCCCGCGCCGCAGCGATCCTCACTCTCGTTGGCGCGCTCGATCTGCCAATCATTAAATTCTCGGTCGATTGGTGGAACACGCTGCATCAACCGGCCTCGGTGCTGCGGCTCGGCGCTCCGACCATCGACCCGTCGATTCTCATCCCGCTGCTGATTTCGGCGCTGGCTTTCACGCTGTTGTTCGCCGTTCTGCTGCTGGCGGCGATGCGCAATGAAATTCTCCGTCGGCGGGTGCGGACATTGCGGCTCCTGCAGGCAAGCACGGCGAGCTGAGGATGGAAGCTGCAAGCCATACCGGCTTTATCGTCGCTGCTTACGCCACGGCCGGCGCCGTGATCGGCGGACTGATCGCATGGGTAATGCTCGATTACCGCGCGCAACGGCGCAGGCTTGGCGATCTGGAAAAGCTCGGCCTGAAGCGCCGTTCGGCGACGGCACAATCGGGGGAAACCATCGGGCGGGCCGGGACGTGAAAGCGACAGACCAAAGCGGCACAAACATATTCCGGCGCCGCGTGCTGGTACTCCTCCCGCTGGTGATCTTTCTGGCGATCTTTGCGCTGTTTCTCAGCCGCCTTTATTCCGGCGATCCATCACGCATTCCGTCCGCGCTGATCGGGCACCTGGCGCCGCAGATCAATCTGCCGCCGATCGCCGACCTCGACCGCGACGGCCATCCGGTGCCCGGCATCGTCGCCGCCGGATTTAAGGGCGCGGTGACGGTCGTGAATGTATGGGCTTCATGGTGCGTACCTTGCCATGACGAAGCGCCGCTGCTCATGCAGCTCGCTCAGGATAGTCGCCTGCGCCTCGTCGGCATCAACTACAAGGACAAGCCGGAAAACGCCCGGCGCTTTCTCGGCCGTTACGGCAATCCGTTCGTCGCCGCCGGCGCCGATCAAAACGGCCGCGGCGCAATCGAATGGGGGGTCTATGGCGTGCCGGAGACCTTCATTGTTGGGCGCGACGCACGCATCGCCTATAAACTGGTCGGGCCGATCACGCCGGAGAATCTCGGCGCGGTGCTCAAGCCGGAAATCGACAAAGCCCTGGCGGCCGGTTCGTGACCGTCACTCCGTCGGTTCAATCGCGTATTTCTTCAACAGCGGATATTGCAACGCACCGAACAGGAAGGTGAGCGGCAGAAAGCCGAACACTTTGAAATCGACCCAAACGTTGGTCGAGGTGTTGCGCCAGACGATTTCATTGAGAACGGCAAGCGCAAAAAAGAAGATCGCCCAGCGCAACGTCAGCTTGCGCCAGCCCTCCTCGGTAAGGTGGAACAGCGAATCGAACACCACGCCAAGGAACGATTTGCCGAAGAAAAGGCCGCCAAGCAGCACCGCGCCGAACAACGCGTAGAGAATGGTCGGCTTGATTTTGATGAATACGTCATTGTGCAGAATCAGGGTTAGACCGCCGAATACCAGCACAATGATCGCGGTAACCACCGGCATGATCGGCAGCGAGCGGGTCAGCAGATATGACGCCGCCAGCGCTGCCAGCACCGCGACCATGAAAGTCGCCGTCGCGACGAAAATGCCGTAGCGGGCGTTGGCAAAAAAGAACAGCACCAACGGGCCCAAGTCGAGGGCGAGCTTGAGAAGCGGGTTGAGTTGGGGTTTGGCGGTGTCGGTCATGCGATCGGGGTTTCTGTAGCGCGGCCGTACTGCGGCGTAAATTATCCATCGATGCCGGCGATGGCGCGGGCGAAATCGCGGGCCGAGAACGGCGCCAGATCGTCGACGCTTTCGCCCACGCCGATGAAATGCACCGGCACGGCGAATTTGGCCGCCAGCGACACCAGAATGCCGCCCCGCGCGGTGCCGTCGAGCTTGGTCATCACCAGCCCGGTCACGCCGACTGCTTTGCGGAACAGTTCGACCTGCGACAGCGCGTTCTGGCCGACGGTTGCGTCGAGCACGAGAAGGACGGCGTGCGGCGCGGACGGATCGAGCTTCCTTATCACCCGGACCACTTTCTCCAGTTCCTCCATCAGCTCGGTCCGATTCTGCAAGCGGCCGGCGGTGTCGATCAGCAAGATATCGATGTCCTGTTCCTTCGCCGCCCGTACCGCGTCGAACGCCAGGCCGGCAGCGTCGGCGCCGGCCGCGCGCGCGACGAAAGCCGCGCCGGTGCGTTCGCTCCAGATTTTCAATTGCTCGATGGCGGCAGCGCGAAACGTATCGCCCGCTGCCAGCATGACGCGGCGGCCGTCCGCCTTGAACTTGGCCGCAAGCTTGCCGATGGTCGTAGTCTTGCCGGAACCGTTCACGCCGGCGACCAGGATCACGAACGGCCTTATCAACGGGTCGATGGCGAGCGGATGGGCGACCGGGGCGAGTGCCTTCTCGATTTCCGCGGCGACCACGGCCTTGATCTCCTCCGCTGAAATCCCCGCATCGTGCCGGCCGGTGCCGAGAGCCGCGGCGATGCGGTCGGCGGTATCGGCACCGAGATCGGCGCGGATCAGCGCGTCTCTAATGCCGGCAATCGTCTCGGCA
>JAGXAC010000118.1 GCA_019075925.1 Hyphomicrobiales bacterium | reverse complement strand
CCGCCTCCCCCAACCGGAATTTCGTACGTTGCCGCTTGATTTCGAAGCTCGCAAGAGAGACTGCGATGGGCGCATGCCCGCCCCGCGCCTATCACGCGCGATCCCTACGAAATGTTGATTAGCGTCGGCTGTCGCCGGGGCTATCTTCCACCAGGGGCGTCCAATTGAGGGAGGGCACCATGTCGGCAGGCGAAACCAGACTGCTATTTCCGGGCCTCGCGGGATTTTACGCATCCTGGCGCGATGTTGCTTATACGGCCTTGCGCGTCGTCGTCGGCATCATTCTTCTGGTACACGGCTGGACCAAAGTCGGCACTTACGGCGTCGCTGGCGTCAGCGGCATGATGGCCAAGAACGGACTGGAGCCGGCGATGGCCTTTGCGATTGCCGCCATGCTTCTCGAAACCGTTGGCGCAATCTGCATCATCATCGGCCTATTCACCCGGTTCTTTGCCGCCGCATTGGCGATCGAGATGCTGATCGGCTTACTCGCCGTGCACCTGAAGGCCGGCTTCTCCGCCGGTCATGGCGGCTATGAATACATCTTGCTGATCGGCGTCGTGATGTTCGCCATCGCTATCCGCGGCGGCGGGCCCTATTCCGCCGATCGCATGATCGGCAAAGAGCTATAGCGGCCGCGCTGCGAACGCGATCCGCCGGACAGATCGCAGTCTCGGCCGATCAGGCTTTCTGCTCAGCCGCGACTTGCGCGATGATCGCGTCAGCGCGACGAAAGCCTTCCGATGCAATCGGGATGCCGGCATAGACCGCGGTATGCAGGAGAATCTCCGCGATCTCTTCGGCCGTCACGCCGTTATTAAGCGCACCGCGTACATGCACCTCGAATTCGTGCCAGCGCGCCAGCGCTGCAAGCATACAGACGTTGAGCATGCTGCGCGTCTTGTGCGACAGGCCCTCGCGCAGCCAGACGTTGCCCCAGCACTGGGATTGTGTGAATTCAATGAAATGCTCGGTGAAAGCATTGGCCCTGCGCTTGCCGGCGTCCACGTAGGCGGCGCCCAACACCTCACGCCGTACCTTGGCGCCCTGCCGCGCCCGTTCCGCGATTGAATCCGGCAATGCCATCGTGTCCTCCTTCTGGTGTTGTGGAATATGTGCGTCGGCGTTCGCCCGCTATCGAATTGTATTTTCTAGCGAATTGTATTGTATTTTTGCCGACAATTTTCATCCGCAATTTGGCAGTTTTACCGACGTTTTTACGCGCCGGGTCGCGGCTTTGTGAAAACACACCTCGGATGATCGCCGATCCAATATGCTTTATTCGAATTTGCATTTGCTGGCCGGCGGTTTTCCACCGCCATTGCACGGAGGCGGCTGATGGCTCACGACGGAGCCTCTGATATCGTTTTCATTTCAGGCGGCTCGTTCCGCATGGGATCGGACAAACATTATCCGGAAGAGGCGCCGGCGCACACCGTAACGGTGGGCGATTTCTGGATCGACCGCACGCCGGTTACCAACCGGCAATTCAGAAAATTCGTCAACGAAACCGGGCACGTGACCGTCGCCGAAATCAAGCCGAATGCCGACGATTATCCCGGCGCGCTTCCGCACATGCTCAAAGCCGGCTCACTGGTCTTCACTCCGCCCAAGGGCGAGGTCGATCTGCGCGACTGGTCGCAGTGGTGGAATTTCAAGTTCGGCGCCAACTGGCGCCGGCCGTATGGGCCGCGCAGTTCGGTCAGCGGGCTGGACGATCATCCGGTGGTACATGTCGCCTATCGCGACGCCGAGGCTTATGCGCGATGGGCCGGCAAGGAATTGCCGACCGAAGCCGAATGGGAATTTGCCGCGCGCGGCGGCCTCGAGGCGGCCGAGTTCGCCTGGGGCAATGACTTCACGCCGGGCGGCAAGCACATGGCCAATACCTGGCAAGGTGAATTCCCGCGCCAAAATCTCGCTATCGACGGCCATGAGCGCACTTCGCCGGTGACTGCCTTCCCGCCCAACGGTTACGGCGTGCACGACATGATCGGCAATGTCTGGGAGTGGACCACCGACTGGTACTCGTCCAGGCACGCCGCCGACGCGCAGAAATCATGTTGCGTCCCGGAAAATCCGCGCGGCGGCCGGGAAGAGGACAGCTACGATCCTTGCCAGCCGCAGATCAAGATACCCCGCAAAGTCATCAAAGGCGGCTCGCATCTTTGCGCGCCGAATTACTGCCGCCGTTACCGTCCGGCCGCGCGCCACGCGGAAGCGGTCGATACGTCCACGAGCCATCTTGGATTCCGCTGCGTCATTAGAGAGAGGAAAGCATCATCGTGAGCAACCTCAAAGCCAATGACCGGACGAGTTCAGTAAACCGCCGTCCTATGCCGATGGGAAACACGAATCCGATCGCGGGCGTCAGCCCGGGCTTCGGCCGACTGATGCAACGGTCGAAAGGCGGGCGGATGGTGCGAACAGGGACTATGGCCGGCAGGTTTGAGGCGATATAGAAATCCGCAGAGGCCCAACCTGCGGAGGCGACTGGATGACCAAGCGGCAAGCCAAGGAATGGCCGTGGCCGACCGCGCCGGATCGGCCCCGCCGCGACGTCGATCCGATCGTGCTGCAGATCGTCGAAGGCACGCTCAATTCGATCGAGGCCGAGATCGAATATGCCATCGAGCGCACCGCGCGCTCGCCGATGATCCGCGAGGCGCACGATTATCGCGTCGGCCTGTTCGACCGCTATTGCCGCAAGCTCACCGGCCGCTCCTATTCGGCGATGCCGAACGCGGTGGTGCGCGACTTCCCGCCGCAAACCATGCAGCCGGGCGACGTCTTCCTGATGAACGACACCTATCTGACCGAAGGCTCGATCGGCCATTTGCCCGATCTGTGCTCGACGGTGCCGGTGTTCCATGACGGCGAGGTCGTCGCCTACATCCAGGCGTTCGGCCATCACGACGACATCGGCGGCCGCGTGCCCGGCTCGATGCCCGGCACCGCCACCACCGTGTTCGAGGAAGGCCTCGCCGTTCCGCCAATCAAGTTCTACGACCGCGGCGTGCGCAACGAGGCGGTATTCACCGTCATCAAGCGCAACACCCGCGTGCCGGAAACGCTCGCCGCCGACCTCGACAGCGAGGTGCAAGCCTGCCTGATGGGTGCGCGCCGGATGGCGGAATTGTTCGAGCGTTTCGGCCGCGAGACGGTGGAAGCCTGCTTCCAGGCCATCCTCGATACCTGCCGCGACACCTTCCGCCGCGAATTGTTGCCGAAGATCGCCGACGGCGCCTATCACTGGGAGGATTATGTCGAGCACGACGGCGTCACCGATCCGAAGCTGCACAAGCTCGTGCTGACGCTGATCAAGAAGGGCGACCGCATCACGCTCGACTTCACCGGCACCGATCCGCAATCGACCGGTCCGATCAACTGGCCGGCGGACTATGCCGGCGGCGCGTTCCTGATCAAATGGATCGCGCCGATCATGCGCAACCTGGCCGATACGCCCGAGCGCGCCGCCGAGATTCACGTCAACGAAGGCGTCTGCGAGGTGTTCGACGTGATCTTTCCGCCGAAAGGCACGCTGATCACGCCGGAATGGCCGGCCGCCACCAATGCGCGGTCGTTCGTGCTGCTGCGCTGCATCGGTCTTCTCGCCGGCGTGGTGGCGCAAGCCGCCGGCGGGCGCATGCCGGCCGATCAGGAAACCATCCGCTACACCGGCTTCTACGGCGCCGACCAAAACGGCAAAGCTTTCCTCTCGCGCGAAGTGTTGGGTGGCGGCTCCGGCGGGCGCTATTACGCCGACGGCAGCGACGCCATCCATATCGTGCCGGATTCGCGCAACCAGCCGGCCGAATTCACCGAAACGCGCTTTCCGCTGTTGGTCGAGAAACTGGCGCTGCGCACGGATTCCGGCGGCGCCGGCAAACGCCGCGGCGGGCTCGGCTACGACAAGCATTACCGCGCGCTGGTCGATTGCCGGACCATTGTCACGGCCGACCGCGTGCGGCTGGGCTGCTATGGCGTCGACGGCGGCAAGGCGGGCCTGCCGTTCTGCGTCACCGTCGATGCCGCCGGTAACGGCCGCGAGCTTGGCGGCCTGGTCGACGGCGAACCGGTGCGCGCCGGTCAGATCGTGCGCGTCGTCACCACCGGCGGCGGCGGCTGGGGCGATCCGCTTGAGCGCGAGCCGGAACTGGTTCTGCGCGACGTGATCGAGGACAGGGTTTCCCGCACGGCGGCGCGCGAAGATTACGGCGTGGTCCTTGCCGACGGCGCCGATGCATTTTCAGTTGACGCAAAAGCGACTGTGGCGGTGCGGGAAAAGCTTAAAGCGGCCCGGCGCGGCGACAAACCGATGATCGACCGCGGGCCGGGGTTCGAGAAAATGATCCGCGGCGAGGTCAAGCCGTGGGCGCGCAGTTCGTAATCCCCGCTCCCCGCTTGCGCGCGGACCGGCGGAGTGGTTTCACTGGCGAGCAGATAAGAACGTCAGTCAGGAAAAAGCAGTAATGGCCATCGAAGTCGTCAAAGTCGAATTGAAGAATGTGCAGGACGCCTCCGGCATGGAGGCGGCGATCAAGAAGGGGCAATTTTCCGCCGACGAAGTCATCGCCGTGATCGGCAAGACCGAGGGCAATGGCGGAGTCAACGATTTCACCCGCATCCTCGCCGATCAGGCGTTCCGCGGCGTGCTGAAGCGGCTCGGCAAGCGGTCTGAAGCCGAGATCGCGAAAATCCCGATGGTCTGGTCCGGCGGCTGCGACGGCATCATCACCCCACACGCCACGGTATTCGCGCGCAACGCCAAGACCGGGCCGGCGAACAAATCGCGGCTCGCCATCGGCACTGCCATGAGCGCCGAGATTTTGCCCGAAGACATCGGCCGGCCGGCCATGGTGGAGAAAGTCGCCGAAGGCGTGCGCGCGGCCATGCGCGACGCCGGCATCGACGATCCGAAAGACGTGCATTACGTGCAGACCAAGACGCCGCTGCTGACCGTCGATTCCGTGCTCGATGCGCACAAGCGCGGCAAGGACACATTCTGCGAAGTCCACGAATCCATGGGCGTGTCGAACGGCACCACCGGGCTCGGCATCGCCGTCGGCCTGCGCGAGATCGGCATGCCGAAGGCGGAGGACATCTGCCGCAACCTCGATCTTTATTCGTCGGTCGCCTCGTGTTCGTCGGGCGTCGAGCTGACGCAGGCGCAGATCGTGCTCCTCGGCAACAAGGCCGGCGCCGGCGGCCGTTATCGCATCGGCCATTCGGTGATGAAGGACGCGCTCGACATCGACGGCATCTACGAATCGATCCGCAACGCCGGGCTCGAATTGCCGGCACGCCCGCGCGCCGAGGATTTAAAGGGCCGTGTCGTCAATTGCTTCATGAAATGCGAGGCCGACCGCACCGGCCAATTGCGCGGCCGCCGGCAGATCATGCTCGACGATTCCGACGTGCCGTGGCACCGCCACGCCAAGGCCGCGGTCGGCGGCGTCGCCGCCGCCGCGATCGGCGATCCGGCCGTGTTCGTGTCCGTCGATGCCATGCATCAAGGCCCGCAAGGCGGCGGGCCGTGCATTGCCATCATTGACGCCGGCGAATAGGCCGATGCCGGCCGCAACTTCACCACAGCAGGCAGCGGCGCTCGCCGCGGGCGCGCCGTTGACGCACAAGACTGCCCGCGAACTGGTGCGGCTGATCCGCAGCAAGGCGGTGAGCCCGGTCGAAATGCTCGACGCCTATCTCGACGCCATCGAAACGATTAATCCGAAGATCAACGCCATCGTCACGCTCGCCGCCGAGCAGGCGCGCGACGCGGCCAAGCGCGCCGAAGCCGCCGTGATGAAGGGTGAGCAGCTCGGCCTCCTCCATGGCCTGCCGATCGGTGTCAAGGACGTGACCCCAACGGCCGGCATCCGCACCACTTACGCGTCACCGCTCTACAAGGATCACGTGCCGACCGAGGACGCTGAAGCGGTGCGGCGGCTGAAAGCCGCGGGCGCCATCGTGCTCGCCAAGACCAACACCCCGGAATTCGCCGCCGGCGCCAACACCAACAACGCGCTGTTCGGGCCAACCCGCAATCCATGGAATCTCGCGCTGAGCCCGGCCGGTTCGTCCGGCGGCTCGGCTGCCGCCGTTGCCGCCCGCATACTGCCGATCGCCCAGGGCACCGATTTCGGCTGCTCGATCCGCATTCCGGCGGCGTTCTGCGGCATTGTCGGCATCCGCGCGACGCCGGGACTGACGCCGAGCCATCCGCTGGCGCTGCCGTGGGATCCGGGACAGGTGTCCGGACCGCTGGCGCAGGACGCCGAGGACGCGGCGCTTTACCTCGATGCCAGCAAAGGCTTTTCCCGCATCTCGCCGATTTCGTTTGAACCGCCGTGGACGAGCGCGCTCGCCGAACTCGAGCGCGACGACATCAAGGGCCTGCGCATCGCCTACATTTCCGACATCGCCGGCATCGGCGTCGAAGCCGAAATCGACGCCATCTGCGGTGCGGCGGCGGCCGCACTCGACCGGCAAGGCGCCAAGGTCGAGCACATCGCCTTCGACGCCGGCGAAGGCCGCGCCGCCTACCAGACGTGGCGCGGCTTCTGGATGGTCGGGCAACAATACCAGCGGCTCGCGCAGATCGATCAGTTCGGCAAAAATCTGCGCGGCAACGTCGAAGCCGGACTGAAACTCAATGCGCTCGATTTCGCCAAGGCGGAGCATACGCGGGCGCAGCTCTTTCACCGCTTCCGCGAATTGTTCGAACGATTTGATCTTTTGCTCACGCCGGCTGCGCCGGTTCAGCCGTATCCGATCGAGATGAACTTCCCCGACCGGATCAACGGCAGGACGTTCGACAACTATATCGACTGGATTGCGGTGGCGTATCTGATCACCCTGATGAGCCTGCCAGCGGCAACTGCACCGGCCGGGCTGTCGAAGGCGAAGCTTCCGGTCGGCATGCAGATCGTGGCGCCGCGTTTCGAGGAGCCGCTGATCCTGCGCGTCGCACGCGCCATCCATCGCGCCAGCGGCGTCGGCCTGCCGCCGATAGCAGCCGGGATTTAGCGGCAAAGCGATCCGCAGCGGTCCCCGGCTTGTAATGTGCTTTTTGCTACAACGGCTTGAATAATCATACGCAGTTTGCGGTTTGCGTATCGTTCATCTTGTCGGCGTCGGGTGGAACGCACGCTTACCGCGCGCGCTGATAGTGCGGCAGAAATGACGGACACCGCCCGCATTTTTTTGCCGCCTACATTTTTTTCTCGATCTCGGCCGCCAGCATTTTCCACACGTCGGCCATTTGCTGCAGGATTTTTTGCTGCGCTTCGGTCTTCGCCTCCCGCGCCCAGCGCTGGCACTCTTCGGCAAATTTGCGATATTGATCGGGTGAGTTCATGTGGAACAAACCCCTGAAACTTGTGGGCCGTTCCTCACGCATGCGAGCCATTACCGATGGAACCGCCCCTTTGACGCAAGCCGAACCCCCGGGATTATGGATCAAGGACCCGCTCGCCATCTTCGCCGACGGCGCCGCGCGCGGCATCGTGGTGCGCGGCGGCCGCATTGCCGAACTGGTGCCGGCCGGACGCACGCCGGCAACGCCGGATCTGAAAACGTTCGACGCCGGCTCGCATGTGGTGCTGCCCGGGCTCATCAACACGCACCACCATTTCTACCAGACGCTGACGCGAGCCGTGCCGGCGGCGCTCGACCGCGAATTGTTCTCCTGGCTGCAGACGCTCTATCCGATCTGGGCGCGCTTGACGCCGGAGACGCTCCACCTCGCCGTGACACTGGCGATGGCCGAGCTGATGCTGTCCGGCTGCACCACGTCGACCGATCATCACTATGTGTTCCCCGCCGGCGCGGAGGACAGCATTGATATCGAAGTCGCCGCCGCGAAACGGGTCGGGCTGCGCGTGCTGCTGACGCGCGGCTCGATGAATCTGTCGCAGCGCGACGGCGGGCTACCGCCCGACTCCGTGGTGCAGGACGAGGACACCATCCTCGCCGACTCCGAGCGCGTGGTGGCGCGCTACCACGACGCCGGCCCGGACGCGATGGTGCAGATTGCGCTGGCGCCCTGCTCGCCGTTCTCGGTCACTACCTCGCTGATGCGCGCGACGGCGGCGCTGGCACAACGGCTCGACGTGCGCCTGCACACGCACCTCGCCGAAACCGAGGACGAGAACCGCTTCTGCGAACAGCTCTACAAATGCCGGCCGCTCGATTATCTGGAGGATTGCGGCTGGCTCAGTGAGCGGACCTGGCTCGCCCACGGCATCCATTTCAATCCCGATGAGATCAAACGGCTGGCGCGCGCCGGCACCGCCGTGTCGCATTGCCCCTGCAGCAACCAGACGCTGGCGTCGGGAACCTGCCCGGTCTGCGCGATGGAGGACGCCGGCATGCGCGTCGGCATCGGCGTCGACGGCTCGGCCTCGAATGACGGCTCCAATCTGATGCAGGAGGTGCGCGCCGCCTTCCTGCTTCAGCGCGGCCGTTACGGCGTGAGCCAAGTGAGCCACAAGGATGCACTGCGCTGGGCGACCAAAGGCTCGGCAGTCTGTGTCGGCCGCGGCGACATCGGCGAAATCAAGGTCGGCGCGCTTGCCGATCTGGCATTGTTCAAGCTCGACGAACCGCGCTTTTCCGGCAGCGGCGATCCGCTGGCCGCACTGGTGCTGTGCGGCGCGCATCGCGCCGACCGCATCATGATTGGCGGGCGCTGGACCGTCGAGAACGGCGAAATCGCCGGGCTCGACCTCGGCGACTTGGCGCGGCGTCATTCGGCGGCGGCGAAGAAACTGCAAGGCGCGGGCTGACGCACTCAATTCGCCCGCGTTCAACTCGTCTTGCGGGCGCTGCCGTCGGGCGCACCGGCAAGCTGATAGACGTCGAGGCCCTCCTGCTTGCCTTTGACCAGGTGTGTGCCGCGCGCGACAAACTGAAATTCCGGCGCCGCCGCCGCGACGTCGTGGCTGACGAGCACAACGGCCTCACTGTCGGGATCGACGGTCTTACCCAAGCTTTCCAGCCGCTGCGCGGCATTCACCGCGTCGCCGACGATCGTGTAATTGATCCGGTTCGGCGCGCCGATATCGCCGACCACGGCCGGGCCCATATGGATGCCGATGCGGATACGCACCGGGGGGAGCTGGGCGGCCGCGCGCTGCGCGTTGTCCGCGGCCAGAACCTCCTGAATGGCAATGGCGGCGCGGCAGGCGGCGGCCGCCGGATTGTCCAGCCGCGCAGGCGCGCCCCAAAACGCCATCACCGCATCACCGATGAACTTGTCGATGGTGCCGCCTTCGCGTTCGACGCAAGCGGAAATCAGGGTCAGGTGCCGGTTGATGAAGGCCGCGACTTCCGGTGCCGTCATCCTTTCGCAAACGGCAGTGAAGCCGACAATGTCGGTGAACATGATGGCGACGATGCGTTCCTCGGTGCCGGCGCCAAAACCGCCTTCCTTGATCAACCGCAAGACCAGCGTGCGCGGAACGTAACGTCCAAACGCTTTCAAGGCATCCAGCATGGCGTTGAACGACGTCGCGAGGCCTTCGATCTCGCGGAATCGGCTGTGCCCCAGCGGCGCCACCTGATCGAAATCGAACCTGCCGATGGCCGTCACGCCTTTCGCGGCGCGCTGAATCGGCCGGGAAATGGCGGTTGCCATGACCGCCGCTGCAATCAGGGAAACGCCGAGCATCGCCAGCGCCAGCAAGGTCGCCGAATGGAGCAGCTTGATCGGAGCATCGACCGCGCTGGCGAGCACATAAGTTCCGACCGTGATCGGCAATTCCCTGTAGTCGGCGATATCGCTGGCAAAAACGAAGTAAGATTCGCCCTTGCCCGAGGATCGCCGTGCGGTGACACCGGGCGGCATTCTAAGTAGTCCGCGGATCGGCGGCAGGCCGGCCAGATCGGCAATGACCGGATCGCCGAACGTTCGCAGCGGCGGAAATGTTTCACTCGCCAATTGATCGTGACTGGCTTGGGCCATCGACGGGTGGGCGAGCACGCGATCCTGATCGTACAGCATGAATGCGGTCGCGCGCGCGGAAGGACTGAGTTCCTTCACGAACTGGGATAAGGCCCGCGTCGAAATCCCAAGCACGACAAACCCCAGGTAAGACTCGCCGCGCCAAATCGGCACGCGATAGTTCAAGAACGTTTCGCCTCGCTCCTGGCGATAGACCGGTCGCCCCCAATAGGGCTCCTTGCGGATACGCATTTGGCTGGCGAGCGCCCCAAACTGGCCGTCAGCGCCAACGCTGAAGCGATCGGCCTTGAAACCTGCGTCCGCCGGTAGGCGAAGCACACGCAAGACGTTGCCATCCGCATCGCCCACCGCCAGGGCATCGACCTGGGGTGCGGCCGCCAGTGAACCGCCAACGAAATCGACAAATGCCGGATCGGTGAGCTTGTAGCGGCCGGTGACGACCGCCGCAGCGACGAAGTTCGCTTCATGAACCGCGACGTCGAGGTGCCGCCTTAACGCCGCGCCTTCGCTGGACAACACGCGTCTGACGAGAGTGGTGGCAAAGTCCCGCACCACGTCGCGGTCGGCAATCCAGTTCACCGCCATCACTGCGCCGACCGAAACCAGGACCAAGACACCGATGCCGACCATGAGTGTCGGCATCAATGCCACGCTCCGGTTTTTGAACCCCGAATTTTCCATCGCCATCGGCGATCCGAATGCCTGTTCGCGTGCTGGTCGACCGGAATGAAATCAACTGGCGCCGCATTTGAATCGTCGGCGGCGAATTGTTTCTAGCAAGTTTACGGGATCGGCAAAATGCGCCGCCGCTGCGCGGCGGGGCTCGGTGACGGTGTCGGGCGCGACACCGAAACGATTGCGGCCGGGGACTGACCCGGCCGCAACCTTATTCGCGTATTGGCGTTTCAAGGGTTATTGGCCCGGCACCTTGTCGTCGATGCC
>JAGXAC010000117.1 GCA_019075925.1 Hyphomicrobiales bacterium | reverse complement strand
GACTTGGTGGTCGGGACAAGACTGCCGCTTGTTCTGAAATTTCCTACGTCTACTGTCTGTGACCTGCTTGATAAAGACGAAACGATGGAGCCACTATCGTTGTGGCATGTGAGAGCGCATACTTGCTCGTATTTTGAATGTTCATTTAGCGATCACCCCGCTAAATAAGGACCAACATCATGTTGAAGCGCATTGTTGTGATCACATTCGTTTCCCTGCTCTCTCTCGCGTTGACCGGTATGAGCATCGCGGATCCAGCCCAGGAGTTTCAGGAGATTTTGAACCAATTAGATCAAACACGGTCCCCGCCGTCCCCGCCGCCCCGCCGCCCCCTAAACCGAGCACACCGCATAAGGCAGCTCCAGTGGGTACTCCAGCAAGTACTGCGGCGGGTACTACCAATCGCGGCGCAGCGGGCCGGAAATAATCGCCGTTGCACTGGCAGGGTCACCAAAAGCGGGCAGCGCCTAAAATCGGCCCTCCGCCCAGCGGTATTCAATCGCGACGTTGCGATGTCCGCTTTGGGTCATTCGCGACAATTCCGGTCCGGTTTCGCGATGTCGGTTATGGGCCTGTTAGCGACCGAACAGCGGACCAAGCAGAGGCAGATGGAAATCGAAGAGGCTACCTGAAATTCAACAGGGACCAGCCAATGTCGCATCGGGCTATAGCGACCGTTTGGGTCGCACCGCCGCGATGTCCGCTCTGCTGCTGATGGCGGAAGTTGGAGCGGAGTTCTGCAATCCGCTCCGTGCCAGGAAGAGACCAACGCCACTGCGGCAAAAATGCATGCGTCCGAGCACACCAATTCTGCCGCGATCGCGAACAACAGCATGTTGGAGAGTGTATCGTGTCGGCTAGCGTCGGCGCTCCTATGGCGTCGACACGGGCTCTGCCCGGGGCTGGTCCTCACGAATACGCCCCTTGCGCCATGCTCCGGGCGGCGTACCCGGCATATTTTTTGAAGCTACGGTTGAAGGCTGCTTCCGATTCATAGCCGACCTCCGCGGCGACCTGCGCAATGCTGGTGCCTGGAATTTCCAGCCGCCGCGCCGCGATTTGCATGCGCCAACGGGCGAGGTACTGCATCGGCGACAGTCCCACATAATGCGTGAATCGGTCGGCAAAAACCGACCGCGACAGGCCGATTTCGTGCGCGAGGGTTTCCAATGTCCATTGCCGTTTGGGTTGTCCATGGATGAGGCGCATCGCTTGGCCGATGTGGCGGTCTCTCAGTGCGGACAGCCATCCGCGCGAATCTTCCGGCAAGCGTGCGATATGTTTCCGGATGACTTCGACGAAAATGACCTCCGCAACCTTAGCTAGCATGGTCTCGCTGCCGGCGCCGCCGAGCTCGCTTTCTTCGGCGGCGAAATGAAGCAAATTGCCCAGCCAGCTCTGGCTGGCGTCGGACATTTGCGCATGAAACAGGCGAGGTAGCGATTCGAGCAGTGGATTGAACGGCCGCGCGTCACATCCGAAATAGCCGCAGACGAAGTGGCAGTCTTCCGCGCCCGCGCCCTGGTGGTGGAAAATAAACGGCAGATGCTGATCGGTCGGGCGAACGTACATGTCCAGATTAGGTTCGGCATGCATGCCCGGCGCCGAACTCATGATGTTACCGTCGCCCTTCGGAAAGATGACGATATCTCCGGCGTTGAGGCGGGTGCCGTCCTCAGGATCCTGGGTCAGAACCGCCCAGCAGGAGCCTTGCAGCAGCGCGTGAAACCCAATTACATGTTCGGCGCCCGGCATCACTCTGTCAGCAATTGTCGCGGTATGCGGCGAGCCACCGACAAAAGGCGCCTGAACATAGTTGTCGAAGAAAATGGCGCCGTTTAGTCGCACGGCGCGTAACACGTCTGACAGAACATCCATGAGCCCCCTCCTGCCGATAAACATTTCATGTTGCGAAATGTTATTCGCGCACTTTTGGGCGTTCGACGAAAGTGGAATGTAGCGGAAACGAGCGGTCAAAGCATCGGCTGGAAATGCCGATCCGTGGGACTTCCGGACGTTTGGGCAATAAAACAGGACGACAGAACATGCCCCGCGTCGGCCCATGGCTGTAATGTCCGATACCGACACGACCCCATCACGCGTTCAGATTGGGAGGAGAGGCCATGAACGAGGACATTATCGCCAAGTTCGCCCAGCACCACCGAGGCCCCGTCATTGCGCGCACCCATCCGGAATATGAAGAGGCGCGCAAGCTCTATAACGCGATGATCGACAAGAGGCCGCTCGTGATCGCGCGCTGTGCCGACGCAGCCGACGTGATGGCGGCGGTCAGCTTCGGCCGCGACAGCAGGTTGCCAATTGCTGTGCGCGGCGGCGGCCACAATGGTCCCGGGTTCGGCAGCGTCGATGACGGCTTGGTTATAGATCTGAGCATGATGAAAGGGGTGAGAGTTGATCCGGCGAAGCGCACGGTGCGGGTCGGCGCCGGCTGCCTCACTGGCGAGGTCGATCATGCCACCGCCGCCTTCGGCCAGGCGGTGCCGTTCGGCGTCGTCTCGACCACTGGTGTTTCGGGACTGACGCTGAGCGGCGGCCACGGTTATCTCAGCCGTCAATATGGCCTCGCCGTCGACAATCTGCTCGAGGCCGACGTAGTGCTGGCCGACGGCACGTTCGTCACTGCTTCGGAGGCGGAGAATGCTGACCTGTTTTGGGCGTTGCGGGGCGGCGGCGGAAACTTCGGCGTCGTGACCAGCTTTTTGTTCCGCAGCAGTCCGGCCGCCATCATCTACGGCGGGCCTATCATCTTCGATCTCGCCGACGCCGGCCCGGTCATGCGCTGGTATCGGCAATTCCAGCCGAGTGCGCCGGACGAATTCTGCATCTTTCTCGCGCTGCAGACCGTTCCTCCCGGCGATCCGTTCCCCAAGGAGCATTGGGGGAAAAAGATGTGCGCGCTTGTCGTCTGCCATAACGGGCCGATTGCAGATGCCGAAAAAGCCGTCAACGCCGCTCGCGCGGCGCTGCCAAAGCCAATCATCGACTGGGCACAGCCGATGCCGTATCCGGTGCTGCAATCGCTATTCGATCCGCTCCTGCCGAAAGGTCTGCAGTGGTATTGGAAAGGCGATTTCGTAAACAGTTTGCCCGACGCCGCGATCGACCGCCATATCGCGCACGCCGCCAAGGTGCCGAGCCCCGTTTCCGGAATGCATCTTTATCCAATCGACGGTGCGGTCCACCGTCAGCGGCCGGACGCGACCGCCTGGAGTTATCGCGACACGACCTGGTCGATGGTCATCTTCGGCGTCGGTCCTGATCCTGCCATGGCCCCGGCGCTCAAGGAATGGACGCGCGGCTATTGGGCAGCCGTCCATCCGTTCAATCTTCCCGGCGCCTACGCAAACTTCATGATGGACGACGAAGGCGAGGCACGCGTCAAGGCCGCATATGGTGACAACTATCAGCGGCTTGCCGCGGTGAAGAAGAAATACGATCCGAGCAATCTGTTCAGGGTCAATCAAAATATCCGCCCTGCCGCATAGCGATGTCCAACGAAATGACCCGAGCGACGCCGCAAGTCGCTATCCAGCGAGCGGCTACTCAATGCGTTATTGCGGAGCGTGCCATCATCGGCGAAGACCCTCGCGGCGGCACGCGAGAGTATGGGCTGGCTCCAGCTTGATGGTACGAAGGTAATTAATTGCCACAAAGGGAAACAAATAGCCTTTAGGGGCTGGATTGCGCTGCAGCAAGTCCGGGCGGCATCATGCCGAAATGGGTCATCAGCGCCGATCGGCGCTGATCACGGTCGCCGACAAATGTCCACTTTACTCCCGAAGCGACCGAATTGCCGCCTGCCACGAAATGACGCGAAGTGCCGGTAGCGACCCTCAGCGGAGCTTCGTCGAATGCCGCGCTTAAGTTCAGCGACCAAATAATGATGTGAACTTATACGTCACGCCGAGTTGCACCACGTCGACCGTATCTCTTACGGACATAATCACGGCCGGGAACCTAGGAACAAGCGGCCCACTCGGCGATCCATAGTCGTAGTGTCGGTATTCGATCCTGGCGGTCCAGTTCGGTAGGAATGCATATTCCCAGCCGGCGCCCACAGTCCACCCGCCGATCGTGGTGGAAAAGCCACAGCACGGTACCGGAACGCCAAAGCCGAAAGCGGGTCCGCCCATGAAATTATAGTGCGCGCCCGCCCATCCGGCAGTTACGTAAAGGAGCGAACGATCCAAAACTACGGCGCCAAGACGTCCACGAACCGATCCATCCGCGGTCAAATTAGCTGAACCGGAGGAGGTGCCGCCGGTCTGGTTCACGTAGCCGCCGTTGAGATTAGCACCTTCGATATCGCCCTCGAGGCCGATCACCACGATCGGGTTGATTTGATAGTTACAGCCGAGAAGGCCGCCGCCGACCACACCGTTCGGATTGGAAGTGCCGCCGGGGGCAAGGTTGCTGAAACTGTGTGCCGAATTATCCCAACCCCAGCCGAGTTCGCCGCCGACGTAGCAGCCAGTCCAGCGAGTTGCCGCAGGGGGCGGTGGCGCCTTGAGCGCCATATCAGCGGCCAAAGCAGGCGTGCCCGCCAGAATGAACAATGTAGCCGCTATGAGAGGTGATCTAACCATCGCGGCTCCCCAAATTCGTGTGACGCGCGCTTTGATCGGTTGCGAGAATAAGCGAATACGGAAGAAATTCGGCGTCGCCAAAAGGGAAAAACCCGGCAAAAGGTCACAAAAATCCTGTTCGTGACTAAATGGTCACACCAAAAGAGCAACCCTGCCCATCACCGGAACGCAAAAGTGACCCTAAAGTCCGCAACCCCGGCGCCAACTAGCCGTCTGTTCACCCTCGCCAGCCATGCCGCGCGGGCCGAGTGATCGACAAGGTCTTTCGTGATGCTTCGCCTCTGTTGACATATGTCAAGTCATCGCACGACGTTGGCGCTATTCAATTATCTACGATCGACCGTGGTCGGAGCCTTTCATGTCCGGAATCGTCGACACCGTCAGACCGGCCCAGAAGAAGGTGCGGTTTCCTATCGCAAGTTCGATTGCGTCAATCATGGTGCATGTAAATTTCGACCCAAGCAGCGATGGCCGAGTTCGGGTCGCGGCGGATCTGGCTCGCAGGTTCGACGCGGTTCTCATCGGCGTCGCTGGCTGGGTCCCCGGTCGCGAAACAGGTGGCTGGTTTGCGAACGAGTTAGCGGGAACTGAGGAGCGTTGCGAGCAAATAGCAGCGGAGCTTGCCTCGCTAGGCGAGCGATTTCGCAAGGTCGCCGAGGGGAGCGTTGCCAAGCTTGAGTGGAAGGGAAGGATGCGTCTTCCTCGCGAAGTCATCCCGGCGGAGGCAAGGTCGGCGGATATCATCGTCATGGGCCCCCATGCTGCTGCGGGCGATATCATCCACGCGTTCGATCCCGGCACTGTGCTGCTTGCCGCGGGGCGGCCTGCTCTCATCGTGCCCGACAGCATGATCGGCTTTGCCGGCAGTCGCGCCCTGATTGCGTGGAAGGATACGACCGAAGCGCGGCGGGCGCTCCAGGGGGCGCTGCCATTGTTGCAATTTGCCAGCCATGTCGCGCTCGTCGAAATCGCCGAGGACGTATTGGAGAACACCGCGTATCAGCACCTCGACGACATCGAGAAATATCTCGGCTGGCACGGTATCAACGTAAACGTCAAATCGGTGCTGCCTCCCGAGAAATCCATCCCCGATCAACTGAAGGCCACAGCCGCAGCAGGAGGCGCCGATCTAATCGTCGCCGGCGCATACGGACATACTCGTCTTGGCGAATGGATTTTTGGCGGTGTGACCCGCGAATTTCTTCGCGGCCGCGAAACCTGTTGCTTCCTATCCAACTAAGCGGCCAAGGATGGTCTTAATTTTGCCAAGTTCGGAAATTCAATTTTCGAGAATATAAATGGTATCCGGGCCCCTCTGGTGAGGACGCCGAGTTCATCGGCCAACCTTGCGATGTCGGATCAAGTGTCCCGCGCCGATGCGCTGGGATCGGTCGACATCGGGGCCTGCACTTCTCTTAAGATCCCCGATCGGACTGGTCTGAGCTCCTCCGGCGCGCACGCAGCGCTAGCCGAAGAGGAGTACTACCATGATACTTATCGGTGCAAACTCCACCGCCGCAAGACTAGCCGCCGATAGCCGTGAATGCCGGGACCGCGAGGTCATGCAGGCCCTGGCTACAGTGGGAGCGCTCGTGGCCCTCGCCGACGGCCGCGTCAAGCAAGTCGAACGCGACGAACTGACAAGCTTTATCGCCAGGCAAGGCCTTGTTGCCGCAGCGATGTCCGAAGAGATCGCCACGGCGTTCGATGAGCGGGTGCGGCAGCTCGATGAGCGATACAGCCCCAACATAATTGTTGAAGTGCTAAGGCCTCTGGCCGGTCTGTCATTGGCCTCGATTGTGGTCCGCACCGCCGAGCGCGTGGCAGGCGCCGACGGGAAAATTCATCCAGCCGAACAGCAGGCCATCGACCTGATTCGGCTGAGCATGATGACCTTGCCTACCAATCTGCCGCCGACGAAGCTGCCATTTTCCAGCATGCCCGGGCGAATCCGTGCCGAGCATTAGGCGCATGTCCGCATAAGCGATCGACCCGGGGTTCCTATCCGCCCCACAGTCCAACCCCGGGATCGTGGCGGCCGGCTTTTCCCCGAAAGCCGGCCGCCTTCCCGGCAAATGCACTACCGGCAAATGCACTACCGGCAAGACGCTTCTGCACCTGAGATGCGAGTTCGGCGCGTGCGTAACGAGCGAATTATCAGCGCAACATCTCAAAATCGAACGCTCATAACGGCCACGAATATCCCATGCGGGCGGACGCCAACTTGAATTGGCGCTTCGAGTTGTCTCGTCGACCGCCTTCAAACCCGGGCGCGCACTGTCGTGCCCACCGGCTGCGACAGCCGTCCGCTGGATGGATACGAATACGAATACCCGCGGGCTTTATGCTGGTGTGCGGCGGCTTTGTCCGTTTTCTTCCCATCCTCGTTCTCCGACGTTGCCGGCCTGCCTTATGCTGCTCGCCGACGACGTGCCGCCCTGCGGCCAATGCGATCCCTCTTTTTGGGATTGGATCGAACGACGCCGCCCCTACTGGCGTGCCGGATCGCGACAATTCGATTCGGCCGATCCGGCTCAGGCTTGCCCGGTCTTTTTGCGCTGTGCACTGCTTCCTCGGTCTTCTCATCGCATGTCGCGCCGCTGGTCGATTGCTTGATGCCGCCCGAGCGCGACGTTACAGCAGTAGAACATGAGCCCGCTCGACGCCGGAAAACCGAACGAGCCTCTGCGCGCTTGGCACACGCTGACCGCCGGCGACACTGCGCGCGATCTTGGATCCGATCTCGATCAAGGACTGAGCGAGGACGAAGCGGCGCGCCGAATAGAACGTGACGGGCCGAACGAAATCCGCGAGCGCGGCCGGCGCAGTATGGTCGCAATGGCGCTGGCGCAGTTCCACGATTTCATGATCCTCGTTCTGGTCGTCGCGGCAATCGTGTCCGGAGTGATCGGCGAGGCAAGCGACAGCGTCGTCATCGTGGCCATCGTCCTGCTGAATGCGGCCATCGGATTTGTACAGGACTATCGTGCGGAACGCGCGATGGCTGCTCTCAAACGGCTATCTGCACTCAAGGCCACAGTGGTTCGCGATGGCCAAGCCCGCACGATTGCAGCGACGCAAATCGCGCAGGGCGACATCGTGCTGTTGGAGGCGGGCAACGCCGTTCCGGCGGACCTGCGTCTGGTTGAAGCCCCGGAGCTCAGAATCAGCGAGGCGGCGCTGACGGGCGAGGCGGTGCCAATCGACAAGCAAACCGCGCCATTGGCGGAAGCCGCATTGGCGCTGGCCGATCGCTCCAACATGGCGTTCAATGGGACGATCGCCACCTATGGCCGGGCCCGCGGCCTTGTCGTTGCAACCGGCATGGCCACCCAACTCGGCGGCATCGCCGGCATGCTGGAGGCGGTGCCGCAGATGCAGACGCCGCTGCAGCAGCGCCTCGCCGCCTTCGGGCGCCAATTGGCGCTAGCGATCTTGGCTGTCTGTGCCGTCGTCTTCGCAACCGGCCTGTGGCGCGGCGAGCCTGCGCTGCTGATGTTGCTTACGGCATCGAGCCTGGCCGTGGCCGCCATTCCGGAAGCCTTGCCGGCGGTGGTCACGGTGATGCTGGCGCTCGCGGCTCGCACCATGGCCGCGCACAACGCCGTGGTGCGACGGCTACCGGCCGTGGAAACGCTGGGATCGGTCAGCTTCATCTGCACCGACAAGACCGGGACGCTAACGCTCAACGAGATGCAGGTCGTGGAAGCGTATGTCGCGGGCCTACATTGTTCGGTCGCCAAGCTCGACGGTACCAAAGAACCGGCGAGAACCCTTTTCGCCGCACTCGCGCTTTGCAACGACGCCGAACGCGGCGCACGGGATGAATTTCTCGGCGATCCGACCGAGGTTGCGCTGTCGCGCGCGGCGGCCCGAGCCGGCTTCGATAAAGCGGCGCTCGAGTGCACAATGCCCAGGCTCATGGAGCTTCCCTTTGATTCCGAGCGCAAGCGGATGACGACCTTTCATCGTGACCTCGGCCGCGTCGTCGCTTTGACGAAGGGAGCGCCGGAAATTGTGCTCGATCGCTGCGGCGCGACGATGTCCGATGGCGGCGCCGCGGCATCCGACGCGCGCGACGTTGCCGAAGCGATGGCACGGAGCGGTCTGCGCGTATTGGCGGTGGCGTGCCGTGTCTGGGACGAACTGCCGCAAGATAAAAATCCTGACGACATCGAGCGCGATCTGACGTTGATCGGCCTTGTCGGCCTCATCGATCCGCCGCGTCCGGAAGCGAAACGAGCGGTGGCGCAGTGCCGCGCCGCCGGCGTTACGGTTGTGATGATCACGGGCGATCACCCGGTGACCGCGCGCGCGATAGCCGCCGATCTCGGCATTTTCGATACGAGCGATACGATCGTGACCGGCCGCGAGCTGACGCTTCTTTCCGACGAGGATTTGGCGGCGCGGGTCGAACACATCCGTGTTTACGCCCGGGTCGATCCAGCGCAGAAGATCAGGATTGTCACGGCGCTGCAGCGCCGCGGGCGATCCGTCGCCATGACCGGCGATGGAGTCAATGACGCGCCGGCGCTTGCTCAGGCAAATATCGGCGTCGCCATGGGCAAAAGCGGCACCGACGTCGCGCGCGAGGCATCGAGCCTTGTCCTTCTCGACGACAACTTCGCCACCATCGTCGCCGCCGTCGCCGAAGGCCGACATATTTTCGATAACATCCGCAAATTCGTCAGTTACATTTTGACCTGCAACGCCGCTGAGATCCTGACGATCTTTCTGGCGCCGCTGTTCGGACTTCCCGTGCCGCTGCTCCCGATCCAGATTCTATGGATCAATTTGGTCACCGATGGGCTGCCCGGCTTGGCGCTGGCCGCGGAGCCGCCCGAGGCAAACCTGATGCAGCGGCCGCCGCACCCGCCCCGAGAAAGCATCTTCGCGCGCGGTATGTGGCAGCACATCGTGTGGGTCGGGCTGGCGATGGCTGCGATCGCCTTGTTCACACAGGCTTACGCGCTGCGGTTTACCCCGGCGCATTGGCAAACCATGGTCTTCACCGTTCTGACGCTGGGGCAAATGGGAAACGTCTTGGCCATCCGCTCGGACCGGCAAACTCTGTTTCAGCAGGGGCTTTTTAGCAACCTTCCGTTGCTCGTCGCCATGCTTCTCACCTGCGGGCTTCAGTTGGCGATCGTCTACATGCCGCTGCTGAATCCGATTTTTCGCACGGCGCCGCTGACCCTGTCGGAGCTGACGCTTTGTTTGCTTTTATCGGCCCTTGTATTCGCGATTATCGAGATCGAGAAATACGTGCGGCGCCGTGTGGAAGGACGTCGCCGTGCCTAATCGCCGCTCGAACCGGCCGCATGCCGGTGGGACGGGGCGCGATAGGGATTTCGTCAAGACGATGACCCATCGCGCCGTCACCGAACGCTGCTTGCCTTTCCAGGCCACCCCGGCAACATCCGTTGCAGCACCTGGTCGCGGCGAATCAGATAATGGTAGAGCGCTCCGACGACATGCAGCCCGACCAACGCAAGCATGGCGTAGTTGGCTAGCAGCCCATGAAGATCGCCGGTCCACTGCCAGCCGGGGGCGCGAGTCGCCATGATCTTCGGCATTTGAAACAGGCTGAACAAAGTCACGGGATAATCGCGCCAATTGGCGTTAATCCAGCCGAGGATCGGCACGACCAACAGTAAAAGATAAAGCAGCCGGTGCACCAGTTGAGCGGACCGGTGCTGCCACGGCGGCACGCTGTCCTCCGGCTCCGGTTCGGCATGGGTAACGCGCCAGATCAGCCGAACCACGACGACGAACAGGATCAGCATCCCGAAGGAAAAATGCAGATTGATCAGCATCGTCAACGGGGTGTCGCGGCCGATATGCGGCATGGTCCAAGCAAGCAGAAACTGCACGATCAGCAGCGCTACGATCAGCCAATGCAAAGCCTTGGCGGTACTCGTGTAGGTGGATTTCACGGAATGGACCCTATTGCGATGAAGTTGTCAGCATATCGAAACCGAACTTCGACGGTTTTGACTTATCTCAATCAGCGGCGTCTGCCATCGCCTGCATGTCGGCTTTGTGCCGGACGGCAATAATCTCAGAGTAGACACCTGAACGCGGCGCGCAGGCCAACACGGCGGATGGCGGTGCCAGCGGCGCGGACACGGCGGAGCGCGTGGTCGGTGCGGCGACCGTGGACGGCTGATTCGGTACCGTTTTGCGTCGAAATCGGGCCCGGCAGGATCACGCCATACGCGAGCAGGATGAGCGTGCAATATCGAGTGAACCGTCTCATGCGACTATCCGGTAGAAGCGGCTCTGAGCGCCATCGTTGGACGCGGCGCTTGTGCGCAACGTTTTTGCGGCCAAGCGCAGCCTCCA
>JAGXAC010000116.1 GCA_019075925.1 Hyphomicrobiales bacterium | reverse complement strand
GGCGATTCGACGTTTGCGCTCCTGCTCGAAGCGCAGCACCGCGGTCATCGCATCGCCTATTACACGCCGGACCGGCTGGCGCTCATCGGCGGCAAAGTTTCCGCCGCCGTGCAGCCGTTGCAAGTGCGCGATACGGTCGGCGACCATTTCACGCTCGGCGAGGCAAGCCGGACCGACCTCTCCTCCTTCGACGTCGTTCTGCTGCGGCAGGATCCGCCGTTCGACCTCGCCTACATCACCACCACGCATATGCTGGAGCGAATTGCGCCGAAGACGCTGGTGGTCAACGATCCGGCGCATGTGCGCAACGCGCCGGAGAAGGTTTTCGTCACCGAATTTCCGGATCTGATGCCGCCGACGCTGATCACCCGCGACCTCGAGGCCATCAAGGCGTTTCGGCGCGAGCACGCCGACATCGTGATGAAGCCGCTGTACGGCCACGGCGGCGGCGCGGTGTTTCGGATCGCGCGCGACGATCTCAATTTCGGCTCGCTCTACGATATGTTCGCGGCGACGTTTCGCGAGCAATGGGTGGTGCAGGCTTTCGTGCCGGCGGTGAGAGAGGGCGATAAACGCATCATTCTAGTCGACGGCGAGTTCGCCGGTGCGGTCAATCGCGTGCCGGCGGACGACGACCTGCGCTCCAACATGGTGCGCGGCGGCGTGCCAAAAGCGACCGATCTGACCAAGCGCGAGCGCCATATCTGCGAATGTCTCGGCCCGGCGTTGCGCGAGCGCGGTCTTTTGTTTGTCGGCATCGACGTGATCGGCGACTTCCTCACCGAGATCAACGTTACCTCGCCGACCGGTATTCGTTCCGTCAAGAATTTCGGCGGCGCCGACATCGCGGCCTTGATCTGGGACAAGATCGAGACGAAACGGAAATAACTTTTACGCGTGCGCCGGCGATGCCCTGCCAAAGCCCGCGCTTTTGGGCTTGGCAATGGTCAGCACCAGCGCCGAAGCGAGCAGGCACAGCGCGCCGGCAACGAAAAAAGCCGGCAGGTAGCTGGAGAACTCGGTGCGCGAAAAGCCGGCGCCGAAGGCGGCGGTGGCGGCGCCGACCTGATGGCCGGCAAAAATCCAGGCGAAGAAGATGCCGGCACGCTCGCGGCCGAAGCGCTCGGCGGTGAGCTTCACCGTCGGCGGCACGGTGGCGATCCAGTCGAGGCCGTAAAACACCGCAAACAGCGACAGGCCGTAAAAGGTGAAGCTGGTGAACGGCAGATAGAGCAGCGAAAGCCCGCGCAAGCCGTAATACCAGAATAGCAGCCAGCGGCTGTCGAAGCGGTCGGACAGCCAGCCCGAGCCGATCGTGCCGATGAAATCGAACACGCCCATCATGGCGAGCACGCTCGCGGCGGCGACCGCCGCCAGACCGTAATCGCCGCACAACGTGATGAAGTGGGTCTGGATCAATCCGTTGGTGCTGCATCCGCAAATGAAAAACGTCGCGAACAATACCCAGAACACCGGCTCGCGGGCGCCTTCGCTGAGCACCTCGAATGGCGACGTCAGCAGGGACCCAAGGCCGCCGTCCGGCGTCGCAGGCGGCGGCGCCACGGCGGTCTCGCCATACGACGGCAGATTGAGATCGCTTGGCCGGTCGCACATCAGCACGAACGCGACAACGGCCGCGAGCGCCAACGTCGCGCAAACGAAGACGAGGGCCAGCCGCCAGCCGTAACGTTCGGTCAGTTCGGCAATCAGCGGCAGGAACACCAATTGGCCGGTGGCACTGCTGGCGGTCAGGAGGCCGAGGACGAGTCCCCGGCGCTGCGTGAACCAGCGCGTCGCCACCGTGGCTGCAAGCACGATGGCGGTAAGCCCGGTGCCGATGCCGACGACAAGTCCCCACAGCACGATCAGTTGCCAGACTTGCGTCATGGCCAGCGAGACCAGAAGGCCTGCGGTGATGAGCGCGGCTGCGCTAATCATCACCCGCCGCAACCCGTAGCGGTTCATGAATGCGGCGGCGAACGGCCCGAACAAGCCGAACAGAAGAAGCCGAAGCGCCAGCGCGCTCGAAATCTGTTCATTCGCCCAGCCGAATTCATGCTCCAGCGGCACGATCAGCACGCCGGGCGCACCCATGGCGCCGGCCGTCACCAGCATGGTGAGGAAGGTGACGGCGACGACTACCCAGCCGTAGTGAATGTTGTGGCGCGCCAACACGGCGGCGAGGCCGGAAGACATCATGCGGATTTGCATCCAATAATCATCGGCACCGTCAGATAGATGACGTTCATCATCTTTCGGTTGCCTATTGATGATGATTGTCATATATTTTGTCAAGCGGCCGTCCGGCCGCCGGATCGACGATAGCAAATTGCATGACCGGGACGGTGCGATGCGGGTGAGCCGGGAAAAAGCGGCCGAGAACCGCGAACGCATTCTCAAAGCGGCTGCCGGCCTGTTTCGCGCCAAAGGCTTCAGCGGTGCCGGCGTCGCCGACATCATGCAGGCCGCCGACCTTACGCATGGCGGTTTCTATGGCCATTTCGCCTCCAAGGACGATCTGGCCGCGCAAGCAAGCCGGCGCGCCATGCGGCGCTCCGCAGCGGTGTGGCAAGGCGTGGTATCGGATGCTCCCGATCATCCATACGCGGCGCTGCTCGATCATTACTTGTCGCCGCGGCATCGCGACGATCCCGGCCGCGGCTGCGCGTTCGCCGCGCTCGGCAACGATGCGGCGCGCAGCGCCAAATCGGTGCGCCACGCCTTCACCGAAGGCCTGGAGCCGCTCGTCGCCATCCTGACCGACGCGATCCCCGGATCTTCCAAGGCGGCTCGGCGGCGCAAAGCCGTGACCGCCATGGCTACCCTTGTCGGCGCGCTGACGCTCGCCCGCGCGGTGGACGACCCGCGGCTCTCCGACGAGATTCTGGCGGCAGCACGCCGCGAATTATTGGCGGCAGCCGGCTGTTAAAGCGCGATCCGGAAAAAGCCTGTCCTCGGACTCGATCCAGGGGCGGATGCCGGCTTTCCGAACAGAGCACGCGTCAACGAACGATCCAGACGCTGGACCCGGTTCAACTTTGATCGGATCGGAATCGATAGTGCGCCGTTAACCATGCCTGCCGGAAACCAACACGCTCTCCTCGCATCCGCCAAGATCGTCTGCGAAAACGGCCGTCGTGGATTGAGGTCCTGTGCGCCATGAACGCATCCGCTACTGCACGGTCCGAGTCCGGCTCATCGCCGACCGCGAGAGCCGACCAGCAAACGTTCGCCCATGTCGAGAAATGGCTGGCGGTCATTCGCGAGATCAGCCCGCACGCGGGAAGTGATTCCTGCCGCATCCGCGGCGCCGTCTCGCCGAATCCCAAGCACTAAAGAATAAACCGGCTCAGATCGGCGTTCTTGGCCAGATCGGCCACGCGCTTGTTCACGTAAGCCGCGTCGATCGCGACGGTTTCTCCGGGCCGGTCCGGCGCGGCAAAAGAAATTTCATCGAGCACGCGCTCCATCACCGTTTGCAGCCGCCGCGCTCCGATATTTTCCACGCTTGAATTCACCGCCACCGCCGTATCGGCGACAGCGTCGATGGCGTCCTCGGAAAATTCCAATGTCACGCCTTCGGTTTTCAACAGCGCGACGTATTGCTTGATCAGCGACGCTTCGGGTTCGGTGAGAATGCGCCGCATGTCGTCGCGCGTCAGCGGTTTCAATTCGACCCGGATCGGCAGCCGGCCTTGCAACTCCGGCAAGAGGTCGGACGGCTTGGAGATATGGAAAGCGCCCGAGGCGATGAACAGGATATGATCGGTTTTTACCGCACCATGCTTGGTGGCCACCGTGGTTCCCTCGATCAGCGGCAGCAAATCGCGCTGCACGCCCTCGCGCGAAACGTCGGCCCCGACCCGGCCGTCACGCGCGCAAATCTTGTCGATTTCGTCGAGAAAGACGATGCCGTTGCTCTCCACCGATTTGATCGCTTCCTGGGTGAGCTGTTCGGTGTCGAGCAGCTTGTCGGATTCTTCGTTAACCAGGATATCGTAGGACTCGTGCACGGTGACGCGCCGCGTCTTGGTGCGGCCGCCGCCGAGTTTGCCGAAAATATCGCCGATCGACACGGCGCCCATCTGCGCGCCCGGCATGCCGGGAATTTCGAATAACGGCATGCCGCCGGAAGCTTGCACCTCGATCTCGATTTCCTTGTCGTTGAGTTCGCCGTCGCGCAACTTGCGGCGAAATGACTCTTTGGTGGCGGCGCTGGCGCCGGCGCCGACCAAAGCGTCAATCACGCGGTTCTCCGCCGCCTGCTGCGCACGCGCGTGCACGTCCTTGCGCTTTCGTTCGCGCGTCAAGGTAATGGCGATCTCGACCAGATCGCGCACGATCTGTTCAACGTCGCGACCGACATAGCCGACCTCGGTGAATTTGGTCGCTTCGACCTTGAGGAACGGCGCGCCTGCCAGTCTCGCCAGCCGTCGCGAGATTTCGGTCTTGCCGACGCCGGTCGGCCCGATCATCAGGATGTTCTTCGGCAGAACTTCCTCGCGCAGCCGCTCCTCGAGTTGCAATCGTCGCCAACGGTTGCGCAACGCGATCGCGACTGCGCGCTTGGCATCGGCCTGGCCGACAATGAAGCGGTCGAGCTCGGAGACGATTTCGCGCGGCGAGAAATCACTCATGCGTTGCGCACCATCAGGCGCTCTTCAACGTCTCGACGGTGACGTTGCGGTTGGTATAAACGCAGATATCGGCGGCAATATCGAGTGACCGGCGCACGATCGCCTCGGCATCGAGCGGGCCGTCGCTCAGCGCGCGGGCGGCGGCGAGCGCGTAGTTGCCGCCCGAGCCGATCCCGGCAATGCCGGCCTCGGGCTCAAGCACGTCGCCGGTTCCGGTGAGCACCAACGATACGTCCTTGTCGGCGACCAGCATCATGGCTTCAAGCCGCCGCAGATAGCGGTCGGTGCGCCAATCCTTGGCAAGCTCCACCGCCGCGCGCATCAATTGCCCGCGATATTGCTCGAGCTTGGCCTCAAGCCGCTCGAACAGCGTGAAGGCGTCGGCAGTCGCTCCCGCAAAGCCGCCAATCACGTCGCCGCCGGCAAGGCGGCGCACCTTGCGCGCATTGGCTTTGACGATGGTCTGGCCGATCGATACCTGGCCGTCGCCGCCGAGCGCGACCATGCCGGCCTTGCGCACGGTCAGGATGGTGGTGCCGTGCCAGGGACCGGACGTGCCGGAGAAGCCGGTTTCAGAGACTGACATTCGCTGGAAAGCCTGGGTTTATGCCATGATTTAGGAGTTACGGGCGATCATTGCAAATGCGCCGTTCGCCGATTGGCGGATCGGCCAAAGCCCTGATAAAAGGCGGCGCGTCGCGGAGAGCATTATGCGCAAGGCGTCGGTCAAGCGGACCACCAAGGAAACCGCCGTCGAGGTTGCCATCAACCTCGACGGCGAAGGCCGTTCCGCGATCGCAACCGGAATCGGATTTCTCGATCACATGCTCGATCTGCTCGCGCGCCACTCGCGTATCGACATGGAGATCAACGCCAAGGGCGACCTACACATCGATCACCATCACACCACCGAGGACGTCGGTATCGCGCTCGGCCAGGCGGTGAAGCAGGCGCTTGGCGACATGAAGGGCATCACCCGCTACGCCGACGTGCACGTCCCGATGGACGAGGCGCTCACGCGCGTGGCGATCGATATTTCCGGCCGGCCGTTCCTGGTGTTCAAATCGGAGTTCGTGCGCGACAAGGTCGGTCCGTTCGACACCGAATTGGTGCAGGAATGGTTTCAGGCCTTCGCCATCAACGCTGCGGTGACGCTGCACGTGGCCACGCTCTATGGCACCAACGATCACCACATTGCCGAATCCTGCTTCAAGGGCTTGGCGCGCGCGTTGCGAGCGGCAGTGGCGATCGATCCGCGCGCCGCGCAGGACGTGCCGTCGACCAAAGGCACGCTCGGCGGTTGATCGTAAATCGTCTCCGCGAAAACGCCGAGACACTGTTGGAATTATCTCATGCCAGTGTTCACAGTTCACGAACCGCCGCAGCGCTCGACGAAAGCCGTTCCCGATCCGGAGCGCATCGTTTTTGTGCGTGAGGGTTTCTCGTTCTGGGCTTTCCTGTTCGCCGCGCTGTGGATGGCGCGCTACCGCATGTGGCTCGTGCTGCTGCTTTATCTGGTGATCGCCGGCGGCGTGGAGATCGCATTGCGGTTCGCCGGTGTCGGCGCCGTCGGTATCGGCCTGGGTGGATTTGCCATAGCGCTTTTGGTCGGCATGGAGGCGTCGACACTGCGCCGTTTCGCATTGCGGCAGCGCGGCTTTCGGGACATCGGAATCGCCAGCGGCGAGGATCTGGAAGACGCCGAACGGCGCTTTTTCGATTCGTGGGTCCGTGCCGCAGCGGAAAAGCGCGGCGCCCCGCCTGCCGCATCCGGCGCTGCATCGGTGCCGCCGGTGCCCCCGGTATCGCAGTCGTATCCATCGGATATCGTCGGCTTGTTTCCCGAAGCGGGAGCCAACCGGTGACCGTTGCCATCGTCGATTACGGTTCGGGCAACCTGCACTCGGCCGCCAAGGCGTTCGAACGCGCCGCCCATGCGGCGGGCTTCGACCAGCCGATTCTGGTCACCAATGATCCGGACGCGGTCGCTGCCGCCGATCGTGTCGTGCTGCCCGGCGTCGGTGCCTTCGCCGACTGCCGGCGCGGCCTCGATGCAATCGACGGCATGGTGGGTGCGCTTGATGAAGCCGTGCGGCGGAAGGGCCGGCCGTTCTTCGGCATTTGCGTCGGTATGCAGCTTCTGGCCGAACGCGGGCGTGAATATCAGGTGACGGAAGGGCTCGGCTGGATTGCCGGCGAAGTCGATCGCATCGTGCCGCGCGACCGGAGTCTGAAAATTCCGCACATGGGGTGGAACACGCTTAACGTTGCACGGCCGCACAAGCTGATCGAGGGATTGAACCTCGGCCCGCAGGGCCTGCACGCCTATTTCGTGCATTCCTATTCCTTCAAGGTGGCGCGCCGCGAAGATATTTTGGCGGAATCCGATTACGGCGGAGCGATCACCGCGATTGTCGCGCGCGACAACATCGTCGGCAGCCAATTTCACCCGGAGAAGAGCCAGAAGCTCGGTCTGGCGCTGATTGCCAATTTTCTCGCGTGGAAGCCGTGATCCTGTTTCCCGCGATCGATCTGAAAAACGGCGAAGCCGTGCGCCTGCAACAGGGTGACATGGCGCGGGCGACGGTATTTCATCACAACCCGGCCGAGCAAGCGCGCGCGTTCGCCGCGCTGGGCTTCGAATATCTCCACGTGGTCGATCTGGATGGCGCGTTCGCCGGCAAGCCGGTGAACGCCGCCGCAGTCGAGCGCATTCTTGCCGCCGTGAAGATGCCGGTACAGCTCGGCGGCGGCATCCGCGACCGCGCCACCATCGACGGCTGGCTTGGCCGGGGCGTGACGCGCGTCATCATCGGCACCGCCGCGGTACGCGATCCGGCCCTGGTCAAGGCGGCGGCAAAAGCCTTGCCCGGCCGGATTGCCGTAGGCCTCGACGCCCGCGACGGCAAGGTCGCGGTGGAGGGCTGGGCGGCAACGTCGGAATTATCGGCGCTCGATATCGCCAGGCGGTTTGAAGACGCCGGCGTCGCGGCGATCGTCTACACCGACATTGCGCGCGACGGCATGCTCAAGGGATTGAACATCGACGCTACTGTCGCGCTCGCCGACGCCGTTTCGATTCCAGTGATCGCGTCCGGTGGACTCGCCTCGCTGGACGACGTGCGCGCCCTCACTGGACCGCGCGCCAAAAAACTCGCCGGAGCGATCGCCGGTCGCGCGCTTTACGACGGCCGGCTCGACGCGGCGGCGGCGCTCGCGCTCATTCGCGCGGCGCGGGCGACCTGAGCGATGCTCAAAGTTCGCATCATTCCCTGCCTCGACGTCAAGGATGGCCGCGTGGTCAAAGGCGTCAAATTCGTCGATCTGCGCGATGCCGGCGATCCGGTCGAAGCCGCTGTCGCCTATGACGCCGCCGGCGCCGACGAACTCACCTTCCTCGACATAACGGCGAGCCACGAGGACCGCGGCATCATGCTCGATGTGGTGCGGCGCACCGCCGAAGCCTGCTTCATGCCGCTCACGGTCGGCGGCGGCGTGCGCACCATCGACGACATCCGCACGCTGCTCGCTTCGGGCGCCGACAAGGTCTCGATCAACACGGCTGCGGTTGCGCGCCGCGCGTTCGTCAAGGAAGCGGCGGAGAAATTCGGCGATCAATGCATCGTCGTGGCGATCGATGCAAAGAAGGTATCGAAGCCGGCGGAGCAGGATCGCTGGGAAATCTTCACTCATGGCGGCCGCCACCCGACCGGCATCGATGCGGTTGCTTACGCCCGCGAGGTGGTCGCGCTCGGGGCCGGTGAAATTCTGCTCACCTCGATGGATCGCGACGGCACCCGCAAGGGTTTCGATATCGCGCTCACCCGCGCCGTCGCCGACGCAGTAAGCGCGCCGGTGGTCGCCTCGGGCGGCGTCGGTGCGCTTGAGCATTTTGTCGAAGGCATTCGCGATGGCCACGCCAGCGCCGTGCTGGCGGCATCGATCTTTCATTTCGGCGAACATTCGGTCCGTGAGGCGAAAGATTACATGGCGCGCGCCGGTCTGCCGGTGCGGCTCGATCCTTAGAGTTCGCACTTCAACTCAAATGCCGCGGGACGCCCAGGAGAGCGCGCGTTCGAGCCGGTCGTTGCCCCAGAACAGCTCGCCGTCGGCGGTGATGAAAGTCGGCGCGCCGAAGACGCCGAACCGCTGCGCCTCCGTGGTTTCCGCCCGCAGTTTGTGCTTGATCGCGTCGGTTTGCGCGGCGGCAAGTAAGGCTGCCGGGTCGATATCGAGGCGTGTGAGGATCGTGCCGATGGTATCGGGCTGGTCGATGCGGCGGCCTTCGGCGAACTGCGCGCGGAAGAGCGCGGTGCAAAAATCCACACGTTTTGTCTCTGGCACTGCCAACGCAGCGCGGGCGGCTAACAGGCTGTTTTGTGGGAACGGATCGGGCCGAACGAAAGGCAGGGCCAAATCGGCGCATAGGCGTTCGAGGTCGCGCCACATGTGGCGGCCTTTGGCCGGATAGAGATTGAACGGCGAAGTTTCCCAGCCCTGTGCCTTGAAGATCGGGCCGAGCAGAAATGGACGAAACCGGATGTCGATTCCAGCCGCGTCCGCCAGCGGGCGGATGCGCATGGCAGACGGATAAGAATAGGTCGAGGCAAAATCAAACCAGAAGTCCAGGAAAGGCCGTGTCATCGGTCAATCCTAACACTCAATCATAATACCTGCGGCTGTCGGGACGAAATGCCGGGCGGGAGCGGCCATATCCGGGCCGGCCCTCCCCGCACCGGTGGAGAGATGCTAAGGAACGGCAATGGCGGCATTCACTCTCCAGGACCTCGAAAAGCGGATAAAGGCACGCGCGCAAGCCAGCGGCGATGCCTCCTATACGCGCTCGCTGCTCGACAAGGGCGTGAGCCACTGCGCCAAGAAGCTCGGCGAGGAAGCCGTTGAAATGGCGATCGCCGCCGTCGGTGAAGACCGCGACCGCGTGGTCGCAGAGGCCGCCGATGTGCTCTATCATCTTCTCGTCGTGTTGCACGCGCGCGGCATCGCGCTGGCCGACGTCGAATCCGCGCTGGCAGAGCGTACGCGTCAGTCCGGTCTAGATGAAAAAGCTGCACGCAAGGGCGGCGACTAGCAGGTAGTCAAAGGTATCGGCATGGAGCAGCGTAACGAGGCCGACGTCTCGCCGTATCGTGTATTCCAGCGGACGGAGTGGGCGAAGTTGCGCGCCGACACGCCACTGACTCTCCAACCGGCGGAGATCCTCCGGCTGCGCTCGCTGCACGACCGGCTCGACATTTCGGAAGTCGAAGAAATTTATTTGCCGTTGTCGCGTCTCCTCTCGCTCTATGTCGCGGCGACGCAACGGCTTTTTCGTGCGCAGCAAGGTTTCCTTGGCACCGAAGATGCGAAGATGCCGTATATTATCGGCGTAGGCGGTTCGGTCGCTGCCGGGAAATCCACGACGGCGCGCGTTCTGCAAGCCCTGCTGGCGCGCTGGCCGAACGTGCCCAAGGTCGATCTGATCACCACTGACGGGTTTCTGTTTCCGAACGCGGTGCTCGAACGCGAAGGCCTGATGGAGAAAAAGGGCTTTCCGGAAAGCTACGACCTGCCCGCGCTGCTGCGCTTTCTGTCCGACATCAAGGCTGGCCGACGGCCGGTGCGCGCGCCAGTCTATTCGCATCTGATCTACGATGTTATTCCGAATCAGTGGATCGAGATCGACCGGCCGGATATCCTCGTCGTTGAAGGGCTCAACGTGCTGCAGGCCGGACGGTTACCAAGGGACGGCAAAGCGGTGCCGTTCGTATCCGACTTCTTCGATTTTTCGGTTTATCTCGACGCCGACGAAAGCGTCCTGCTCTCCTGGTACGTCAACCGGTTCCTGACGCTGCGCGGCACCGCTTTCGCCGACCCGAAATCATATTTCCATCGCTACGCCAAATTGTCCGATACCGAAGCGGTCGAAACCGCGACGGCGATCTGGAACCGCATCAATCTCGTCAATCTGCGCGAAAACATCCTGCCGACGCGACCGCGCGCCGATCTCATCCTGACCAAGCGTGAAAGCCATGAGGTCGATAAAGTGGCGCTGCGGCGGCTCTGAAGATCACGCCGCCAGCGCCGCGCGCGCGGAATCGTCAAGCGCGGCGGCAAGCCGTTCGCGGTCGAACGGCTTCACCAGGAAACCGTTCATGCCGGCGGCGAGGCAGGCTTCGCGATCTTCGGCGGAGGCATTCGCGGTCAGCGCCAGGATCGGCGTCGGCGGCGCCTCGGATTCCGCTTCCAGCGCGCGGATGCGGCGGCTTGCCTCCATCCCGTCCATGCCCGGCATGTGCAGGTCCATCAGCACGCGGTCGAACGGCGTACCGGCGGCCCGCGCGGCGAGCCAGGAATCGACTGCTGCG
>JAGXAC010000115.1 GCA_019075925.1 Hyphomicrobiales bacterium | reverse complement strand
TGAAGGTTTCGAATTCCGCATCGGGGCCGAAGCCGCCGCGGGGACGGGCGCCGGCGCCTGGGCCGCCGCCAAACCCTTCGAACCCGCGAAAACGCGGCTTGCCTTCGGCGTCGATCTCGCCGCGGTCGAATGCCTTGCGCTTGTCGTCCTCGCCGAGGATCTCGTAAGCCGCGTTGAGTTCGGCAAAGCGTGAAGCGGCCTTCGGATCGTTTTTGTTGGCGTCGGGATGCAGTTTTTTCGCCTGCCGCCGGAACGCGCTTTTGATGTCGTTTCCACTGGCCTTGCGGTCGACGCCCAACACCTCATAGGGATCACGCATCCCCGCTCGACTCCGATTTCGTAAAGGGCCGGCCCCGCCCGCCCATCAGTGCCAATGTGGGACTTTTGCCGCCGTCCCGCAATGCGATGCAGGCCGAATGACCGAAAGTCAGCCTTGCTTGAGGGTTTTTAGACTTTTGACCTCCCACTTCCCTTGGTCGGCGCGGCAGGCTTCGCCTTGCAACCAGGATTGCGTTTGCCCGCGCACGTAACTGGCCAGGAAATCGCGGCAGGTCAGGCTGCCTTCGGTGTAGGACGCCGCCAGCGGGGTAATGTTGCCGCTAGCGCCGGTCCGCGGATTTTCCCACGGCACGCTCAAGTCTCGGCCGCCGCGGGACAGAGCTTCGGCGGCGGCGGCGCGAGCGTAAGCAAGATCGACCTCCGCCAGCGCCGCAGAATTGGCATCCCCCGATTGCTGGCCGGTTCGGCTGATCGAACCGGTCTGCTCGACGTCGGCACTGGTCTTGGCGAACATCGAATCGAGGCGATAAGCGCAACCGCCGACGGACAATCCGGCTAATACGGCCGCCGCGGCGAGCAGCCGATGCAGCGGCCGACATAGGCGCAGCGCCCCGGTTCCACTATATAGAGACCGGCGGCGCGTTTCCCGATCGCCGCACGCGACCACCAGGTGACCTCACTGAATGTCCGACGCAGCGCCGATAGAGCATCCGGCTTGGTTAACAGACGGTGACTTCACTGAAGTCGACGAGCCGCTGCGGCTGTTTACGGCATGGTTTGCCGATGCCAAGCGCAGCGAGCCCGTCAATCCGGACGCCATGACGCTCGCCACCATCGATGCCGACGGCATGCCCAACGCGCGCATGGTTTTGCTGAAGAACGTCGATCAGCGCGGCTTCGTCTTTTACACCAACCTCGGCAGCGTGAAGGGTCGCGAACTGGGTAACGCGCCGAAGGCGGCACTGACATTCTATTGGAGGTCGTTGCAGCGCCAGGTGCGCGTGCGCGGCCACGTCGAACCGGTGTCGACGCAGGAAGCGGACGCTTATTTCGCGAGCCGGTCCCGCATGGCGCAAATTGGTGCCTGGGCCAGCAAGCAGTCCGAGGCCCTGGAAAGCCGACTTGCCTTCGAAAAGGCGGTCGCCCGCTACACCGCAAAATTCAACGTCGGCGCCGTGCCGCGTCCGCCGCATTGGTCCGGTTATCGCGTCCAGCCGCAGGAGATTGAATTCTGGCAGGAGCGGCCATTCCGGCTGCACGACCGCGTCGCCTTCAGGCGCGCGAGCCCGACCGCGCCATGGACCAAGACGCGGCTCTATCCGTGATTTAAAGTACAGGACGATGGCAACGACCAACCAGCCGCGCCGCACGCTGCTCCTGACCGGGGCAAGCCGCGGCATCGGTCATGCGACGGTGAAGCGCTTCTCGGCCGCAGGCTGGCGCGTCATCACCTGTTCACGGCATCCATTTCCGGAAAATTGCCCATGGGAAGCCGGCCCCGAAGATCACGTCCAGGTTGACCTCGCCAGTACCAAAAACACCGAGGAGGCCATCGCCGAAATCAAGCGCCGGCTGCACGGCGAACTGCATGCGCTGGTGAACAACGCCGCAATATCGCCGAAGACTGCCGGCGGCGGCCGGCTCAGCTCCATTGAAACCTCGCGCAGCGATTGGGGCCACATTTTCCAGGTGAATTTCTTCGCACCGATCATGCTGGCGCGCGGTTTGCTCGATGAACTGAGTGCCGCCAAAGGTTCGGTTGTCAACGTCACTTCGATCGCCGGCTCGCGCGTGCACCCTTTCGCGGGAACCGCGTATTCGACATCGAAGGCGGCGCTGGCGGCGCTGACGCGTGAAATGGCCGCCGACTTTGGCTCGCGCGGCGTCCGCGTCAACGCCATTGCCCCCGGCGAGATCGATACCGCAATGCTGTCGCCGGGAACCGAGAAGATCGTCGAAAATATTCCGATGCACCGGCTCGGCACACCCGACGAGGTGGCCAAGATCATCTATGTGCTGTGCACCGATACTGCGTCCTACGTCAACGGCGCCGAGATCCACATCAACGGCGGCCAGCACGTCTAAGGGGTCAAAATGAATTCGGTCGCGCCAAACGAAAAAATCAATTATCTGCGGGCGACGGCGTTCGTCGACAGCAGCGATCCGTCGATTCGGGATTTTGCCCGCACGGCCGCGGGCAACGCGCAAACGGCCAAGGAAAGGGCCATCGCGCTCTACGGCGCAGTGCGCGACGCGATTCAATATGATCCGTACCGGAATTTTCTTGATCCGGCGACGTATCGCGCCAGCGCCGTGCTCGCCGCAGGTAAAGGGTTCTGTGTCGGGAAATCGGCGTTGCTGGCGGCAGCCGCGCGCGCCGTCGATGTTCCCGCGCGGCCCGGCTACGCCGACGTGCGCAATCATCTCACCTCGAAGCGCCTGCAAGAACATATGGGCAATACATTCTACTGGCACTCCTACACGGAGCTTTACATCGACGGAAAGTGGGTCAAATGCACGCCGGCTTTCGATGCAGCTTTGTGCGAGCGCGCCAAGATCAAGCCGCTGGATTTCGACGGCGAGAACGACAGCCTGTTTCATCCCTTCGATCAGGCCGGACGTCAGCACATGGAATATCTCGCCGACCGCGGCGCGTTCGAGGACGTACCGTTCGAGACGATCGTCGCCGACTTCAAGAAGTTCTATCCCATGCTGCTTGCCGCAAGCCCGGCGATGGCCGCCTTCCGCGACGAAGTAACGACGTAATTGCGCCTGCCGCGCCGTCGCCGCGCGGTCAATTGTATAAAAAATCGATCCGCGCGGTTTCGGCGAGGACGGCTTGCGGGACGCCGTGGCGGGCGGAACGCAGCCTCTCCTCGTCGCTTTGCGACGCCTGCAGATAAGCACCGAGGTGTCGCGCACGTTCGATGATGCGATGGCCTTCCGGCAGGCGGGCAGCTTCGTAGCGCCGCAGCGCTGCATCGACGTCACCTTCGTCAAGCTCCGCTGTCAGCACGGCTGCATCGTCCGCCGCCTTGGAAACGCCCGCCGCTACATGCGGGCGCGCGACAAAGGCGGCGTCGCCGATAACAACGACGCGGCCGAAAGCAAGCCGAGGACAGGCGAGATCGTAGATCGGCTGCAGCAACGGCTCGTCGATCAGGCGCACAATTGTATGCAGTTGCGGCGCCAAGAGCCGTTCGGCCGCGTCCCGCATTGCCGCGATCGCCTCGCGACGAATGCGCGGCGGAGGAATCGAGATGGAATGCACCACACCGCCTTCGTCGGTCAGGAGCCACGGAAGTTCGCGCGCTTCACTCGCCGGCCGGTACCAAACGACGTTGTAGCGGCGATGCCCGCGGCGCAAATCGTTATCCGGCCCGGCCACCGGATAGCCGAGGAATTGTTCGCCCGGCGGCAAGCAAAACGTCATGGCGTCAATCAATTCGCGATGGATTGCCGCCGGCAACGCGACTTCCGGAATGAGCGCGCGCCAAGCCACATACCCCGCATAGACCGGTATGACATCCGGCAAACATTGCTGGCGGACCGTCGAGCGCAGGCCGTCGGCGCCGATCAGGACATCACCGTGCGTGCTGCCGCCGTCACTGAAATGAGCGGCAACACCGCTCACCGTTTGTTCGAAGCCGGTCAGCGTCCGGCCACGGTGATAGCGGTTGCCGGGAAACGCATCGCGCAGGAGCCGATAGACCCTTTCCCAGGAGGTGAGCACCTGGGGACATGCTAGGGCATCCGACAGGCCACCGTCGCGGTCGAGCAGGCGGCGCATGCCGATCTCGACGCCAAGGTCACGGACGTCGAGGCCGAGCGCGGTCAGGCGGGCGATCAACTCGTCTTGCGCCACGATCCCGGCACCGCGGCCGGCGAGTTCGCTTTCGACGCGCTCGAAAACGTCGACCGTCCAACCGCGCCGTTGCAGCATGACGGCGGCCAGGAGGCCGCTCATTGAGCCGCCTACGATCAAGGCGTGCCGGCCGGTTCGGCGTTGCGACATGCCAACACATTGCTATTCGCCAAGGCTATTTGCCAATAGCCGGACGTTTTCTATACTGAGGCAATAACGCGGGAGGGACGCCATGGCTCTGACGATGGCGGACAAAAAAAGCGACAACGCCGACAAATCGGCGTGGCCAAGCGCGATTGCCGCGGAATTCGAGCGCGAGCGGCAAAATCACAATGGTTGCGTCGGCAATATGCTGCTTTCGGAGAGCGAGCGCGTCCGCGTATGGCAAATCCGGCTGGCGCCGGGTCAACGGTTCGGCTTTCACCGGCACGTCCTCGACTACTTCTGGACCAACGTGACCGGCGGGCGTGGACGCCAGCACCTGCACGATGGCACCACCGTCGAATACAATTACGCGCCCGGCGAGGCCCGACACGAGACTTACGGTCCGGGCGAGTTCAAGGTCCACGACCTCGAGAACATCGGTGACAGGGAAATGGTCTTTATGACTGTCGAATTCCTCAACGGCGCGAACAAGCCGCTCGCCATTCCTGACATGGTGCGGGCCGCGGCCTAAAGTGCGCAGGCGCGTTGCGGCTCTATCCTGATCGCACCCGCCGGCGATACTTTCGTCTAAACACAGCGGCACGGGGTGCGTGCGGGCGGGGCTGAGTCATGATCTTCTCGTTCGATCTTCTGGTCGATGCCATCGTCTCGGGCATTCTGATCGGCGCCTTCTATGCGGCGGTGACGGCCGGCATAACGCTGTCGTTCGGCATTCTCGATGTTGTCAATATCGCCCATCCCGGCTTCATCATTCTCGGTTCCTACATCGTCTACATCATCAGCCTGAATCTCGGGATCGACCCAATCATCGCCGCCATCCTGGTGACGCCTGCTTTCTACGTGCTCGGTGCCGCTATCTATCAAGTCTACTACGTCTCTTTCGAGAAACGCGGGCAGGAATCGATGCGCGGTCTCGCGTTCTTCTTCGGCATCCTGTTCATCACCGAAGTATCGCTGGTGCTCTATTTCGGCGTCGACTATCGCTACGTCGAGGCGCGATACATCGGTCCGACCTGGCACTTCGGTTTCGTCGATATTCCGTTGCGCATCCTGGTGCCGTGCCTGGTTTCGCTGTTGTTGATCGCGGCGTTGCAACTTGTGCTCACGCGCACCTTCATCGGACGCGCCATCATGGCGGTGGCGCAGGACGAGCTGGCGCTGAGACTCATGGCGGTCGATCCGATTCGCATCAAACGGATCGCCTTCGGCATTTCGATCGCGACCGCCGCGCTCGCCGGCGCCTTCCTCATCATCATCCAGCCGGTCGAGCCGTCGGTCGGCCGCGAATATATCGGCCGGGTGTTTGCCATCTGCGTCCTTGGCGGCATGGGAAGCCTGCCGGGCACTTTGGTTGCCGCCATGCTGGTCGGTATTGTCGAGAGCCTGACGTCGACTTTCTACGGCCCCTCATGGGCGCCGGCGGTGTCGTTCGGTTTTTTGCTGTTGACGCTGGCGGTACGGCCGGCCGGTCTGTTAGGACGCTGAACGGTGCGCACGGACATCTTCCTCATCGTCAGCTTGCTGATCGGCGCTTGCGTGTACGGCCTCGCGGCAACGCTCGGCAACGATTATTATTTCTTCGCCGGGTACGTCGTCCTGCAATATGTCGTGCTGGCAACCGCGTGGAACATCCTTGGCGGCTATTGCGGCTACGTCAATTTCGGCTCGGCCGCCTTTTTCGCGCTCGGCGCTTATTCGACCGTTGCGCTGTATCGATTTCATCCGATGCCAATTCCGGTCGACGTCGTTCTCGGCGGCGTGGCGTCCGGCATCGTCGGTCTGGGTACCGGCTATCTGACGCTGCGCATGCGGGGCGCATTTTTCGCCATCGCCACGCTCGCGCTTGCGGTCGTGCTGGAGACGCTGGTCGTCAACTGGGACTATGTCGGCGGCTCGCGCGGCGCATATATCGTGCGGCCGGAAACGATTGCGCCGTTCGGCAGCTATATCAAATATCTGTTCGCGATCATGCTGCTGCTGGCGATCGGCTCCATCACGGTCGCTCGGCTGATCGAGCGGTCGCGGCTGGGCTACGGCTTTGCCACCATTCGCGACGATGAGCTGGCGGCGGAAGCCTCCGGCGTGCCGACGCTCCGACTTAAACTTGTCGCCACCACGATCTCGGGCGCGCTCATGGGCATGGCCGGGGCGCCGTTCCCCTATTACATCGGCTACCTGCAGCCTTCTTCGGCGTTCGGCCTCGATTACGCCGTCAACTCAATCGCCATGCCGCTGATTGGCGGCACGACAAGCTGGGTCGGTCCGCTGATCGGAGCGGTCCTGCTCGGGTCTTTGCAGCAGATTGCCACCGTGACGATCTCGTCGGCGGTCAATCTCCTCATCGTCGGCTTTCTGCTGGTCGGCTTCGTGATCGTGGCGCCGAACGGCATTATCGGATTGGTGCAAAAATACGTTCAGCACAGGCCTTTGCGCCAAGTCGGGCGCCGCCACATTAAAGCCGATGCGCCAGAGGCGACGCCATGACGGCGCTGCTCGAAGTCCGCAACCTCGGCAAGCGCTTCGGCGGATTTGTCGCGCTGGAAGATATCGCGCTCTCGGTGCAGCCGGGTGAACGCGTCGGCCTGATCGGTCCTAACGGATCGGGCAAAAGCACCCTGGTCAATTGCATCTGCGGCACGCTGCGCAACGAGGCCGGTTCCGTTCATTTCGACGGCCGCCCACTCGACGGTTCTACCGCACATCAACGCACACGCCGCGGCGTGGCGCGCACGTTCCAGCTGCCGCGTCCGTTCGCCAGCCTCACCCTGGCGGAAAATTTGCGCATACCGCTGCTCTATACGGTCGCCACGCGCGGTGGGATGCCGCACACGGCCAGCCATATCGACGCGCGGTGCCTCACGCTCCTGCGCGAAGTCGGGCTCGACGGCAAGGCCCATCGGCTGCCGGGCGACCTCACCCAGGTGGAGATGCGCAAACTCGAGCTTGTGCGCGCGATGGCGGCGGAGCCCAAGCTCCTGATCGCCGACGAATCGATGGCCGGATTGACCCATTCGGAGGTCGAAGAAATTCTGATTCTGCTCAAGCGCCTCAATGAGCAGGGCGTCACTGTCATTCTGATCGAGCACATTATGCGTGCGGTGATGAGTTTCTCGCAGAGGCTTGTCGTTCTGGTCTCCGGGCGCAAGATCGCCGATGGCGAGCCGAACGCAGTGGTGCGCGAACCGGAAGTGGAGCGGGCGTATCTTGGCCAGTAACCTCACCCTCACAGGCATTCACGCCGCGTACGGGGCGGTGCGCGTCATCAACGACGTCTCGCTCAAGATCGGCGCGGGCGAGACCGTGGTGCTGCTGGGAACCAACGGCAACGGCAAATCGACGCTCATCAAATGCATCATGGGGATCGTGCGGCCGACGTCCGGCTCGATCATCGCCGAGATCGACGGCGTCAATCACGACCTGGTCGGCCGCACGACCGAGCAGATCGTCGATCTCGGCATTGCGCTGGTGCCGGAGGGCCGTCGGCTATTTCCCAAACTGAGCGTCGAAGAGAATCTTCTCCTCGGCGCCTTTCGCCGCACGGCGCGCGCCGAATCGGCACGCAACCTCGAAGTTTGCTTCGAGACCTTCCCGCGGCTTGCTGAACGCCGCTCGCAGCTCGCCGGCTCGATGAGCGGCGGCGAGCAGCAAATGCTGGCGCTCGGTCGGGCATTGATGCTGGCGCCGAAAATCCTGCTGGTGGACGAACCCTCGGTAGGTCTGGCGCCGATTCTGGTCAGCCGCACCATCGAGGCCATCGCCCTGATGAAGGAGCGCTATAAGCTTACGGTGCTGATGGCGGAGCAAAACTTCACGCAAGCGATCCGGATCGCCGACCGGGGCTACGTGATCGTGCACGGCAAGATCGCCTTCGAGGGCGGCTCGGCCGACGCGCTGAACAACAACGATCTGATCAAGAAGTTTTATCTCGGGCTGTAAGCGTCGATCTCGCGACCCTACGGCTTGGCGTTACAGTCCACGTTCGAGAAATCCCTCGAACAGATGGATAACGTTGTTCTTGATGTAATTCGTTTCCAATTGATCGGGCGGAACGAATTCTTCGCGGAACCACGGATAGCGGACTGGATCGAAGGCTTCGCGCAGCCAGTCGATGACGGCCCGCACACGCTTCATGTTGCGCGTCTTGGGATGATAGGTAAGCCAAATATCGCGCCGCAGCCGGAAATCGACGTTGATCGGCCGCACTTTGCGGGTAATGGCGCGGGCATACGTCGGCAGCAGGCCGATACCCGCCCCACGGGAAATCGCGTAAGCATGTGCGGTGCTGGTATTGGCGCGGAAGCTGACGAAGTGCTTGGCGAAAGGATTTGGTACAACGGTCTTCACCATGTCGCTCGGCACCTGCGGCGCCACCTGTTCGACAAAATGATAGTCGATCAAGTCTTCGACTCGGGAAGGCGTGCCGTGCATGCGAATGTATTCGTCCGAAGCAAACAGCATCACATGGAGATAGCCAAGCCGCGTGACAACAAGCTCACTTTCGGCCGGCCGCTCCAACTGCACGGCAACGTCGGCCTGATGGCTCGACATGTCGGCAAAACGCATGTCGCAGACCAGATCGACCGTGAGGTCGGGATGGCGTTGCTGAAAATCCACCAGCCGCGGGATGAGCCAGAACGTTCCGATCCCTTCGGTGACGGCAACCTTCACCTTGCCGGAGAGGGCATGAGCGCCGTCCTTGGCCATGCGTTCCAAAGACAGCGCTTCAGTACGCAGCCGCTCTCCGACCTGCGCGACCTCGCGCCCTTCCGCCGTAAGGGCGACGCCGCTGGCTTTACGAGCCAACAGGATATGACCGAGCTGCTTTTCGAGCATCGCAACCCGCCGCATCAGCGTGTTGGACGACACCGCCGTCGTCTCCGACGCCTTGCGGAAACTTCTACAGCGCGCGACTTCCATGAAGAGCCGGACGTCTTCCCAGTTGATCCGGTCCGTTGTGTCCTGCGCCGCAAGCCGCGCCGCCGGTGGCGCACGGTTGCGTAACATTTGCGTCACCCTCCGCGGATTTCTCATATTAACATGACTTTAGTCGAGGCCAATGGCTTCGGGGGGACCCGCCATGAATGTCAACGCGCCCATCCGCGGGCAAGCGACGGAGACAAAGGCCACGCGCGACCTCGACCGCATGGATTTTGAGCGGGTCGCGCGCGGGCTAGTTGCTTTCAATCCAACCGTCGAAAGCATCGGCCCGCTGCTGCGGCGCGCCAGTCTGGAGATCCCCGGGCTGGCTTCGCAAGAGATCGTACTGCGGGTTTACGCGCACAACCCAGATTGTCTGTTTGCCTTCGCTCGCACCCATGACGTGCTCGAAGGTCTGCGCCAACCCGAGGGATTTATCGGCCAATTGCCGCTGAACAGCGAGGGCATGCACGCGCTATTCAGCGGCGAGCTCGATACCGCCGAGCCGGACGTCCGCTACCTGTGCCGGCAATATGAGCGGCCGGAAGCGATCTACATCTGGGGGATTTTCGTCAACGCAAAGGTTGCCGGCGGCATTGCTCTCGTGATGGAGCGTCTAAGCTCGAGCAAATTTCGGTCGGCGCCGCTTTATTGCAAAGCGACCAGCGATAAGTCGTGGAATTTTTTCCTGACGCTCGGCTTCCGTCCCGGCGTGATCTGGCAAGGAAATCTGTTGCCGGAATTGCTGGAGTACCGGCGGCTGGACCGAATTTCGGGGGCGACGCCGACGCCGCTTTCAAAACCCGATCGCGCCTGCTTTGACACCCTCGACGAAACAACGCCCCGCGATCCTTCAGATAGAGAAGTCCGCATCACCGTGGTTCATCGGCTGGATGATCTGCAAAAAGTGTTCGCGGTTCGCGCCGCCACTTACATTGCAGAGCAGGATTGCCCGCACGCCGAGGAATTTGATGGCAACGATCTGACGGCGTCGCATCTGCTCGGTTTCGTCGGGAGCGAGCCGGCGGGCTGCCTTCGCGTCCGATATTTTGCCGACTTCGCCAAGCTCGAACGGCTTGCTGTGGTTCGGCGTTTCCGTCAAACCCGCCTGGCGTTCAAACTGATCGAAGCCGGCATAGCTTTTTGCCGAGCCAAGGGATACCGCAAGCTTTACGGCCACGCGGAACCGCGCGTGGTCAAGTTGTGGCAGCGGTTCGGCTTTCAACCGCGCACCGTGCATCCGACCTTCTCGTTTTCGAATCTTGAATTCGTGGTCGGCGATCTCGAGATGCCGCTCGACCCGCATGCGCTGAGCAGCATGTCCGATCCGTACGTGCTGGTGCGGCCGGAGGGACAATGGACTCGGCCGGGCGCGCTCGACCGATCCGCTCGAAAGATCATGACGCAGGGAAAATTGGCCGAGAATTTGCAACCGGTTGGTGCGAAACCACAATGTCAAACCGAATAGTCGAACATCTCAGGACGCTAGCCTTGCATTGCTCAAAGCTGGCCAAGAATTGCTCGGACCGGCAGACCGCCAACGAGCTTGAGGGCATCAGCGCGGATCTTGCCGAAAACGCGCGAAACCTCGACGATCTTTTCAACCTGATGGACAAGACATCCGAAGTGAAGATCTAGCGGTGCACGGCGCCCAACACTTATTGGACGGGAAAATCGAAGTAAGTGGCCGGAAACTGCTCGTGCGACAAGGTGAAGTGCCACCATTCGCGATCGTATGGGCGAAATCCGCACCGTCGCATAACCGAGGCAAGCAGGGCACGGTT
>JAGXAC010000006.1 GCA_019075925.1 Hyphomicrobiales bacterium | reverse complement strand
CATCGGCGCGCCGCGGGGCTCGTCTTTGTTCAACATGCATTTCTTGATGAACTTGCTGCGCGCGGCACCGGTGAGCTTCTGGTCATCGGCACCGAACTTGCAAGTCGCCATTTTATCCTTCGCTGAGACGGCAAAGGACGGTGTCGTCGTCACCGCCAGCAAAACGGCCAGCGCTGTGCCGGCTATGGCGTATCGAAGCATGCGAGAACCCCCTAGGTTGCCCTGACTATCTTAGCACCGATCCGAACTGCGCCAGGAGCCAATTTAAACATGGTGCCCGCCCCTAAACGGCTATTTGGGACAGCGGTAAAGCGTTGCGGTGTAGGTCTTGTCGCGGTCGACGAAATCGATGGTGGTATCGGACTTCTTGGTGAACGTGATTTCCCCCATCAGCGGCCCGGCGGGAAATTGGCACTCAACCTGTGCCTTGAGTGTCTTGCTGTCCTCCTTGGTGTCCAGGAACGTGCAGGCTCCGACTTTCGAATCGATTTCGGTGGGCGTGACCTTCACTTTGACCTCAGCGGGATCGCTGCCGTCGCCTTTGCAAGGCACATTCTGCGTAAAGTCTCCGAGTAGCCAGAAACTACCGGACAGCGGGGCAGCGGTGGCGCCGGCGGCGAAAACAAGAGCGACGCAGCCGATCAAAAGATGGATGATTTTCATCGCGAAAGCCTGCCGTCAGCGACCCCGGTGTGAATTGTAACCGATATGCCGCGGAAGCCAATGGACCTCCGAAATTTCGGCGTGCTGTGTCCTGGTGGGCACGTGGGGCGTCGTGCGCGAGCCGTGTGAAAAAAAGAGACGGCGCCGAGGCGCCGTCTCTCCATCAGAGCATGCTTTCACGCCAATTGTGGCGGCCGGCCGAAGGCCGGTTAGTGCGCGGTCAGGCCGGAGGCATCTTCCTCGATTGTCTCTGCGACCTCGACCGGCTTTGCCGCGCCCTCGTCCCACACGATCGGCTCGGGATTGCGCGTGAGCGCCCGCGCCAGCACCTCGTCCATGCGCGAGGCCGGAATGATGTCCAGCCCGGCCTTGATGCTGTCGTTGATCTCCACCAGGTCCTTGGCATTCTCTTCCGGGATAAGCACGGTCTTGATGCCGCCGCGATGCGCGGCAAGCAGCTTCTCCTTGAGGCCGCCGATTGGCAGCACGCGTCCGCGCAGGGTGATTTCGCCGGTCATGGCGACGTCACGGCGCACCGGAATGCCGGTCATCACCGAAACAATGGCGGTGACCATGGCGACCCCGGCGGACGGTCCGTCCTTTGGCGTTGCGCCTTCCGGCACGTGAACGTGGATGTCGCGCTTGTCGAAGGACGGCGGTTCGATGCCAAAGGCAGCCGAACGCATACGCACATATGACGCCGCCGCCGAGATCGATTCTTTCATCACGTCGCGCAAGTTGCCGGTGACCGTCATCTTGCCCTTGCCGGGCATCATCGCGGCTTCGATCGTGAGAAGCTCGCCGCCGACGTCAGTCCAGGCCAGACCGGTGACAACGCCGACCTGATCCTTGTCCTCGACCTCGCCATAGCGGAACTTGGGCACCCCGAGATAGTCAGCCAGCACCTCATCGGAGACCTGCACGGACTCCTTCTTCTTGATTGTGAGCTCCTTCACCGCCTTGCGAATCAGCGTTGAAAGCTCGCGCTCGAGGTTACGCACGCCCGCTTCGCGGGTGTAGCGGCGGATGATCGTCAGCAGTGCACCGTCATCGATCGACCATTCCTTGGCATCGAGGCCGTGTTTGACCGTCGCATGCGGAATGAGATGCTTGCGCGCGATCTCGACCTTCTCATCCTCGGTATAGCCGGCGATACGGATGATCTCCATGCGGTCCATCAAGGGCGGCGGAATGTTGAGCGTATTCGCCGTCGTGATGAACATCACGTTGGATAGATCGTAATCGACCTCAAGATAGTGGTCGTTGAACGCATGGTTTTGCTCAGGGTCGAGGACTTCCAGCAGCGCCGACGAAGGATCGCCGCGGAAATCCGCACCCATCTTGTCGACCTCGTCGAGCAGGAACAGCGGATTCGAAGTCTTTGCCTTGCGCATCGACTGGATGACCTTGCCGGGCATCGAGCCGATATAGGTCCGCCGATGGCCGCGAATCTCGGCCTCGTCGCGTACGCCGCCGAGCGAAACGCGGACGAACTCGCGTCCGGTCGCCCTGGCTATCGATTTGCCGAGCGACGTCTTGCCGACGCCGGGCGGGCCCACGAGGCAAAGGATCGGTCCGGTCAGTTTGTTGGCGCGCTGCTGCACCGCCAGATATTCGACGATGCGCTCCTTGACCTTCTCCAGGCCGTAGTGATCGGCTTCGAGGACTTTTTCGGCCAGCGCGAGGTCTTTCTTGACCTTGGACTTTTTGTTCCACGGGATCGACAGCAGCCAGTCGAGATAGTTGCGCACGACCGTCGCTTCCGCAGACATGGGTGACATCTGGCGGAGCTTTTTCAGCTCATGCTGCGCTTTCTCGCGCGCCTCCTTGGAGAGCTTGGTCCGCTTGATCTTCTCCTCGAGCTCGGCAAGCTCGTCCTTGCCGTCTTCGTCGCCGAGCTCCTTCTGAATCGCCTTCATCTGCTCGTTGAGATAGTACTCGCGCTGCGTCTTCTCCATTTGGCGTTTGACGCGCGTGCGGATGCGTTTCTCGACCTGCAAAACCGAGATTTCGCTTTCCATCAGCCCGAGCACCTTTTCCAGGCGCTCGGTGACGCTCGGCGTTTCCAGGATCAATTGTTTGTCCTGAATCTTGACGGCGAGATGCGAGGCAACGGTGTCGGCCAGCTTGGCGTAGTCATCGATCTGCTGGACGACGCCGATCACTTCCGGCGACACTTTCTTGTTGAGCTTCACGTAGCCTTCGAACTCGTTGACCACCGAGCGGGCCAACGCCTCGGCTTCGACCTGATCGGCGGTCGCGTCGGCGATCACGGTGGCGTCAGCCTCGTAGTAATCCTCGCGATCGGTGTACTTCCCGATCTGTGCGCGGGCGGCGCCTTCGACCAGAACCTTGACGGTGCCGTCCGGCAGCTTGAGTAACTGCAGGACGCTCGCCAGCGTGCCGATGGTGTAGATCGAGTCGGTTGCGGGATCGTCGTCGGAAGCGTTCTTCTGCGTGGCCAGCAAAATGAACGTGTCCGAACGCATCACCTCCTCGAGGGCCTTGATCGATTTCTCGCGCCCCACGAACAGCGGAACGATCATGTGCGGGAAAACGACGATGTCACGCAGCGGCAGCACCGGATAGGCGCGGCTTTCGCCGGTGGTCAAAGGCGGCTTCGGTTTGGCGGCACTTGTCATGGCCCCACTTCCTTATTGTTATGCGCGTCAATCGCGGTGGCAACCCTCGCTGCCGCAACAGACCGCCGTACAGCCGGGAAGGGATTGGACGGTGGTCTGTCCGAAACCCTGCCCGGGTCGAGCGCGGCCGTCAAAAGGCTTGTCCGGCCGCCGCTTATAGGTGGCGAGCCTGCACCGGCGTGTCAAGAAAGCCGGGTTTTCCGAGACAAACAGGGCGTCCCGACGCAACCGCCGTTTCGCCGCATACCGAATCGTGGGTGCCTGAATCAGGTCCGCTCAGGCGCTGGCGGCGCCGCCGGCGGCCTCGCCGGTACGATCGGACCGGTCGGCGTAAATGTACAACGGCCGCGCGGCACCCTCGACCACCTCGCGCGAAATGACCACTTCTTCGACGCCTTCCAGGCTCGGCAGATCGAACATGGTATCGAGCAGAATGCTTTCCATGATCGAGCGCAAGCCGCGCGCGCCGGTCTTGCGGTCGATCGCTTTGCGCGCGATGGCGGAAAGCGCCTCGTCGGCGAGCGTCAGATCGACCGTCTCCATCTCGAACATGCGCTGGTATTGCTTGACCAGAGCGTTCTTGGGTTCGGTGAGGATGCGCTTGAGCGACGGCTCATCCAGGTCCTCGAGTGTCGCCACGACCGGCAGCCGGCCGACGAACTCGGGAATGAGACCGTATTTCAGCAGATCCTCAGGCTCGACATCGCGGAAAATCTCGCCCTGTTTGCGGTCCTCGGGCGCCATGACCTTGGCGCCGAAACCGATCGACGTGGAGCGGCCACGCGCGGAAATGATCTTTTCGAGCCCGGCAAACGCGCCACCGCAGACGAACAGGATATTGGTGGTGTCGACCTGGAGGAACTCCTGCTGCGGATGCTTGCGGCCGCCCTGCGGCGGTACGCTGGCGATCGTACCCTCCATGATCTTGAGCAGCGCCTGCTGCACGCCCTCGCCCGACACGTCGCGGGTGATAGACGGGTTGTCGGACTTGCGCGAAATCTTGTCGATTTCGTCGATGTACACAATGCCGCGCTGCGCGCGTTCGACGTTGTAGTCGGCCGACTGCAACAGCTTCAAAATAATGTTCTCGACGTCCTCGCCGACATAACCGGCTTCGGTCAGCGTAGTGGCGTCCGCCATCGTGAACGGTACGTCGAGGATGCGCGCCAGCGTCTGCGCCAGCAGTGTCTTGCCTGAGCCGGTCGGTCCGATCAGCAAGATGTTGGACTTCGCCAGTTCGACGTCGTTATGCTTGGACTGGTGATTGAGCCGCTTGTAGTGATTGTGGACCGCGACCGAGAGCACCTTCTTGGCGTGATCCTGGCCGATCACATAGTCGTCGAGCACTTTGCGGATTTCGCGCGGGGTCGGAATGCCGTCGCGCGACTTCACCAGCGAGGATTTGTTCTCCTCGCGGATAATGTCCATGCAAAGTTCGACGCATTCGTCGCAGATGAATACGGTCGGTCCGGCAATGAGCTTGCGCACCTCGTGTTGGCTCTTGCCGCAGAACGAGCAGTAAAGCGTGTTCTTCGAATCGCCGCCGCCGACTTTGCTCATTCCCGTCTCCGCCTTCGCTGCGAGGGAAACGTCTTTGCCCTCGCTACCCTACCAATCGCTACGCTAAAAAACCGTAGCACTCCTGTCACACACTGCGCCCAAAAAGGCGCAACACCCCCCTGCCCGGATTACTGTCTATAAACGTGCACGGTAATGGTGCGCCAATCAAGAATCTATTAACGATAACGAGACTTTGCACCGGCGTGCTTTCCTGAGCAAACCTGCGAAATCAACTTGACGGGCTAGTGGAACTTGTTCCGGACCTGACGATTCGACCATTTAAACCTTGGTCAGCGCCGGCTGTTCGGTCTTCAGCCCGGGTTCCTCGGGACGCTTTTCGATCACCTTGTCGATAAGACCGAAATCCTTGGCCATTTCCGAGGTCAGGAACATGTCACGCTCGAGTGCGTCCTCGATCTTTTTGAGCGGCTGGCCGGTATGCTTGACGTACATTTCGTTTAGCCGCCGTTTCAGATTCAGGATCTCCTGGGCATGCAGCATGATGTCGGTCGCCTGGCCCTGAAATCCGCCGGACGGCTGATGCACCATGATGCGTGCGTTAGGCAACGCAAAGCGCAGGTCTTTGGCGCCGGCCGCCAGCAGCAGCGAACCCATGGAAGCTGCCTGGCCGGTACAGAGGGTCGAGACTGCCGGGCGGATGAATTGCATGGTGTCGTAGATCGCCAGACCGGAGGTGACGATACCTCCCGGCGAGTTGATGTACATCGAGATTTCTTTTTTTGGATTGTCCGCCTCGAGAAACAACAGTTGCGCGACGACCAGCGAAGCCATGCCGTCCTCGATGCCGCCCGTGATGAAGATAATCCGCTCCTTCAGCAGGCGGGAATAGATGTCGTACGCCCGTTCGCCGCGGTTGGTCTGTTCGACCACCATCGGAACGAGGTACTGCATGTAGGTTTCCTTCGGGTCACGCATGGTGTTCACCTGTCAGGGGCTTGAAGGCTCAATTCGCAGTGTGGCTTGAGTCGGCGGGACTTGTCGAAGCCGCCCGTGTACGGCTGCGAAATCCACCATTCAACCATGGCAGATAAGCGCAGAAGTTCCCGCTACAAGACGTTCGGCCACGTTTCGCCCGATATGATCGCAGCGCCTCGTCATTCCTCTTCCTTGAACAGTTCGTCCCGCGATACCTCTTTATCGGTAACCTCGGCAAGTTCGGTCAGGAAGCCGACGACTTTGTCTTCGAACAGCGGCGCGCGTAAGGCAGCAATGGCATTCGGGTTCTTCTGGTAATACTCCCAAATCTGCCGCTCCTGCCCGGGGTATTGTCGCGCCTGCTCCATCAACGCGGCCTTTAATTGCGCCTCGGTGACCGTAATGTTGTTCCGCTCGCCGATTTCGGCGAGGACCAGACCAAGCCGCACCCGGCGCTCGGCAATCGCCCGATATTCCTCCCGCGCCTTTTCCTCGGTCGTGCCTTCGTCGGCAAACGTGCGATTCTGCTGCTTGAGATCGTTTTCGATCTGCGCCCAGACGTTGGCGAATTCCTGCTCGATCAAGCTCTGCGGCAGTTCGAATTTATGACGCGCGTCGAGTTCATCGAACAGCGTCCGCTTGAGCTTCTGGTGCGCGGCCGCCGCGTGTTCGCGCGCGATGCGATCCTTCATCGCCTCCCTGAGCTTGGCCAGAGATTCCGCGCCAAGCGCCTTGGCGAATTCATCGTCGATCCTGGTTTCGCCCGGGCTCTCCACTCCCTTCACGGTAACCGCGAAAGTCGCGTCCTTGCCGGCAAGATTGGCCTCCCGGTAATCGGCAGGGAACTTGACCGTGAATGTTTTATTGTCGCCGGCTTTCAACCCGACCAATTGCTCCTCGAAGCCGGGGATGAAGTGACCCGTGCCGAGAACCAATGGCACGTCTTCGCCAATGCCGCCTTCCAGCGGCGCGCCGTCGACCGACCCCTGAAATGAAATGGTCGCGCGATCGCCCGTTTCCGCAGAACCAGACTTGGCCTCGAAAGGCCGGTTTTGCTCGTAGAGGCTCTCCAGCGCTTTATCGATCTCGCTTTCGGCGACCGGCGCGGTCAAACGCGTAAGTTTGATGGTCTTGAAATCCGTCAGCACAATCGGCGGCATTATCTCGAGCGCAACCGTGTAGGCGAGATCGGACTTGCCTTCGATGACGCCTTCCATGCCGCCGTCTTCGGTCGGCCATGCCACTTTCGGTTCAGTGGCGAGCTTGAACCCGTTGTCGCTGAGAATCTTCGAATTGGCGTCCCGCACCGCTGCTTCGATCGCTTCCGCCATGGCGGATTTGCCGTAGAGGCGGTGAAGATGGGCTTCGGGCACTTTGCCGGGTCGGAAGCCGGGCAACTGCACCCGGTCCTTGAGTTCACCAATCCGTTCCTTGACCCGCGCCGCGAGATCGGTCGCGGGCACAACGACCCGAAATTCGCGCTTAAGGCCCGCGGCGGCAGTTTCAGTCACTTGCATGGACATTGCTCTTGGATAACCGCTCTTGAACAACTCGATCAGGGCCAGAAGTCGCGTACGGCCGCGTTTGGAAAAATTTTCCGCCCTGCTGGTGCGGGCGGAGGGGCTCGAACCCCCACGACTTTCGTCACGGGAACCTAAATCCCGCGCGTCTACCAGTTCCGCCACGCCCGCGACAGGAGGGCGGCGCTGGGCTTATATCATGCAGGCTCGACGAGGCACTAACAAAATAGGCTTCGATAAACGGGCGGCAAGCTGTCGGGCAAATCTTCGGAAATGAGGCCGGGCCCGAAGGCGGCGGCCGCCTCGCCATGCAGCCAAACGGCGGCGGCAGCAGCTTCGAAAGCGGGCATGCCCTGCGCGAGGAGTCCTGCCGTCATGCCGGTCAGTACGTCGCCGGCCCCGGCGGTGGCCAAATAAGGCGGCGCATTCGCGGCGATTGCGGCTCGGCCGTCTGGGCAGGCTACGACGGTATCGGAGCCCTTCAGGACCAAAGTCGCGGTGACGAGTTTCGCAGCCAAGCGCGCTCTTTCGAGTTTCGATCCAACCTTAGTATTTTCATCCAAGTGGTGAAAATAACGCGAAAATTCTCCTTCGTGCGGGGTCAGTATCGTAGCGTGGTCACGCCGTTTTCGAAGCGCCTCAGCCAGCCGTTGCGGGCTATCGGTAAAGCTGGTGATCGCATCAGCGTCGAGAACGACCGCGCGCTCACCGTCAAGTGCCGCGAGCGTCAGTTCGCCGGTCGCAGCGCCGACCCCCATACCGGGTCCGATGGCGCAGGCGTTGAGGCGGCGGTCGGCAAGGAATGCCATGAGTTCAGCGCTTCCGTCCACCGGTCGCACCATCACCGCGAGATTTGTCGCGGCATTGACCGCAAGAGCTTCGCGTGGGCTCGCAATGGTCACCAAGCCGGCTCCGCCTCGGAGAGCCCCGCGCGCCGCGAGTCTCGCCGCACCGGTCGACCACGACGGTCCCGACACGACGACCGCGTGACCGCGGTCATACTTGTGACCGCCATGCGCGGGCAACGGGAAATGGCTGCGCCACAGCTCCGGAGTGTTCTCGAATGTTTTCGGGTTAATCCGTGGCAGCATCGATGCAGGAATGCCGATGTCGGCCACGGAAACTGCGCCGCAATGCAGCCGGCCGGGCAGCAGAAGGTGTCCGGGCTTTCTACGGAAGAATGTCACCGTCTGCGTCGCGTTGACCGCGGCGCCGAGCACCGCGCCTGAGGTGCCGTTGACGCCACTTGGCAAGTCCACCGCCACGATCGGTTTTGCCAGCGCATTCATCGCTTCGATGGCGATGCGGGCTGGACCCTCCACGGCGCGATCGAGCCCGGCGCCAAATAGCGCGTCGATCACGACGTCGGCGGCGGCAAGCAGTCCGGGATCATCGCTGACGCCGCCCGTCCATGCCGAGGCCGCCAGCGCTGCGTCGCCCTTGAGTTTCGCGTACACGCCAACAAATACCACCGTGACGCGGTAGCCGCGTTCGCTCAGCACCCGCGCGGCGACAAATCCATCGCCGCCGTTATTGCCCGGACCGGCAACGACAGCGACCCGGCTGGCGGCGGCATGCCGGGCGACGACAGCGTCGGCTACCGCCCTACCCGCTTGCTCCATGAGGTCGATACCGGGGATTCCGCCGGCGATGGTTTGCCGGTCGGCTTCCGCCATTTCGGCCGTGGTCAAAAGCTCATTCATGACGGCAAGGATAACGGCTGCGGCCGCTGCAGAACATTGGCCGGCCTTGTTGTTTCACCCTGTTGACGCAATAATAGGCAACATGCCCAGTTTGCTGGCGGGGGTATTTGCCGCTTCTGCGATCTGGGACGATGATAGCCCGATAGCAATCTGATCTGGTTGCGGTTTTCATCCCAGTCCGGTCTGGCATGGGACCTGCAAACCAAATCGGGTCGTGATCGATGATCATTACTCACTTCCCGAAGCCGGCAGACAAAATGCGATGAAAAAAATCGAAGCGATCATCAAGCCTTTCAAGCTCGATGAGGTGAAGGAAGCCCTGCAGGAAGTGGGCCTGCAAGGCATAACCGTCATCGAGGCGAAAGGCTTCGGCCGGCAGAAGGGGCACACCGAGCTTTACCGCGGCGCCGAATACGTAGTGGATTTTCTACCCAAGGTGAAAATCGAGATTGTGCTTGCTGACGACATGGTCGAAAAAGCCATTGATGCAATACGTCGCGCCGCCCAGACCGGACGGATAGGTGACGGAAAAATATTCGTTTCGACGGTCGAGGAAGTGATCCGGATCAGGACGGGGGAGTCCGGAATTGACGCCATCTAGCGCGCTGATTTGATTGCTCGCGCGTTTGCCGCGCCTGGCAGGATCGATCGTCGCGTCGCAAACATCCAACATGAGCACGAAAGGGTACGTACGCCATGACGACGCCGAAGAATGTCATGAAAATGATCAAGGACAGCGACGTGAAATACGTCGACTTCCGTTTCACCGACCCGCGCGGCAAGTGGCAACACGTCACCTTCGATGTTTCGCTGATTGAAGAGGACACTTTCGCCGAAGGCCAGATGTTCGACGGGTCATCGATCGCAGGCTGGAAGGCAATTCACGAGTCGGACATGTGCCTGATGCCCGACCCAAGCACCGCCTGCATCGATCCGTTCTTCGCCGAAACCACGCTGGTGCTGGTTTGTGACGTGCTTGAGCCTACCACCGGGGAGCCCTATTCGCGCGACCCGCGCGGCATCGCAAAAAAAGCCGAGGGTATGGTCAAATCGATGGGTGTCGGCGACACCATTTATTTTGGTCCGGAAGCCGAATTCTTCGTGTTCGACGATGTCCGGTTCAAGGCTGACCCTTACAACACGGGCTTTAAACTCGACTCTGTGGAATTCCCGTCCAATGCGGATACCGCCTACGAGGGAGGCAACACCGGACACCGCGTCTGGACCAAGAAGGGATATTTCCCGGTCCCTCCACAGGACTCGGCGCAGGACATGCGTTCGGAAATGCTCGCGGCGATGGCGCGCATGGGTGTCAAAGTCGAGAAGCACCACCACGAGGTCGCTTCCGCGCAGCACGAATTGGGCATGAAATTCTCGCCCATGGTGCAGATGGCCGACCACCTGCAAATTTACAAATACTGCATCCAGCAGGTCGCTCAGGTTTATGGCAAGACCGCTTGCTTCATGCCGAAGCCGGTATATGGCGACAACGGCTCCGGCATGCATTGCCACCAGTCGATCTGGAAGGCCGGCAAGCCGGTATTCGCCGGTAACAAATACTCCGATTTGTCGGAAACCTGTCTGCAATACATCGCCGGCATCATCAAGCATGCCAAGGCGATCAACGCGTTCACCAATCCAACGACCAATTCTTACAAGCGTCTGGTTCCAGGCTTCGAAGCACCGGTCTTGCTTGCCTATTCCGCACGTAACCGGTCGGCATCGTGCCGTATCCCCTACACTACCAACCCGAAGGCCAAACGGGTGGAAGTCCGGTTCCCCGATCCGCTCGCTAATCCTTATCTGGGCTTTTCTGCCATGCTGATGGCTGGTCTCGACGGCATCAAGAACAAGCTGAATCCCGGCGACGCCGTGGATAAAGATCTTTACGATCTGCCGCCGAAAGAACTGAAGAGGATTCCGACCGTCTGCGGTTCGCTTCGGCAAGCGTTGGAGGAACTCGACAAAGACCGCGCCTTCCTCAAGGCGGGCGGTGTATACGATGACGATTTCATCGATTCCTACATCGAGTTGAAGATGGCGGAAGTGATCCGCTTCGAGCACACGCCCCATCCCGTGGAATTTGAGATGTATTATTCGGCGTAGCGCGAAAGCGTGCGCATCAGCACGGCGTTCGTTTACGCCATACAGCTTTCCGGAGTGCCGTCGGTCGCGGCGCTCCTTTCTTTTTCCCGTCCGCTCCGCCGGATCGTTTCGCTTCGTTCGCCGGTATGCAACGCAACTTCTTCCGTTGCGATTTCGACGCGGTCGCGTCCGTTACTCTTGGCGCGGTAGAGCGCCGTGTCGGCGCGCGTGATAATCAAGTCGATTGCGGTCGACGGCGAACCGCCGGCGATACCGATGCTGACCGTCGTCGCCACATGCTGGCCGTTACGCACAAATCCGGCCGCCGCAAACGCCACTCGCACGCGCTCCGCGGCGATGGTGGCTTCGGCAAGCGTGCCTGGCAATAGCGCGACGAATTCCTCGCCGCCAAGTCGGCCGACGATGTCGGTTGCTCGCATCGTTTGCCGCACCACTTTGGCAAAAAGCTGCAAAACGTTATCGCCGACGGCGTGTCCATAACGGTCGTTGATGGTTTTGAATCGATCGAGGTCGATAGCAAGCAGGCTGATCGGTGTACGGCTGCGACTGTGGCGCGCCATCATGCTGCCGGCGGCTTCAAAGAAACCCCGACGGTTGAACAAGCCGGTCAGAGGGTCGGTCGCGGCCGCGACCTTGTAGGCGTGCATGGTGCGGTCTTTCGACAGGATCAGCACGATAAACGCAGTCCCCACGACATAGAGTAGAATTTCGATGGAGAACACGGCGATCCAGCCGCGCGCAACGCCGTAAACGCCGCCGCTGTCGGAGGAAAGCGTCGCCAGCGCCACCGGGAAAAGAAATATTGCTCCGTGCAGCATCGGAACGAATGCGGCCGGCCAGCGCCGGATCAGCAATTTCCGCCGTTCACGCCGCAACTCGGTGGCGGTCATGAAAGTATACCCGGCGACGATGATCGAGCTGACGACTATTCGCGAGGCGGCCGAGAAGGCGAACGTTGGCACAAAGCATGCCGTCAGCCAGAACACGGCGCCGAATAGCGTGGCGATCCAAAGCACGGGCCGGCCGTGAAACAAGCGAGCCGCACTCCAGATCATGCCGGTGGCGACGAATAACAGCGATGTCGACAGGTTCGACGCCAACGGCGAGATCGTGTCGCCCATGTGCCAAAGCGCGCCGGAAGCGCCGCCGAACAGGTAGGCTACCCCCCACCACGCCAGCGCCACGATACGTTCCTGGGTCCATGCGTAGAGCAGGAACAGGCCGAGCAACGACGTGACGCAAATCGCGACGACGAACAAAGTTCCGAAATCGAGTGCGATTGAGGCTTCGGCGAAGTTGGCCATGGAGCGGGCGGGACCATCCGGTTGTGCGCAGAAATGCGTACCATCGCATGAGGATAATTACCTATGATGAGTCTCCGCCTGGCACGGAAAGTTTGCTGGCACGCTTTGCCAAGCGTCTCGCCGTTCACGCGGCTTTTGGAAAAAATTTCGGAAATGAATGGAAAATATGTGGCGTCCGTGCACGGGCGACGAAGCCCGATGAAAGCGTTGCGTTAACCTAAACGGTCAGCCGCTCGCGCTACGACGGAACGATCGATGACGATTGGGCAGATGCCCCCGAACCCCCGTTTCGAGGTCGGGGGGGCTTCTACGTCCAGCCGCAGGCGATTCCGGGGCCACGAAATCCAATACGCGTGAGACTTTGGCTCTCCAGCCGCCGCCTTGAACGCAAAACCGCGGCAGCGCCGGTCAGCGTTTCGAGAACTGGAAGCTGCGGCGCGCTTTGGCGCGGCCGTACTTCTTACGTTCGACCACCCGCGGGTCGCGCGTGAGGAAGCCGCCGCGTTTGAGTACGCTGCGCAAATCCGGTTCGTGCCGCATCAAAGCCTTGGACAAACCATGGCGCACGGCGCCTGCCTGGCCGGAGAGCCCGCCGCCGGAAACCGTACACACCACATCGTACTGGCCTTGGCGGTTTGCAGCGACGAGCGGCTGCTGAATTAGCATTCGCAACACCGGACGGGCGAAATAAGTTTCGACCGGCCGGTCGTTGATCACGATTTTGCCGGCGCCCATTTTGATCCACACGCGCGCGACAGCATCCTTGCGCTTACCGGTTGCGTAAGCGCGGCCATGCTTGTCGAGCTTTTGCACGTATTGCGGCGGCTGTGGGGCCGCCGCCGGCTTAAGCGCCGAAAGCTCTTCCAGCGTCTGCATCGTCTCGGCCATCAGGCGATCCTCTTGTTCTTGCGGCTCATGGCGCCGACGTCGAGTTTTTCTGGCTGCTGCGCTTCATGCGGATGTTCGGCATGCGGATAGACCCTCAGATTGGCGAGCTGTCGGCGGCCAAGCGGTCCTTCCGGCAACATGCGTTCCACCGCCTTCTCGACGATGCGCTCCGGAAAGCGACCGGCGAGGATCGACTTCGCCGTACGTTCCTTGATGCCGCCGATATAGCCGGTGTGCTTGTAATAGACTTTTTGCTCGACCTTACGGCCGGTCAATATCGCCTTCGCCGCATTGATGATGATGACGTTGTCGCCGCAGTCGACGTGCGCGGTGTAGGTCGCCTTGTGCTTGCCGCGCAAGCGTAGCGCCACAATCGCGGCAAGACGCCCGACGACGAGTCCTTCGGCGTCGATCATCACCCATTTCTTCTCAACGTCGGCGGCCTTGGCCGAGTAGGTTTTCATCTGCGTATCCGTATGGAGGCGGCCCGGCGTTGGCGGGCTGACTGCGCGGCTATGTACCCGGCGAAGTTCGGATCGTCAACAGGACACTCGGTTTTTCACCCATATTACAATGATTTGGAATGGAGGTATTATTTAACCTCCGGAGCGGGAATTGCGTAGGTGGCGGTGGCATGCGCAACGAGATCGTCATCGCCGTGCGAGCGGATGGAGACCTCGGCCACTGCCAACCTCTTGCCGAACTTGATCATTCGCGCCTCGGCGATGAGGTCGCGCTGGGCCGGCTTTTTGAGGAAATTGATGCTGAGGTTGGTCGTCACTGCGAGCGGCACCCAGCCAAGGCTCGCCAGGATCGCGACATAAGGCGCAAAGTCGGCCAGCGCCATGAGGGTGGTGCCGGCAATCGTGCCGCCCGGGCGCAACGAGCGCGGGCTGAAGTATTTGCAAATGCGGCTGCCGCCGTACCAGACCTTCTCGATGCCATAGCCACCTTCCCGCTTGAACATGCCGGGAAATTCAGCCTCGAGCAGACGCTCCAGCTCCTTGGCGGAAAGTTTTGGCGTCGCCATATCTGTCATGCCCCTGCTCCCGCCTGTGCGGATCGGATACAATGCGTTTGCCGGCTTGCCAATCCGCATCGGCTGCGAAACCAATCGAGAAGCCACCGCGATGACCGTCCAATCCGCCGTTGCCGCAACCGATGCGGCCGCCAATCTGATGCTGCTCCGCGAGGACGATGGCGGAGTGGCCGTACTCACGCTCAACCAGCCGCAGAACCGCAATGCCTTGTCGGAGGCGATGCTGGAGGCGCTGGGCGACGCCTTCACCGCCATCGCCCATGACGCAACTGTGCGCGCCGTCGTTCTGGCGGCCAACGGGCCGGCATTTTGCGCCGGTCATGATCTCAAGGAGCTCACTCGCCATCGCGGCGAAGCCGATCGCGGCCGCGCCCACTTCAAGCACATCATGATGACGTGCAGCGCGATGATGCAGCAGATCGTCACCTTGCCGCAGCCGGTGATCGCCGCAGTAGCGGGTCCGGCAAGCGCTGCCGGCTGCCAATTAGTCGCCAGCTGCGACCTTGCAATTGCTTCGCACGACGCGAAATTCACGACGCCCGGTGTCGATATCGGGTTGTTTTGCTCGACGCCGATGGTCGCCCTCACCCGCAACGTTTCGCCCAAGCACGCGATGGAGATGCTGCTTACCGGCGAAGCGGTGGGTTCCGACCGCGCGGCGCAAATCGGCTTGGTCAATCGCGTGGTCGCACCGGGCCGCGAACGCGCGGAAGCCATCAAGCTTGCGCGCGACATTGCCGGCAAGTCTTCGCTGACCGTCAAAACGGGAAAGGCGGCCTTCTACCGTCAGCTCGAAATGCCGCTGGCGGACGCCTACGAATATGTTTCCGAGGTCATGACGGAGAACATGCTGGCGCGCGACGCCGAGGAAGGTATCAATGCCTTCATCGAAAAACGCCATCCCAAATGGCAAGACCGCTGAGTTCGACGCATATGAATCACGATTCCTATTCCGACTCTTATATTCGCGGCATTCTCAATACCGTGAAGACGATCGCCATGGTTGGGGCTTCCGAAAGGGCGAACCGCCCGAGTTATTTCGCGTTCAAGTATCTGCTTGAACGCGGGTACACGATGATCCCGGTCAATCCGCTGCGCACCGGCGAACAAATCCTTGGCCGCCGCATTTACGTGCGGCTCGGCGACGTTCCAGACCCGATCGACATGGTCGACATCTTCCGCTCCTCTCGTCACGCGCTGCCGATTGTCCAGGAAGCGCTCGCGCTTAATCCACGGCCGCAGGTGATCTGGATGCAGCTTGGCGTTCGCAATGACGAAGCGGCTGCCCTCGCCGAGGCAGGCGGCGTAAAGGTGGTGATGAACCGCTGCCCGAAGATCGAGTATGGCCGTCTATCGTCCGAGATTGCATGGATGGGCGTCAACACGCGCACCATTTCCGCAAAGAAGGCTATTGCCAGCGGTGGTATTCAGCGCCTGTCGCTTAACCGTGCGTCGGTGTCGGGCGGCACAACCGAGGCCGCCGACGCCGCTGAACGGAGCGAGCGTGGGGGGCGGCGCATAATCCAGGCACGGAACTTGTAGCAAGGTAAGTCGTTAATACGCAGCCCAATCAACAAACAACAAAGCTCGTCCGGATAGTGCAAATGTGGAAAACGGAGTCGCGAGCCATGAAAATCGGTTCAATGCTTTTTCTTGTCCTGTTCTGCGGTGCGCTGACATCGGCCGCCTGGGCGGAGGATTGGCAGCCATACAACAACAACTGGCAGACGAACGACAGCCACTGGCAGAAACACGATAACGATTGGCGTACGCACAACGACAATTGGCAGGGGAATGATAGCCAGTACGCGTGCATGGGCGATGCGATGACCGTTTGCGGACGATACATTCCCGATCGGGAGCGGGTCGCCCATTGCCTGATGTCCAATCGCGCCCGCGTTTCGGTCGCCTGCCGCTCGGCGTTGACGCACTGGCGCGGCTGATCTCCGCGCCTGGACGCAGGCAGCTCTTTCCTGACCAGAACGAGATTTGCCGACCGCCGCGCTGGAAGGCGCGGCGGTTTGCTATCGAGTCGGCAACCCGCGCCGCTTGACGGCGCGGCACGATCCAATCCATCGTGCCCGCTACGAGATTGTCACGCCTCGGCCGGAAAGGAACGGCACATGACCGATCGCATTCCCGGTTTCTCCACCCTTGCCGTACACGCGGGCGCGCAACCGGATCCGACTACCGGCGCGCGCGCCACACCGATTTATCAGACGACCTCTTACGTGTTTGAAAGTGTCGATCACGCGGCTTCACTGTTTGGCCTGCAAACTTTCGGCAACATCTATACTCGCATCGGTAACCCGACCACCGCGGTCCTCGAGGAACGCGTCGCTGCACTCGAAGGCGGGACCGCAGGCTTGGCGACGGCATCCGGTCATGCGGCGCAGATCCTGGTCTTTCATTGTCTGCTGCAGCCGGGCGACGAATTTGTCGCATCGAAGAAACTGTACGGCGGATCGATCAACCAGTTCACCCACGCGTTCAAGAATTTCGGCTGGAACGTGGTATGGGCCGATCCCGACGACATTTCCTCGTTCGAGCGCGCGATCTCGCCGAAGACCAAGGCAATTTTCACCGAGTCGATTGCCAACCCCGGCGGAGTCATCACTGACATGGCGGCGGTGGCGCAAATCGCCAAGCGGGCGGGCGTGCCCTATATCGTCGATAACACGCTTGCGACGCCGTACCTGTGTAAGCCGATCGATCAAGGCGCCGACATTGTGGTCCATTCGCTGACCAAATTCCTTGGCGGCCACGGCAATTCAATCGGCGGCGCCATCGTTGATGCCGGCACCTTCAATTGGTCGCGGGACCGGCGCTACCCGATGCTGTGCGAGCCGCGGCCGGAATATCACGGCATCGTCTTGCACGAGACGTTCGGCAATTTCGCCTTCGCCATCGCCTGCCGCGTGCTCGCGTTGCGCGACATCGGAGCGGCGTTGTCGCCGTTCAATGCCTATCTCATTCTCACCGGCATCGAGACTTTGCCGTTACGTATGCGCAAGCACTGCGACAACACCCTTGCCGTGGCGCAGTGGATTGTCGCCCACCCGAAAGTCGCCTGGGTGAGTTATCCGGGCTTGCCGGCCGACCGCTTTCACGCTCTCGCCAAAAAATATTGCCCGAATGGCGCCGGTGCGGTGTTCACCTTTGGGCTCAAGGGCGGCTACGACGCTGGCGTCAAGCTTGTGTCCAACGTGAAGTTGTTTTCCCACCTCGCCAATATCGGCGACACCCGCTCCCTGATCATCCATCCCGCTTCGACCACGCACCGCCAGTTGACCGATGCGCAGAAAACGGAAGCCGGCGCCGGGGTTGATGTTGTGCGTCTATCGATCGGTATCGAGGATGTCGAAGACATCATCGCCGATCTCGATCAAGGATTGGCGGATTAAGGTTCTCAAACCAGCTTTTCCTCTCCCACCCGGGAGGAGGATGAAAGCCGTTGCGGTTGACCTGCCATCACATTTGCGGCGTGCAGCGACACGACGGTAAGCACCAGCATCGCCACCGCCTGATGCGCAAGCGCAAGCGGTAGCGGCACCAGCCAGACGAGAGTGAGGATGCCAAGCGTAGCCTGCAGGGTGACCATGGCCAATAGCATGAATGCACCGAGACGGACTGCGCCGCTCTTGACGCTGCGACCGACGTCGAAGGCGTGCAATAACGTACAGACAAAGATTAGATAAGCGAGCATGCGGTGGTCGAACTGCACGGTGAGCGCATTCTCGAAAAAATTGCGCCAGAGCGGGGCGTCGAAAAACAAGCGCGCACCGGCTGGCACGAATGCGCCGTCGATCGCCGGCCAAGTGTTGAAGACGTAGCCCGCGCGCAAACCGGCGACCAACGCGCCGAGATAGATTTGCGCCAGCACAAGGACAAGCAACGCGACAGCGCCGAAACGAACACGTATGGGTACTCGCGCGGGGGCGCGCGCAGTCATTTCACAGCGCTGCGCGGTCCACAGCATCGCCACGAAGATCAGACACGCGAGAAGCAGGTGCGTTGCGAGCCGGTATTGCGAGACTTCGACCCGACCGGCTAGTCCGGATGCGACCATCCACCAGCCGACCGCGCCTTGCAGCGCGCCGAGGCCGAAAATGAACCACAGTCGAGGCCGCAGCGAGACCGGTACGTATCCGCGCCAAAGAAAGAACAGAAACGGAAGCAGGAACGCAAAGCCGATCAACCGGCCCAGCATCCGGTGCGACCATTCCCACCAATAAATCGATTTGAAAGCGTCAAGGCTCATGCCGTTGTTAAGTTCGCGGTATTGCGGGATGGCCTGATATTTTTGGAATTCGGCCTGCCACGACTGTTGATCGAGTGGGGGTAAAACCCCCATGACCGGCTTCCACTCGGTAATCGAGAGTCCGCTTTCGGTGAGCCGGGTGGCGCCGCCGACCAGCACCATAGCCAGCACCAACGCGGCGACGGCGTAAAGCCACAGCCGGATGGCGCGCGGGTGTGTGGATCGTACGCGAATGTCGGTCATTTACTCAGGTCGCTTGTCGCAGGCCGGCGGACCATATAGGGCTGCGCCCTATTCTGGCAACAGACCGGATGCCGCGTTCCAAATGCCGCTTCGCTTACGCAAATTCATCGGCGCGATCGCACTGTTCGTCTTGGTGATCGTCTGGGCGCTCGCCGCCATGGCGCTGGCCCAGGTCCCTTCAATCCGCGACCACGCCGTCGCCTCGTTCGCCTATTATGTGATCGCCGGCATCGGCTGGGTGGTGCCGGCACTCCCGATTGTCAGTTGGATGTCGCGGCCGGGCAAAAAGTAGCCTTACGCCGCCTTTGCGCGCCGAAAGCCGTTCCATACCGCTGTAGCCGAACCCGAGAGCAGCACCCGAACGTAGCGCAATTGCTGATATTCGCCGTTGAGCGAGATCCGCGGCAGCGCCGTCATCTGGTCGCGATGTTTGGGGAACACGACGCCGGGCCGTGTCGTCACCGCCGTCTTGAAACCAAGTTCGGCGGCGATGTTGAATTCGCGCGGGCCCGCCGACGTGGGATCGCCGATCGGATAGGAAAGATGGGCCGGTTGCTTGCCAAGCGCCGCTTCGATCACCGAGCGGCTTAAATCCATTTCCGAGCGAACGAGCTTTTCCGGCAATTTCGCCAGCATCGGGTGATTGACCGTGTGCGCGCCGATTGTGACCAATGGATCGGCGGCAAGCTCGGCAATCTCGCGCCAATCCATGCACAAATCCCGGCAGAAGGCGGCGATGTCTACCGAATAGCATGCGGCGAGATCGCGCATTGCGGTGCGCAATTCGACTTCGGTCGGCCGGCTCCGCAGCCACCAGTAAAGCTCTTCGAACAGGACACGTTTGTCGGCGAGCGAGCGGCAATCGAAGGTGTGGTTACGTCCCTCGATAACCATGCCGATGCGGTCGTTCTTGGCGATCACAGCTTCAAGGGCGAGCCACCACAACTCGCCGAGCCGGTCGGGAAAGCTGGTCGGCACGTAGACGGCAAACGGTAACTGCGCCGCCTTGAGAATCGGATACGCGTGAGTGAGCGTATCGCGATAGCCGTCGTCGAAGGTCAAGCAAACGAAGCGGCGCCGAAAATCGCCTTCAGTCACGCGGCGATGCATCTCGTCGAGCGATACCACGTCGACGCGCGAGCGGCGCAAAAGTTTGACCACGCGCTGAAGAAAGCGCGGCGTAATCTCAAGAAGCCGGTTGGGCTGAAAGCGGTCGGGCCGGGGTGGCCGCACGTGATGCATGGTCAGAATGGCGCCGACACCACCGACAAAAGGCTTCAAGGCAAAATGCGCGCCGGTGAAGAACAGCGATTCCAGGCCGCCGCGGATAATCGTGTGTTTCAGCGCGCCCAAATCACATCCCGCCGATGTTAATTGCTCACGGCGCGCGCGGTTTTCTTCGCTGGCGCCCTACTCCGACTATCCGCCGCCTTAGTTGATAATCCTTTGCGGGTCCGGCCTCTATGTGACGCCATTCATGCGTTGGGATGGGTACGGATGCGGCTACGCCGCTGCTTGATGTGCCGGCATTCCCGACGAGTGCGCTTCGGCACGTCCGGAGACGAGGATGGTGACGTCTTCGAAGCCGGCTTCGATCAGCGAGTCGCGCGCTTTCTGGGTGGCAAGGCCCGACAGTGTTTCCACCACCAGCGCCGCGTGCGGCACCAAACGTGCGATCGCGGTCATGTCGGGCCCGCCGAGCACGCCGACGTCGACGATGACGTGGGAATAGGCCTTCGATAGCGCGGCAAAGCTTTGCGCCATACCGGGCGTGGCGACGAGCGAGTGGCGCGACCCATCGCCGGAGGCGATCAGGTTGAGCGTAGACGTACGGTCTTTGGTGATGATGGCGCCGAAAGATGCCGCACCGGTTGCGAGATCGGTCAGACTAGGGGCGCCGGGGTCGCTCGAGATGTCGCGAATGGCGGCGTCGCCGGCGCCGAGTCCCACCAGCACGGTGCGCGCATCGCGAGCCATGGCACGGGCAAATTTAATGGCGATGCCGGCGGTTTCGACTTCGGGCGCTGCGCTAAAGAACACCATCTGGCTTCCTGCGAAACCTACTTGCTGAAGGTTATGGGCGAACTCCTCGATCGCGGAAACCGGTACGCCGATTGGCGCCGGTGTCCTGACGATCTCGGTGTAGCGCTTGGCACGAGAATCCGGCGCGGCCGGGTTGATTTCGTTGTTTTCCGCCGAGGCTGGCGGAACGTCGGGGGCTGCCGCCATTGTTGCCGGCCCCGACACCTTGACGTCTGGCACTAATGGATCACCACCGCCGAAAAATCGCGGCGCGCGTGTGGGTACCTGCATCGCGCCGGCCGGTGTCGCCAGAAGCTCGCGGGTCAGCACCAGGCCCGCGCACAGAACCATGGTGGCGAGCGAGGCGATCATCACTGTCGGCAGCTTCTTGGGATAAGCCGGAATGTTCGACACGGTCGCGCGCGAGATAATCCGCGCGTCGGGTGGTGCCGATGCGACGGTGTCGCGCGCGCTCGCCTCACGGTACTTGGCCAAATAGGATTCAAGCAGATCGCGCTGCGATTTGGCATCGCGCTCAAGGGCGCGCAATTGCACATCATCTTCGTTGGTGGTGGCAGCCTGGCTCTTGAGGGCGTCAAAATTGGCAAGCTGGGCGGCGACCTTTGCGTCAGCAAGCTTGGCGTCATTTTCCAGCGACCGAGCAATAGTTTCCGCCTCATTCCTGATTTGTTGGTCGAGGTCGGCAATCTGCGCTTTCAGTTCTTTGATGCGTGGGTGGTTATCGAGCAGCGAAGACGATTGCTCGGCAAGCTGTGCCCGCAATGTCACCCGTTGCTCGGAAAGCCGCCGGATCAGTTCGGAATTGAGGATGTCGGAAGAATCGATCGGCTGGCCGGATTTGAGCATGCCGCGGATGAGTTTTGCCTTAGCCTCCGCGTCGGCTTTTTGCGCGCGGGCGGCGGCCAGCTGAGCATTCAGGTCGCCAAGCTGTTGGGTCGACAGCGTGGTGTTGTTCGGCCCGACCAGGAGGTTCGATTTGGCGCGGAAGGCTTCCACCTTGTTGTCGGCTTCGGCGACCTTTTTACGCAATTCGTCGATCTGGCTGCCGAGCCAGACGCCTGCGCTTTTCGCCTGCTCCTGCTTCGCAGCTTGCTGCCGTTCGAGATAAGCGGCGGCGATGGCGTTGGCCACGCGAGCGGCAAGCTCCGGATTTTCTGAAAGGAAATCGATGACGATGACGCGCGATTTCTCCACCGGAAAAACGGTGAGCCGTTCGTAATAGGCTTCCAGCACCCGCTCTTCGGGCGTCATGGCGAGAGGATTCTTGACGATACCGAAAAAGCCGAGGATCGACTTGACCAGCGAGACACCGGAGAGAGCCGGATCGAATTCGGGCAGTTCGTTGAGTTGGAGTTTGGCGATGACTTCCTTGGCAAGGTCGCGCGACAGCACGATCTGTGCCTGGCTGACCACAGCTTCGGGGTCGACGACATTACGATCGAGCACGTCCTTATCGAGGTCGGAGCGCAGATAGATGTTGTCATGGGACAGCAGCAGCAAGCGGGATTCCGCCTGATATTTGGCCGGTATCATGAATACGACCAAAAAAGTGATCAATGCTACGAGCAGCGTCGGTCGCAAAATCTTGAGGCGCTCGCGCCATAGCGCGGCGCCGAGCGCACCTAAGTCCAAATCCGCGTCGCTGAAGGCTTCCCGCAGGTATGACCGCTGCGGTGGCGGCGCAAAATTCATTCACGGCTCCCACACTTTGACGAGCTCAAATCCGACGACGATTACAACCGTGCGCACGCAATGCAGGTTGCCGATAACAATGGATTAAGGTTGCTATCCGGTTAAGCGCGTCCCGTCCCTGCGGGTTACCGCGCTTTCAGCAGCGGGCGCGCGAAGGACCGGGGAGTGAAGCCTTTTTTAACCCCGGCATTGCTCTATCGCCATTAAAGAGCCGCTGCGGATTTTATGGATTCGCCCGGCCGACATGGGGTCTTCCGCGTGGCAGATTTGCGGACCGCCGCCGTCGCGATTAATGCGGCACCGCCGCTTGCCGTGTCGAGGCCGGTGCTCAAGATCATGCACGTGTTGCGCGCGCCGCTCGGCGGCCTATTCCGCCACGTGCTCGACGTCGCCCGTGGACAGGCAGCACGTGGCCATCATGTCGGCTTGGTGGTTGATTCAACCACCGGAGGGGCGCGTGCGGATGCGGCGCTGGCAGAGCTTTCTTCGGAACTGACGCTTGGGCTTGAGCGTGTGCCAATCGCGCGTGAACTGGGTCCCTCCGACGTGACTGCCTTGCGGGCGATCACGCGGCGGATCGCGCAAATGCAGCCCGACGTGCTGCACGGTCATGGCGCCAAGGGCGCAGCGCTGGTACGGCTCGCCCGGACTGCGCCGACCGCCATCCGCGTGATTACCCCGCACGGCGGCTCGCTGTTCTATCGGCCGGGCACGCTGACCGGCGGGTTCTACCGTTCGCTCGAATGGGTGTTGAAATGGCGCACCGACCTATTCCTGTTCGAGAGTGTCTATGTGGCCGGCCTGTTCCGCACTGCAATCGGTCGCCCGCCAGCCATGGTGCGGGTGGTCCATAACGGCGTCAGCGAAGACGAGTTCACGCCGATCGCGCCGGCTGCCGACGCGACCGATCTGGTTTGCCTCGGCGAATTGCGGCCGGTCAAAGCCTTTGACGTGCTGATCGAAGCGCTGGCCCTGTTGAAAGAGTCGGGTCGGCTTGTGAGCTTGACCATTGCCGGCGAAGGCCCACTCGATCACGAACTCAAATCACTCGCCAAATGGCTGGGCGTCGACGATCGGGTTCGGTTTGTCGGCTATCGGCCGGCCCGCGAGGCGTTTGCGATGGGTCGGATGCTGGTGATGCCCTCGCATACCGAATCGTTGCCCTACGTGCTTCTAGAGGCCGCCGCGGGCGGCTTGCCCATCCTCGCCAGCCAGGTCGGCGGCATCCCGGAAATCTTTGGATCGCTGTCAACCGGTCTTGTCACCGCCAACAATCCAGCCGCGCTTGCGACCGCGATTGCGTCGGCGATCGACGAGCCTGACACGATCAAACACGCGGCCGAGCGCGTGCGCGAGCGGGTACATGCCGAGTTCTCGCTGGATGCCATGGTCGATGGCGGGCTTGCCGCCTATCGGGAAGCGCTGGCGTTGCGCAAACTTTCCCAATTCTGCTGACCGTTTTCGGATTTTGTTAACTATTTCGGTGCTCACACTGTCGCGGCGCGTTTCGCGCCCGCGCGCGAACGATTTAATGCGTGGCAAAGATGTCCAAGCCCGAACCTGGTTCGCTTTTCGACACCGCGTCTGCCGTGCTGTCCGCCGTTTCGACGGTGCCACAATCGGCGCCCCCTGTCGTTGACGCGCCGCCCCTGTCGCCCGCTGCAGCGTCACTTGCCGAGCAGCATTACGAGCCGGCGTTGTCGCCGATCGTCCTCGCCGGCGCCGTGCGGCTTATCGAAGCCGCTATCGTCGTTCTGCTCGGGTTTGCGGTTTACGTTTCCTACGTCGTGCCGGCACACGGTTTCGCCTGGCATTATTTCGCGGCCATTGGCGGTATCGCGATGTTGGCCATGTTGGCCTTCCAGGTCGCCGACATCTATCAGGTGCAGGCGTTCCGCGGCCATGAAAAACAATATATGCGGCTCGCCTCGGCGTGGTCGGTAGTATTTCTCATCGCCATCAGTGTGTCGTTCTTCGCCAAATCCGGCGATCATTTCTCGCGCGTTTGGCTTGGCATGTTCTACGCGCTCGGCCTGTTCGCGCTGATCGCTTTCCGGCGCGCGTTGTTCCTGTTGGTGCGCCGCTGGACCCGTGAAGGGCGGCTCGAACGCCGTACCGTCGTAGTCGGCGCCGATGCCAACGGAGAAACGCTGATCCAATCGCTCGCCTCGCAGCGCGACTCCGACGTGCGGGTCATCGGCGTGTTCGACGATCGTGGCGACAGCCGCGCCAGCGCGACTTGCGCCGGCATTCCCAAGCTCGGCACCGTCGACGACCTGGTGGAATTCGCCCGCAGCACCCGTGTCGATCTCGTGATCTTTTCGCTGCCGGTCTCCGCGGAAAGCCGCATCCTGCAAATGCTCAAGAAGCTCTGGGTGTTGCCGGTCGACATCCGGCTCTCGGCGCATACCAACAAGCTGCGCTATCGTCCCCGCTCCTACTCCTATGTCGGCAATGTCGCCGTGCTCGATATTTTCGACAAGCCGATCGCCGACTGGGATGTGGTGACGAAGTGGCTGTTCGACAAAATCGTCGGCACCATCGCACTGATCTGCGCGCTGCCGATCATGGCCGTCGTCGCGATCGCCATCAAACTCGATAGCCGCGGCCCGGTCTTCTTCAAACAGAAGCGCTACGGCTTCAACAACGAGCTGATCGAAATCTGGAAGTTTCGCTCGATGTATGTCGATCAGACCGACGCGGCTGCGGCCAAGCTGGTGAGTAAGGGCGATAGCCGGGTAACCCGGGTAGGCCGCTTCATCCGCAAGACCAGCCTCGACGAATTGCCCCAGCTTTTCAACGTTGTGTTTGCCGGCAACCTGTCTTTGGTCGGGCCGCGCCCGCATGCGTTGCAGGCCAAGGCCGAAAACCGGCTCTATGACGAGGCAGTCGATGGCTATTTCGCCCGCCATCGGGTGAAGCCCGGCTTGACCGGTTGGGCGCAGATTCACGGTTGGCGCGGTGAAACCAACAGCCAGGAAAAGATCCAGCGCCGCGTCGAGCACGACCTTTACTACATCGAGAATTGGTCGATCCTGCTCGACCTTTACATCCTCGCCCGGACCCCGTTTGCGTTGATCCGCACGGAGAACGCTTATTGAGCCGGGCCGCCCGCAGCGTGGTTGCAGTCGGTGGTGAGCCGCTCGCCTTCACGCGGCCGCTACCGCAGCGATTTCTCAATTTCGTCCTGTTCGTCACGGTCCTGCTAAGCTCAATCGCCTTCGTCGAGCCGTCGCCTCACGATGTGCTGATGATCGTGCTACTCGCCGTCAGCGTCGGCGCACGCGTCCGGTTTGACCGCAAATTGGTTCCGTTGGTGATATTGCTTGCGGTCTGGCTGGTGGGCGGCTGCTTTTCGCTGATCCAGGTGAGTGACCAGCAACAGAACCTGCAATATGCCGCAACCTCTTTCTACCTGGCGCTGGCCGCCATCATGTTCGCCGCGCTGTTTTGCGACGGCGACCTGATAAGGCTTTCGATCGTGCGACGCGGCTATCTGGTTGCGGCGCTGGTGGCGACCGCCGCCGGCTACATCGGCTTCTTCCACCTGTTGCCGCACTCCGATGTCTTCCTCGATCACGACCGCGTCAGTGCGACCTTCAAGGACCCGAACGTCTACGCGCCGTTCCTGATATTTCCCCTGCTATTGCTGATGATCGAACTGATGACGCGAAGCGTGCGGCCCCTCGCCATGGCGATCTCGGTCTTTCTCCTGGGCGGGTTGTTTTTGAGTTTCTCGCGCGGCGCCTGGGGGCATTTCGTGGTCTCTGCGGTCACTGCCGTGCTGTTGCTGATCGTCGCCGCACCGAACCGGCGCATGCGCGGCCGCGTCATGCTGTTTTCCATCGGGGCGGTAGTCGCTGTCGCTTTGCTGTTCGTGCTGGCGATCTCCATTCCTTCGGTGCATGACCTGTTTCTGGAACGGGCCAAAACCATTCAACCTTACGACGTTGGACCCGGCGGCCGCTTCTGGGAGCAGAAACTCGCACTCAGCGTCATCCTTGATCACCCCAACGGGCTCGGGCCGTTCGAATTCAGCCGGTTGTTTGGTACCCAGCAACACGACGTCTATATGCAGGGGTTCCTTGTGTATGGCTGGCTTGGCGGCATCGCCTACCTGACCTTCGTGCTCGTTACCCTGGCAATCGGATTGCGCGCTGCTTTGCTGCGCACGCCATGGCAATATTATCTGATTGCCGCATACGCCGCCTTTGTCGGCGAAGCACTTGAGGGATTGATCGTCGATACCGACCACTGGCGCCATTTCTTCCTGCTGCTCGGTATGATTTGGGGCTTGACGGCGGCGACGATCAATCTTCGCCGCCGTCAGGAATGGCGGGCGTCAAGCTACGATGCCACGCGGGCGAACGCGGCATAACGGCTTCTCGCAGCCGCGCTCGTTTCAGATCAGCCCCAAGCGGACGACCAACGCAGCAAGCCAAGTCAATCCGGCAAGGCATATTCCGCAAAATACCGCGGCCGATCCGTAATCCTTGACCCGCAAGATGTCGACGTGGTGGTCGGGGGCCACGTGGTCGGCCAGTCTTTCGATCGCGGTGTTGAGACATTCGATGCCGAGCAGCACCAGCAGCGAACCGACCAGGAGCACGTACCAACCGACGCTCGGCGCGATCACCGTCCCGAGCGCAAGCCCGACCGCGACCAGGATCACCTCCTCGCGGATCGACGCTTCGTGGGCCGCGCCATAGCGCAGTCCGCGGATCGAATTCAGCGTCGCATTATAGATCCGCTTCACCGTGTCGGGCTCGCTCGTGCGTGCGCTGCCAATCGTCGATAAGTCATTTTACGCGTTGCAACGTCGATGGGCGAGCGCTGGTTGCGCCCCGTTTGAGCGCTGACTATAGTCCGCCTGCATCGGCGGAGCGTAGCGCAGCCCGGTTAGCGCACCAGTCTGGGGGACTGGGGGTCGCGAGTTCGAATCTCGCCGCTCCGACCATCCCCTCACTCCCTTCTATCTGTGCCGTTGCCGGCAAAGGCGGAGCGCGAAATCCGCTATGATGATCTCTCTGATTCGTTCGAGGGAGATCAATGCGCGCTCTATTTGCGGGACTCGCCGCCATCCTCTTCACCGCACTGTCGGTTCATTGTGCCGCGGCAATGACCATGGTGCCGCCGGTGCATGGCACTTTGATCCAGCAAGTCGTGTCGATCTGCGGCGGGCATGGCTGCGTGGCGGTGCACACCAAACGCATCATCCGTCACCAAAAGCCGGGCAACAAAGTCCCACATCACATTTGAAGCTGCGCAACGCGCGCCAAGGCCAACCGGCAGGCTAATCCTGCGAGCCCGACGCCTCGGCGAGCGCTGCTTGGATCAGGTTGCGGCAGACGTTCAGTTCGTCGAGAGCGCCTTGCAATTTGCGACGCTCTTCGACGCCGAGACCGGCGCGCAGGGCAGGCGGAACGATGCTCGGCTCCCGCCGTTCGCCGGCCGGATCCGCGACCTCCGGCGAACGCGCAAAAAATGAGGGTTCCGGTTCGGCGCGAGATACGGCTTCCGCGCGCGCATCAGCACCGACCTGTTCGATATCGGGCGGCGGAGGCTCTGCACCGGGGCGCCAGACCGATTGAACGAAGGCAAGCCCCTCCTCGCGCAAAATGCGCTGCACGCCACGGATGGTATAACCCTCGCCGTATAGCAGATGGCGTACGCCCCGCAGGAGGTCGACGTCGTCGGGACGGTAATAGCGCCGTCCGCCGCCGCGCTTGAGCGGTTGGATTTGCGTGAACCGACTCTCCCAAAATCGCAGGACGTGCTGAGGAACGTTGATCTCCTCGGCAACTTCGCTGATCGTGCGGAACGCATCGGGTGCCTTGTCCAAGGCCAAAATCCCGCGGTTACGAATCGAGGTCTTCGTTGCCGCCGTCCAGCGAATTGATCCGCTGCTTGAGGATGGCGGACGGCTTGAACACCATAACGCGGCGCGGTGAGATCGGTACTTCCTTGCCGGTCTTCGGATTACGGCCGATACGCTGGCCCTTTTTGCGGACGACAAATGAGCCAAAAGACGACAGTTTCACGGTTTCGCCGCGTTCCAGGCAATCGGTAATTTCCTTGAGAACCAACTCGACCAGCGTGGCCGATTCGGTGCGTGAAAGGCCGACTTTCTGATAGACCGCAACACACAAATCTGCCCGCGTGATCGTCTTTCTCGTCATCGCCAGCCCCGCTCTCGGCGCTCGATCAGCATCGACCATCGTATCGCACTGAATTATCAACGATATTGAGTTCTCGCCAAGCGGTCAACGCCCTGCAGGGGCGGTTTTTCACCACCGGAGCAGGGCCGCAGCCCAGGTAAACCCACCGCCCATCGCCTCCAGGAGCAGCAGATCGCCGCGCTTGATGCGGCGGTCGGTGACGGCGTCGGTCAAGGCCAGCGGAATCGAGGCCGCCGAGGTGTTGCCGTGACGGTCGACCGTAATCACGATCTTGTTCGCCGGAATGCCGAGTTTGCGCGCCGAACCGTCGATAATCCGCTTGTTGGCCTGGTGTGGAATGAACCAATCGACATCGGCTACCGTCTTGCCGGTAGCCTTGAACGCATCCTCGACCACGTCGGTGATCATGGCTACGGCATGCTTGAACACCTCGCGGCCTTCCATACGCAGATGCCCGACCGTCCCCGTCGAGGACGGTCCGCCGTCCACGTAGAGCTTGGATTTATGACGGCCGTCGGAGCGTAATCGCACCGTGAGGAGGCCGCGGTCCCCGCGGTTTTCCTCGAGTTCCTGCGCCTCTAGCACGACCGCGCCCGCGCCATCGCCGAACAGCACGCAGGTGGTCCGGTCGGTCCAGTCAAGCAGCCGCGAAAACGTTTCCGAGCCAATGACCAATGCGCGGTTGAAAGCCCCCGACCTGAGCAATCCATCGGCGGTCGCGAGCGCATACACAAAACCGGAGCACACTGCCTGCACGTCAAAGGCAGCGCCGTGATTGATCCCAAGATCGGCCTGCACCGAAACAGCGGTTGCCGGAAAGGTGTTGTCCGGCGTCGAGGTGGCGAGCACGATCAAGTCGATGGTCTGAGCGTCGACGCGCGCATGCGCAAGCGCGGCGCGCGCCGCCTGAGCAGCCATCGTCCCGGTGGTTTCGTTGCGCGCGGCAATGCGGCGTTCGTGAATGCCGGTACGTTGCACGATCCATTCGTCGGACGTGTCGACCTTGCGTGCGAGTTCAGCGTTGGTCAGCACCAGGTTCGGCAAGTAGCTGCCGCAGCCAAGCGCCACTGAGCGGCGGACCTTCATGAGGCGGCTCCGCCTAGCGCGCGCAGCGGCTCCCGTCCCGGCCGTACCAGCGCCGCGGTAATCTTGGCCAGTAATTCGTCGCGAACCACACTGTAGCCAAGCGCGATGGCGGCGGCGAAACCCTCGGCATCGGTGCCGCCGTGGCTTTTGATGACGATACCATTGAGCCCGAGGAAAACACCGCCATTAAGCCGGCGCGGATCGAGCCGCTCACGCAATTGCCGGAATGCAGGCCGGGCGAACAGGTACCCGATCCGTGCGCCGAGCGAGCGAGTCATGGCATCGCGAAGATACTCGCCGATCTGGCGCGCAGTCCCTTCGGCGGTCTTGAGCGCAATATTGCCGGCAAATCCTTCGGTGACAATGACATCGGCTTTGCCGGCGCCGATATCGTCACCCTCGACGAAACCGATGTATTCCATGTCCTGCTGCATGCGTTCGCGTAATATGCGGCCGGCTTCGCGCACCGGCTCAAGACCCTTGACCTCTTCGACGCCGATATTGAGCAACCCGACGGTGGGTCGCGCTATGCCCAACAGAATGCGTGCAGTCGCCGTGCCCATCGCGGCAAGGTCGACGAGATGTTCGGCATCAGCTCCGATCGAAGCACCGACGTCGAGTACGACCGATTCTCCGCGCAGCGTCGGCCAGAGTGCGGCGATGGCGGGACGTTCGATGCCCGCCAAAGTCTTGAGCTCGAATTTCGACATTGCCATCAGCGCGCCGGTGTTGCCGGCCGACACGACAACGTCGGCGTCATTGTTCTTTACGGCTTCGATGGCGAGCCACATTGACGATTTACGGCGTCCATAGCGCAAAGCCCGGCTCGGCTTGTCCTCCATGCGTACGGAAATTTCGGCATGAACCAGACGCGACGCGGATTGCAGCGCCGGCCGCTGCGCGACAAGCGGCGCGATCGCGGCCGAATCGCCGAAAAAAGCAAACTGGCTGTGCGGGTGCCGCGCCAACGCCAGCTCCGCACCGGCGACAGCCACGGCTGGGCCGTGATCTCCCCCCATCGCGTCGACGGCAATGCGGACCATTTGCGACATCGATCGCCTGCGATCCTAGTCCATGATCCGGTTCAAACCGGCCGGATCATGCGGCGCATTTTCTTGTTCGCGCATGATGGTGACGAGACCACCTGCGAGAATAGCGGTTCGGTGCCTGGAAACAACTGCCATCAGCGGCGGCCGTCGCCGTGCTGCTTGAGGGCGGCGAGAGGGGCAAACGGACTCTGATCCGGCGTGGCTTGTTTTGGGGGCTCGAATACCGCGCCCGGTTTGCGCGGATAGGGATCGATCCCGAGAATCAGAAATTCAGTGGCCACCGTGCCAAGGTCGATCAAGCCGCCGCTCAACGGCTCGGGGTTGTCGTCATTCGCTTTCGCCGCGGCATCTTCGCCGCCGTTGCTCGTGACCGCTGGTGGCGCGAACAAAAGCTGGACCTCTTCATCGATTTCGCTGACAAGCGGTTCGAGCGTCACCACGCAGAATTGGCCGACCGTTGCCGACACGCGGCCCACGACGCGCAGGCCGCTGGCGCCGTAGCGCGAGACATCGAAGGTCGCCCGAAGCCGTGGCAATTCGCGCAGGCCGGCGAGGCGCGCCAGGGCGGCACGCGTCTTTGCATCAGCAACCAGATCGAAGTGCTTGCCAGCTTCGGCGACATCTTCAACCGCGACCGGGACGTGCCACGGTGCCGGTGCTGGCGCTGCCCTATCAGTTTGATTTTCTGGCATGGGCGAAAGCCTCCGGATTGGGAAAAGTGGCGCCGCCGGCGACGAGGTCGTCCAGGTCTAGGATTTCCAGTTCCGCCGCCACCGCGCGGACATAGCGCGCAAGTCGCGCCACATTGTCATCGATGCCGACCACGCCAAAGATATTGCGTGCCAAAGCGTTCTCAAGCTCCGCCTCGCTCGCCGCGGCAAGGGCCGCCCCGTATGCGGCCTGGCGGGCGTAAAAGGCCTCGCCAAAACGCCGCATTTCGCGCGGCACGGCCAAGTCGCCGGTCCCCATTTCGCGCAGGTTGTGATCAAGGTCGCGGCAGAAGGCGTCAAATAAACGTTGTCCGGCGACACGGCTGGGCTTGGCTCCGCCTGCGCCGCCATTCTCGCTGTTCAACCGCAACAACACCAGCACGAGATGCAGTACAATTAATTCAAAACGGCCTTCTACGGTGTCCGGAACTGCATAGGCCCGATAGAAGGCCGGCAAGCGGGCTTGCGCCACGATAGCGCCATACAAAGCGGGGATGCTGCGATGGTGGTGAGAACGTCGAAAAGCCGCCAAGATCATAGAGATAGCTCATTTCTTCAAAGCTGTTTCATCGATCGCGCCGCGCTATAGCGAATTGCCATTTTAACCTTTCGGGGGTACGGCAGGCGTCTCTCCTGGAGACAAGTGGATTGCCGAAAATGGGGTGGGGTACGGTGCACAGCCGGGGAAAGAACGCAGCGGTCGTGGCGTTGGCGGCATTCCTCACGCTACCGCTCGGCGGATGCTTTTTCGGCGAGACGTTCCAGCGCGGCTACGTCCTGCCGGACGGGGCGCTTGAGCAAATTCGGCTCGGCGCGTCGCAGGAGCAGGTGCTGATCGTGCTGGGCACACCGTCGACCGTTGCCACCGTATCTGGCGAGGCGTTCTACTACATCTCCCAAAAGGCACAGCGTGTGGCCTCATTCTTGCCGACGACAATCACCGACCAGCGCGTCATCGCCATCTATTTCGACCGGAATCGTCGTGTGAACCGCGTTGCGTCCTACGGCTTGAAGGATGGCGAAGTGTTCGATTTCGTCGCCCGTAAGACGCCAACCGCCGGCTCGGACGTCAATTTCATCAAGCAAATGCTCTACACCATGCAGAACGCTCGCGTTGGCATGCCGTTCTGACGTGACGGCGCGACGACATCCGCTAACGTGCACGCCGTCCGAAAGATCCACGTCGTTGCGAAGCGTCAGCGCGCCAAAATGGCCAGCAGCAGCAACGCGACGATGTTGGTGATCTTGATCATCGGATTGACCGCCGGGCCGGCCGTGTCCTTGTAAGGATCGCCGACAGTATCGCCGGTGACCGCGGCTTTGTGGGCGTCGGATCCCTTCCCGCCGTAGTGACCGTCCTCGATATATTTCTTGGCGTTGTCCCAGGCGCCCCCGCCCGAGGTCATTGAGATGGCGACGAACAAGCCGGTCACAATGACGCCCAGCAACATCGCGCCGAGGGCGGAGAACGCCGCCGATTTTCCCTGCGGGCCACCGCCGGCAATAAAATAGACGACGAAATAGGCGACAATCGGAGAAAGCACCGGCAAGAGCGACGGTACGATCATCTCCTTGATTGCTGCACGCGTCAGCAGATCCACGGCACGTCCGTAATCAGGCTTCTCCTTGCCCTGCATGATGCCGGGCTTCTCGCGAAATTGCCTGCGCACCTCTTCGACGATTGCGGACGCGGCGCGGCCGACCGCGGTCATGCCCATGGCACCGAACAGATACGGCAACAAGCCTCCGAACAGCAGCCCGCATACGACGTAGGGATTGGCCAGCGAGAAGTCCGGCATGACGCCCTGGAAGTAAGCGTGCTTGTCGGCGCCGGCGATGAAGAATTTCAGGTCCTGATTGTAGGCGGCGAACAGCACCAATGCGCCCAGCCCGGCCGAGCCGATGGCGTAACCCTTTGTCACCGCCTTGGTGGTGTTACCGACGGCATCCAGCGCATCAGTCGATTTGCGCACCTCTTTCGGCAAGCCCGCCATTTCAGCGATGCCGCCGGCGTTATCGGTGACCGGCCCGAAAGCATCGAGTGCAACCACGATACCGGCGAGCGCCAGCATCGTGGTCACGGCGATAGCAATGCCAAACAAACCGGCAAGGTTATAGCTGACGAGAATACCGGCGATAATGACGATTGCCGGCAGCGCGGTGGCTTCCAACGACACCGCCAGGCCTTGAATAACGTTGGTGCCGTGTCCGGTGACGGACGCGAGAGCGATTGAGTGAACCGGACGGTAGTTGGTGCCGGTGTAATACTCGGTAATCACGATGATGAGAGCGGTCACTACCAGGCCGGCGATGCCGCAATAGAACAACTCGGCACCAGAATAGGTAACGCCAGCCAGCGGTCCAAAGCCGATGAGATAGTGAGTCACGCCGGCGATCCCGATCAACGACAGAACGGCGGTCGCTATCATCCCCTTGTAAAGGGCACCCATGATCGATTGGCTGGCTCCGAGCCGCACGAAGAATGTGCCAATGATCGAGGCAATGATGCATATGCCGCCGATGGCAAGCGGATAGGTCATCATCTTCATCACCATCGCGGTAGAGACCGAGCTGAAAAAAATCACTGCCAATACCATCGTGGCGACGGTGGTCACCGCATAGGTCTCGAACAAATCGGCGGCCATGCCGGCGCAGTCGCCGACATTGTCGCCGACGTTGTCGGCGATTGTGGCCGGATTGCGCGGATCGTCTTCCGGAATGCCGGCTTCAACCTTGCCCACAAGATCGCCGCCGACGTCGGCACCTTTAGTGAAAATGCCGCCGCCCAAACGTGCGAAGATCGAAATGAGTGACGCGCCGAAGCCTAACGCCACCATGGAATCGACCACGGTGCGATCGTTCGGCGCGAGATGCAGCGTGCCGACCAGGAAGCCGAAATAAAGCGTCACGCCGAGCAGTGCCAAACCGGCGACCAAGAGGCCGGTGATGGCGCCGGCGCGAAATGCGAGTTCGAGCCCTGCGGCAAGCGACTTGATCGCAGCTTGCGCGGTGCGCACGTTGGCGCGTACCGACACGTTCATGCCGACGAAACCCGCCGCACCCGACAGGATCGCGCCGACGGCAAAACCGATACCCACCAGCCAGCCGAGGAAGTAACCGACGATCACAAAAATAACCACGCCGACGATCGCGATGGTGGTGTATTGCCGCCGCAAATACGCCTGCGCCCCCTCGCGCACGGCTGCGGAAATCTCCTGCATTTTTGCGCTGCCGGGATCGGCGCGCATCACCGAACTCGTGGCCCAAATGGCGTAGAGGATCGCGAGCACGCCGCACAAAACAATGAGCCACAACGTCGTCATGGAGAATACCCCGGTTGATGGGGGCCAGAGGTCAACCCGGCCCGGAAGGAAAATGCCCCGAGAGCCATAAACGCGTTCGGCGCAAATCGCGGCGGACATTGCCAAAAATAGACGCAGGGTGCAACGGCGGCGGATGTTCTTTCCGCAACCGATTTCATTTGACGGTACAAGGGGATGCCACCTCAGATCGGGTTGGGCCGACGCGCCAGCGCACCCCAAGTCAGCAGGATTGCCGCGGTCAGCACTACTGGAAAGACCAACGCATTAACCGCGCCCCACCCGTAGCCGGCCAGCAGCGCACCCGATGAAAACGAACCGATCGCCATCGCGCCGAAAATCACAAAATCGTTGAAAGCCTGCACCTTGTTCCGCTCCCGCGGCCCGTGACATTCGGTCACCAGCGTCGTGGCGCCGATGAAGGCGAAATTCCATCCGACACCGAGCAGTGCGAGCGCCAGCCAGAAATTCCACAATGCGACGCCGAGTATGCCGATCGAGGCCGCAGCAAAGATCAAGCCGAGACCCACCGCCATGATCGTCCGGAGCCCGAACCGCAGGATCAGCGCGCCGGTGAAAAAGCTTGGCGCATACATGCCGATCACATGCCACTGGATGCCAAGCGCCGCGTCGCTGACAGAATGGTGACACATCACGATCGCCAGCGGCGCTGCGGTCATGATCACGTTCATCATCACATAGCTGGCGACACCGCATGTCGCGGCGATGATAAATTGAGGCCGGCGGATAATGTCAAGCAATGGCTGGCCGTCGGTGAACGTCTGCGATCGCGCCGGGCGTGGACTCTTGAATTGAGTCAACACGCCGGCGGCGATAATGGCGCAGACCGATTGGGTCAAATACGTGCCGGCGAACAGATAGGAAGGCCAAATGTTCTCGGTGAAGATGACGATTTGCGGGCCGAGCACAGCGGCAAGGACACCGCCAGCAAGGACCCACGCAACCGCTTTGGCGCGGAATTGCACACTCGCCGTATCGGCGGCAGCGAAACGATAAGATTGATGGGCGGATGCATATAGGCCGCCGCATAATGCACCCGCTAGCAACAGCGCGAATGACCCCGACAACATTGCCATGCACGACACGACGCCCGAGAGAGCTCCGAAAGCGCATCCCAGCTGCAACGCGAAGCGGCGGCCGAAGGCCTTTGCCAGCATGCCGACCGGCAATGTGCCGATCCACATGCCGAGCACCATGGTGCTAATTGGCAAGGTCGCCAGCATCGGACTTGGCGCCAGCATCGAACCGGCGATCCCTCCGGTTGCCACGATCACGGTGTTATTGCCGCCGGCCAAAGCTTGCGCGGCGGCCAGAATCAGCGCGTTGCGAGCGGCCAAGCGGTCGTCAGTGGCCTCGATTGCGTGATCGGCAAGCGCCGCCATGCTCAAATTCCGGTCGAAAGCCCACGTATAGCGGGGCTGCCCACGCGGCACTATACGGACGCATGCAGGTCAGATTTGCAACGCCCCTGGGTGACGGACGGAAAGCGATCGGAGTTCCGCAACCGAGCGCGCGCCCAATTGGCCGAGTGCGGTCTGCGTTTCGTCCAGCAAAAGATCGATAACGTGTCCAGGTCCCTGTCCGCCAAGCGCACCCAGTCCCCACAGAAAGGCCTTGCCGGCGAAAGTCGCGTTCGCGCCGAGCGCGCAAGCACGGACAACGTCGCTGCCGCTGCGAATGCCGGAATCCATCATTACGGTAGCTCGATTGCCGACCTGTCTCGCGACGGCGGGCAGCGCGTCGATTGGCGCCGGGAGTGCGTCGACCTGCCGCCCGCCGTGATTGGAAACGATAATGCCATCGACGCCGAGTGTGACCGCCTTCTCCGCATCCTGCGGGTGAAGAATGCCCTTGACGACCAACGGGCCCTTCCACCGTTCGCGGTACGCCCGGACCTCCTCCCAAGTGAAGGCACCACCCATCTCGCGCCGCGTAAATGCAATCAGCTCGCCGAGCGAAATATTCTCGCCCGCATAAGCGCGAAGGTTCGCGAAGCGCGGAATGCCATGCCTGCACAAAGCGGTCATCCAGCCGGGGGACAGCAGGCTCTGCACGACAATGCCGAGATCGAGTTGAAATGCTCCGGCAAGCCCAGTGGCCGCTTCACGCGGCCGCGTCGTGCGCACCGGAACGTCGAGCGTAAGGACCAGCGCGCGGCAGCCGGCTGCTTCGGCGCGGCGAACCAAATCGAAACCTATGGCATGCCCTTCGTTGGCGAAGCGATATAGCTGAAACCAGAACACGTCAGGCGCGATTTCGCCGATTTTTTCGATCGTCGTGCCACCGACCGTACTTAGCGTGTAGGGAATGCGGGCACGCTGCGCGGCTCCGGCGAGATATATGTCCGCGCCAGGCCAGACGATCGACGGCCCACCCATCGGCGCGATGCCGATAGGCGCGCTGTAGTGGCGGCCGAATAAATCGATGTCGCAGGGTGGCAAGGCTGGCATGACGCCATAGCGCGGGACGATCTCGACCGCGTCCAACGCGGCCCAATTGCGTTTGATGCCCGCATCATCGTTGCCGGCGCCGCCGTCGGCGTATTCAAAAGCAAAATGCGGGACTCGAACGCGGGCACGATTTCGCAGGTAGGTAACGTGCGGATAACGCCGATGAAGCGCGGAATAACGCGGATTGCCGCTTCGGCTGACGAGCGGCCTGTGCTGCGGCGAGACGACAGCGGTCGTATCGTGCATCGGCGTTTTCTCCGGAAACCATTATAGCCGGTTTGCGGCCGGCTTCGCGGTAGCATAGGCAACGGCTGCACTCTATAATCGGCGTGGTTTTCAAGTGGGATTCCGAGGTAATGGCCAACCGAACGGCGATTGCCGCCAAAACCGTCGAGCTGCTCAACGCCATGCGCGCGGCGCGGCCGCTGGTGCATAACATCGCGAATTACGTGTCGATGGACATCGCTGCCAACGCCCTGCTCGCGATCGGAGCGTCACCGGCGATGGTGCACGCGCGCGAAGAAGTAGCCGAATTCGTCGCCATCGCCGGGGCGCTTGTCATCAATATCGGGACATTGTCGGCGTCATGGGTCGATTCGATGAAGCTGGCCGCGGAAGCGGCCGGTCGAAACGCCAAGCCCTGGGTGCTCGACCCGGTCGGCGCGGGCGCAACGCGGTTGCGCACTGATACGGTAAAAGCACTTTTGCCACACCGACCGTCGATCATTCGTGGCAACGCGTCCGAGATCATGGCGGTCGCCGGCGGCGCCGGCGCCGCGCCCAAGGGCGTCGACAGCGCCAACACGACGGAAGAGGCGCTCGCATTCGCCGTTAGCCTCGCCAAACACCAACGATGCACGGTCATCGCTACCGGCGCAGTGGATATCGTTACGGACGGCGAGCGGGTGGTGAAGCTGGCAAACGGCTCGCCGGTGATGGCGAAAGTTACCGCCCTTGGTTGCGCATTATCCGCCGTCACCGGAGCGTTTGCTGCAATCTGCCCAGACCCTTTCGACGCATCGGTTGCGGCCGTTGGAGTCTATGGCATCGCCGGCGAATTGGCGGCCGCCGCAACGACGCGACCCGGATCGTACCGGGTGGCGTTTCTGGACATGCTGGAAACGGTCGGGCCTGAAAACGTCACAGCGAGTCTGAAAGTTACAGATTAACACCGCGCCGGCGGCGACCCACCTTACCGCCGGTGCGACCCGTCATACGCCCACGTCAGATAGATGCCACCCCAAGTGAACCCACCGCCGAATGCGGCCAAGAGGAGCCGGTTGCCGGCCTTAAGCTTGGACTCATAGTCCCAGAGACTGAGCGGGATCGTTGCGGCGGTGGTGTTGCCGAATTTTTGGATCGTCATCATCACGCGCTGCATCGGAATATCCATGCGATCGGCGGTCGTTTCGATGATGCGTTTATTGGCCTGATGCGGCACGAACCAATCGACATCGTCATTTTTCAGGTGGTTTCGCTTCATCAGGCCGGACACCACTTCAGTCATGCCTGCCACCGCGAACTTGTATACGGACGCGCCCTCCTGATGCACGGAGTGCATCCGTTTGGCGACGGTTTCCGCCGTCGGCGGCATGCGGCTGCCGCCGGCTGGCTGATGCAGATAGCGCATGCCGGAGCCGTCCGAACGGATCATAGTGTCGATGATGCCGAATTTTCGACTGGGCTCGACGAGAACCGCACCGGCGCCATCGCCAAAAATCACGCAGGTCGCACGGTCGGTGAAATCGACGATGGCCGACATCTTGTCGGCTCCGACCACCACGATCTTGCGATAAGCCCCCGCGCGAATGAATTGTGCGGCCACCGTCAGCGCATAGACGAATCCGGAGCAAGCAGCCTGAACGTCGAAGCTGCCGATGCCATGAATGCCGACCATGTCGCAGATGAGATTGGCAGTGGCCGGGTGCACGAAGTCGGGCGTCGTTGTCGCGCAAATAAGGAGTTCGACGTCTTCGGGCGCCGTGCCGGTTTTTTTCAGAAGTCCACGCACCGCCTCGGCACCCATGTGTGAGGTGCCGAGCCCCTCGCCCTTGAGAATCCGCCGCTCCTTGATTCCGGTGCGTTCCGTGATCCATTGGTCGCTGGTGTCGACCATACGCGCCAGGTCGGCGTTGGTCAGCACGTCGGGCGGCAGATAGCCGTGAACGCCGGTAATCGCCGCGTGGACCGGGGATTTCCGCTGTTTTGCTTTTTTGGCCATTCGCACGCGAAACGTTGGCAACTCAAATTATGATGGGGTTGGATAACAGGATGGCAAGTTCAAGGATAGAGTGCGAGCGACAAGCGGTTAACTTTCGAACGTAGCGGCGCGGTGCTCTCGCCGGCGGACGACATCGAGCACCGTGGCGGCCGCCTCGGCGCTGGGCGCCGTCTCAACCGCCATGATTTGGTCGAGCCGGGCAAAAGCTTCGATTTGGCGCGACCGTTCCGCCGTGTCGTTTAACAGCGGCGTCAGTGCGGCGGCCAGATTCTGCGGCGTACAGTCCCGTTGCAGGAATTCTGGAATGACATTTTCGCCGATGACGAGATTGGCCAGAATGATCGTCGTCAGCCGGGCTCGCAGCCGCAAGACATGGGCAATCAGTTCTTCGATGAGAGTAACCCGATAAGCAGCCACCGTCGGCACGCCGGCGAGCGCGAGTTCGAGCGTGACCGTACCCGATGCCGCCAAAGCAGCGCGCGCGGAGCGAAAGGCGGCCCATTTCTCCGCCGGCTCGACCACGACACGCGGAGTGATCGCCCATGACGCTACGGCCGCACGGACGTCCGCGGCAAGGTGGGGAACGGTGGGCAATATGAGCTCGATCGGCCCATGGCGAGCGGCCACTTCTGCCGCTGCCGCGCCAAAACGCTCGATGAGACGATGGATTTCGCCGGCGCGGCTGCCTGGCAAAACCAAAACGACCGGCGGATCCGTGCGCCGCCGTTGCGCTTCGTCGGCATTCGGACGCAGCTGCGAAAGACGCTCGATCAGCGGATGACCGACGTAGACGCAGGGCGGTCCACCAAGCCGTCTATGAACGTCGGGCTCGAAAGGCAGGATTGCGAGCACGCAATCGACATAATCTCGCATCGCGCGCGCGCGTCCCGAACGCCAAGCCCATACGGAAGGCGATACGTAATCCACGATCGGAATCGACGGGGCACGCCCGCGCACCAGCCGCGCGACGCGATGGGTAAAGTCCGGGCTGTCAATGATGACGAGAGCATCAGGCCGCGCCGCGACGATGGCATCCGCACTTTCCCGAATGCGGCGCAAAATTGTTGGCAGACGGCGTGGGATCGCGCTCACCCCGATGATCGACAGCGCGTCGATCGGGAACGGGCTGGCAATTCCGGCGGCAGCCATGGCACGCCCGCCGATGCCGGCAAGCTTCACGGGCGTTGCGCCGGCGGTTAGAGCCCCTGCCAATGCCGCGCCGAGAGCATCGCCGGATTCTTCTGCAGCAACCAGATAGATCGATAAAGGCCGCGATGACTCATTCATTCCGCCTGGTCCTCGCGCACGCCAGCGAAAAAAATTCCGGCGGCGTCGGCGGCCGCGACAACCTTTTCAGGTTCCGCAATCATCGTGCTGCCGGCCGCGACGGCAACGCCGGCCAGACCGGCGCGGGCGGCATTTTCAATGGTCTGCGGACCTATCGCGGGCAGGTCAAAGCGCCGATCCTGACCTGGCTTTGGCGCCTTAACCAGCACGCCGGTGCCGGTGGGTGTAGTGACCCTGCCCAGACGGCGCAGTTCGGAGATGCGATGCAGCATATTGTCGGTGCCCTCAGCCGCTTCCACCGCCAGAACGTGCAGATTGGCGACGACGGCGGCTTGGCCGACGTCGAAACGCCCAAGGGCAGCGATCAATTGGAGCGCACGCGCGATGTCCTTGCCGTCGCGCGGCGACGGCCGCACCTTGCCAAATGTGCCCTCCGACATCAGGATTTCCGGGGCCACGTCCTTTACTCCGATCAGGCGCAGGCCGCTTTCTTCGAACAGTTTGGCTACCCCGCTAAGCAGCCAATCGTCGCCACCCCGGAACGCCCGGATTATACGGGGCAAAACGCGCAGCGTCTGCCAGTCCAGGCGGATTTGAGTGATCGGCGGGCGCAACAAGCTGCCAATAAACAACACGTCGCGGCAATGCTCGGCTTCGGCGAGACGCAGAAAACGGCCAATTTGGCCAATCGCGATCCAGTGATGTGGATAACGATCGAGCAGGGTTTGATCGGCCCAGCCTCGGATTCCGAATAACACCGGACGCCCCCCGCGCCGTACGATGGCTTCGGCGACTGCGCCCGGAAAATTGCCGCCCCCGCAGACGATCGCCACCGGCGCTGGCGCCGAACGATCGGCGTTCGGCCCATCAGGACGCATCGGCTTGGTTCTCGCGTTTTGCCCGGGCATTGGGACGCATCAGCGCTCGTTTTCCGGTCGCGCGGATAAAGGTAATAATTTTCTGGACATGCGGATCGGCGGCATATTCTTTCGCCACCGCCTCGACCCGATCGGCGAACACGCCCGCACCGTGAAACAATGCTTGATAGGCTTGCCGAAGCTGCTGCAAGTGGCTGCGGGTCAGGCCGCGGCGCCGCAAACCGACAACGTTAAGTCCGGCCAAATCGGCGATCCGGCCGATCGCAAATCCAAACGGAATGACATCGTCGGCGATCCCCGACATGCCACTGACCATCACCCCTTCACCGACGCGAACGAATTGATGAACCGCAACATGGCCGCCAAAAAAAGTATTGTCGCCGACCGTGACGTGACCACCGAGCACCACGTTGTTGGCGAACGTCACCTCGTTGCCGATCAGGCAATCGTGGCCGACATGCGATCCGACCATGAACAGGCAGCGTTCACCGATACGGGTGATGCCGCCGCCGTCTTCGGTGCCAGTATTGATTGTGACATGCTCGCGAATTTCGCAGCGGGAGCCTATCGTTAGCCGCGTCGCGCCGCCGCGGTAGTGCGTCGATTGCGGCGGCGTTCCCAGCGATGCAAAGGGATAAACGACGGTGCCTTCGCCGATGGTGGTGAGTCCGGCGACATTGACGTGGCCGATGAGCCGCACGCCGCTCTGCAATTCAACTTGCGCACCGATCAGACAATACGGCCCCACCTCGGCATCGTCGGCGATGCGCGCGCCATCGGCGATGCGCGCGGTCGGATCGATTGCCATTTAGCCCTCGATAATCGCGGCGCCGACTTCGGCCTCGGCGATCAGCACGTCGCCGACTTTAGCCTCGGCCCGGTACCACCACATCTTGCGGCGGTTTGAGATTTTGTTGACGTGATATTCGATCGTATCGCCAGGAACGGCGGGTTTGCGAAACTTGGCCTTGTCGATCGTCAGAAAGTACATCGAACGTGGAACGTCTGCGGTCAGATTGCGCAGGCATAGCACGCCCGCGGTTTGAGCCATCCCTTCGATCATCAACACGCCCGGCATCACCGGATTATTGGGAAAGTGACCGAGAAAATGCAGTTCGTTGAAAGTCACGTTCTTGATCCCGATGCCGTGCTCGTCGCCGCGCATCTTGATGACGCGATCGATCATCACGAACGGAAAGCGATGTGGCAGGAGCCGAAGGATTTCGCGAATGTCCGCGGCGGCGAGCGTTTCCCCGCTCATTGCGTGTCTCCGTTTGGATCGGCTTTCTTCTGGCCGCGGGCAAGGCGGCGAAGGGTGGCGACACCTTTCATGAAATCGCGTACCGGCTCGGCCGGAGATCCGATATATCGTTCCCGGGCCGGAACTTCCGACATAACGCCGCTCTGTGCGCCGAGCATCGCGCCTGAGCCGATCGTCACGTGATCTGCAAGACCGACCTGCCCGCCCATCATCACGAAGTCTCCAACCTGCGCGCTGCCGGATATTCCGGTTTGTCCGGCAATCAGGCAATGACGCCCGATCGAGACGTTGTGCGCGATTTGTACGAGATTGTCGATCTTGGTGCCTTCGCCGATAACAGTGTCGCGGGTTGAACCACGGTCGATAGTTGTGTTGGCCCCGATCTCGACGTCGTCCTGGATAATGACGCGCCTATGTTGCGGAATTTTTTGGTGACCTTGCGGCGACGGCAGAAATCCAAACCCGTCCTGGCCGATGCGCGCACCGGGATGAATGATCACGCGATCGCCGATCAGCGAGTGCTGCACCGTAACGCCGGCGCCGATCGCGCAGTCGCGACCGATCGCGACATTCGGGCCGAGGACTGCGCCGGCGGCAATCAGAGTCCCGCCGCCGATTTCAGCGCCGGGACCGATTACGGCCAAGGGATCAATCGTCACGCCAGCCTCGATCCGCGCGGACGGATGCACCTGCGCTCCGGTCGCGCGGCCCGTCGTGCGGAACAGCGAGGACGGCCGCAGCGATGACGGAAATAACGCGCGGGCGACCGCAATGAAGGCGCGGTAAGGCTCGGCTGTCACGAGGACTGGAAGGCCGGCCGGCGCCATGGCGGCGAAGCGCGGCGTGAGCAGGCAGGCGCCGGCGTGCGTTCGCGCAAGTGCATCAAGATATTTGGCGTTGTCTAGAAACGCGATATCAGACCCTCGCGCGACATCGAGCGGCGCAATGTCGATGATACGCCGTTCGAGGGGAACGCCGGGGCGAGGTTCGGCCTGCGTGAGCGTTGCGATCTCGCCGAGCGTCAGTTCGCAGTGGGTGGGGAAGAAATCCGGCATGAGGCCCGGCGGATCGCGGTGCCGCGATCAAAACCGCGTTCCGCCGCCAAACTGGAAGAACTGCGGAATGTCGTAGGGTTGTTTCAACAGCGGATAGGCCAAATCGAACCGTAACGGGCCAAACGGCGAATCCCAGATAATGCTGCCGCCCACTGACAGCCGTGGTGCGGCCGTATCGGCGTATTGCATGGCGCAGTTGGGGCAAAAGTAGGATACGCCTGTGTTAGTGGTGACGGTGCCGTTGACTTCGCCGTTGGACGGCCATGCGATTTCGCCTTTATAGCCCCACTCCGATCCGGCATCGACGAAGAACGCGATGCGCAGTCCGGCATCCTTCGGCAGGAAGAACAGCGGATATTGTACCTCGAGACTTGCGCCCCAGTACTTGGTGCCGCCAAGAGCGTCGTTCGCCGTCCCGACG
>JAGXAC010000114.1 GCA_019075925.1 Hyphomicrobiales bacterium | reverse complement strand
ATCAGCCGCAATCGCCGCTTGGCTCGCGACTTCGAGCGCTATGCAACAACCGTCGCTGCGTTCGTTCGCCTCGCCATGATCCGCATCATGCTCAGGCGACTTGCCGCAAATGCCTCGTCATGAATCCAAACTTCCCGGATGGGCTCTTATACTTAGTAGTGTTTGTCGAGCAAATGCCGATGCCCTATCGCCGATGCGCCGAACGCGAAAAGGTAAACCGGATCAATGAACGAGGCCGCCAACTCGGCCTCGCTGACGTTGATGATCGTGCGTATCACCAGCAGGGCGCGCACCAGCAACGGTAACCGTTGCAAACACGGTGGCGGCCAGGGGGACACCATCGCCCCCATCCGTGACAGGCGGCCTTGTGAATAATCGTCGCGTTCTGTGCTTGCGTGTTGATGTTGCCGGCGCCTTGGGTTTGCGCCTGCGCCGACAGCAGCGTCGCCCCGATAACGAATAGAGCTGCGGTCGAAGTCATGATGATTTTTCGCATTAGATCTTCCTCCAAGCTTAGGGACGCGGGAAGTTTAATCGGAGTTGGCTGACCGCGCGATGAACGATTTGATACGGGCGGCGGATGCGGCCAGTACATGCGTAGTGGCAGCGGTATCCGGGTGTTACGTGGGGCGCACGCAGTTGGGGCTTAGTTCCCGCGGGCGGGGGCTCGCACGCTTGCGGTGGTTGCAGAATGGGTTCCGACCCAGGCCGGGAGTGAGGATTACGGCGTAAATCAATGCTTTTCGCCGGCGCTGTCCGGACAGCACCTTTTCGCCCGGCCCCTTGACTCTAGAACAATAAGGGAACTATGTTCTCTATTCGTTCTTGAGGGTTCACATGATGCGTGCGGTTGCAGAAGAAGCCATGGCGTTGACATCGATCAGTCTGTTCCTGGCGATGATTGCGGTCTGGGCCCAGGTTTTTGGCGTTATTTGAGAGGCACCAGCGCCGTTTTGAGCGGGCAGGCGCCGTGACCCTCCTTGCCGTGGGGACAAAACGGCCTGTGTGCGGCTGTGCGCAACCGCCTGCGCTGATGGACAGGTTCAGGCGGCATCCCGCATCCTTGGCTCTCGCAGAATCGCCGATTGCGAGTATCTAGCCCCATGCCCGCCGCGAAGACCTCACCCGGTTTCGTCCATCTGCACGTCCACTCGTCCTATTCGCTGCTGGAAGGCGCGCTGACGATCGCCCGGTTGGCCGAGCTCGCGAAGAAGGACCGTCAGCCGGCGCTGGCTTTGACCGATACCGACAACATGTTCGGCGCGCTCGAATTCTCGGAGAAGCTTGCCGGTGCCGGCATCCAGCCGATCGTCGGTTGCGCGCTGGCCGTCGATTTTGGCGACCAGGACAACCGCGGCACGGCGCTCGCCGATAATTTCCCGCGCATTGTGCTCCTTGCCACCCGCGAGGAGGGTTATCGCAGCCTGATGCGGTTGTGCTCGCGTGCGTATCTGGACACTGCGCAGACCGAGCGCCCGCACATCAAGGCGGATTGGCTCAACGGTGAAACCGGCGGATTAATTGCTTTAAGCGGAGGACCCGGCGGTCCGCTCAACGCTGCGATCGTCGCCGGGCAGGGAACGCTTGCGGTTTCGCGTTGCGAGGAATTGCAGCGCCTGATGGGCGATCGCTTGTATATCGAGTTGCAGCGGCACGGCACGGAGGCGGAACGCACGACCGAGCCGGCCCTGATCGAGCTTGCTTACGCGCGTGGTCTGCAGCTCATCGCCAGCAACGAGCCGTTTTTCGCGACCCGAGAGGACTACGAGGCGCACGACGCGCTTCTGTGCATTGCCGAAGGCCGGTTCGTCGCGGACGGCGAACGCCGCGCGCTCACGCCGGAGCATCGCTTCAAGACCCGCGTCGAAATGGCCTCCCTGTTTGCGGACCTGCCGGAGGCGCTGGCGGCAACCGTCGAAGTTGCCGAACGCTGCGCGTTCCGCCCACGCACGCTGGCGCCGATACTGCCGCGATTCTCCGCTGAGGAAGGCAACGAAGCCGACGAACTGCGCCGCGCCGCGCTCGCCGGACTGGAACGCCGGTTGGCGCGTTACGGCGTCGCGCACGGCCACACCAGCCAGGATTATCACGAGCGGCTCGACTTCGAGCTCGGCGTCATCGCGCGCATGAAATATGCCGGTTATTTCTTGATCGTCGCCGACTTTATCCAGTGGGCAAAGGCGCAGGGTATCCCGGTTGGACCGGGCCGCGGCTCCGGTGCCGGTTCGCTCGTCGCCTACGCGCTCACCATCACCGATCTCGATCCGATCCGCTTCGGGCTCTTGTTCGAGCGCTTCCTCAATCCGGAGCGCGTCTCGATGCCGGATTTCGATATCGATTTTTGCCAGGAGCGGCGCGACGAGGTGATCCATTACGTGCAGGGCAAGTACGGCCGCGACAGGGTCGCCCAGATCATCACCTTCGGCACCTTGCAGGCACGCGGCGTGCTGCGCGACGTCGGCCGCGTCCTGCAAATGCCCTACGGCCAGGTCGACAAGCTGTGCAAGCTGGTGCCGCAAAATCCGGCAAACCCGGTCACGCTCAAGCGCGCGATCGAGGACGAGCCACGGCTGCAGGCCGAGCGCGACCGCGATCCGGTCACCCGGCGCGCTTTCGATATCGCGCAACGACTCGAAGGTCTGCATCGCCACGCTTCCACACATGCCGCCGGCATCGTTATCGGCGAGCGCTCGTTGAACGAATTGGTGCCGCTCTATCGCGATCCCAAGTCCAACATGCCGGTCACCCAGTTCAATATGAAATGGGTCGAGCCGGCCGGGCTGGTGAAGTTCGACTTTCTCGGCCTGACCACGCTCACCGTGCTCGATCTCGCGGTCAAGCTGGTGAAAAGGCGTGGGATCGACATCGATCTTTCGAATCTTCCGCTCGACGACGCCAGGACTTTCGAATGCTTGGCGCGCGGCGAAACGGTCGGGGTGTTCCAGGTGGAAAGCCAGGGCATGCGACGTGCGCTGGTCGATATGCGCCCGGATCGTTTCGAAGATCTGATCGTGCTGGTCGCCCTCTATCGGCCCGGGCCGATGGCGAACATCCCGACCTATTGCGCGCGCAAGCTCGGCCACGAACGCACCGACTACCTGCATCCCAGACTGGAACCGATCCTGCGCGCGACCTACGGCATCATTACGTATCAGGAGCAGGTTCAGCAGATCGCCCGCGATCTTGCCGGCTATAGCCTCGGCAAGGCCGACATTCTTCGCCGCGCCATGGGCAAGAAAGACCGCAAGGAAATGGCATCGCAGCGCGACAGCTTTATTTCCGGCGCGGTCGAACGCGGCATCGGCCAGGGCGATGCGGAGGCGATCTTCGATACCTGCGCGAAATTTGCCGAATACGGTTTCAACAAATCGCACTCCGCCCCGTATGCGCTGTTGACCTATCAGACCGCCTACATGAAGGCGAATTATCCGGTGGAATTTCTCGCCGCGTCGATGACGCTCGCGATGGGCGACACCGACAAACTCGCTGAATTCCGTGCCGAGGCCGAACGGCTCAATATCAAAGTCGAGCCGCCGTCGATCAATCGTTCCGGCGCCGAATTCGACGTGGACGGCAACGTCATCCATTACGCGTTGGCGGCTCTGCGCGGCGTCGGCCGCCAAGCCGTTGACGCCATCCTTGCCGCGCGCGAACGGCCGTTTACCGGACTTGCCGACTTTGCCGCCCGTATCAATCCGCGCGCCGTCAACAAGCGGGTGCTGGAGAGCCTGGCGGCTGCCGGCGCCTTCGACACCATTGAAGGAAACCGCGCGCGGGCCTTTGCCGCGGTCGATGCGATACTGGCGACCGCACAGCGCTCGCACGAAGACGCGGCGATTGGTCAATCGGAACTTTTTGGCGGCGCGGCAGCACCCGCACCGATCGTACTTCCCGCGGTTGAACCTTGGCTGCCGGCGGAACGGTTGCAACGCGAGTTCGAGGCGATCGGATTTTTCCTCTCCGGCCATCCGCTCGACGATTATGCCGCCGCTCTCAAGCGGCTGCGGGTCCAATCCTGGTCCGAATTTACCCGCGCGGTGAAAGCCGGTGCCGGCGCCGGCCGCGTGGCGGGCACGGTGGTAGCCCGCACCGAACGGCGGACCAAGAATGGCAGCAAAATGGGGATCATCGGATTGTCGGATCCGAGCGGCCACTACGAGGCGGTGTTGTTCGCCGAAGGACTGGCGCAATATCGCGACCTGCTTGAGCCTGGCACCGCGGTGCTGTTGTTCCTCTCCGCCGAGGTGCAGGGCGACGAGGTACGCGCGCGCATCCAGACTGCCGAGCCGCTCGATCAGGCCGCGGCAAAGACGCAGAAGGGCCTGCGGGTTTTCCTGCGCGACGATGTGCCGATTGACGGAGTGGCCAAACGGCTTGAGCCGATCCGGCTGCCGGCCAGCCGCCAGGCCGCGGAGGCGGGCGATGGCGAGGTGAGCGTCGTTCTGCTGCTCGGCAACGGCAACGAGGTTGAGGTCAAGCTACCCGGGCGCTTCAAGGTATCCCCTCAGATCGCTGGCGCCATCAAGGCGGTGTCGGGGGTAGTGACGGTCGAGGCACTCTAGCCGGAAGGACCGGCCTTATTGCGCCCGGCCGAGGCACCCTATATAAGCGCGGCAACTTCACACGCGGACCCTGGCCTCAACAGCCGTCCGGTGTCCTCCCCGCAAGGAGAGGGCTCATCGGTCCGCGGCGGATCAACCGGAGAATGATAATGGCGCTGCCCGAATACAGCATGCGCCAGCTGTTAGAAGCTGGCGTTCACTTTGGCCATCAGGCCCATCGCTGGAATCCGAAGATGGCTGAATACATCTTCGGCACCCGCAATAACATTCATATCGTCGATCTGACGCAAACCGTGCCGATGTTGCACCGCGCCTTGCAGGCGGTGAGCGACACGGTCGCGCGCGGCGGACGTATCCTGCTTGTCGGCACCAAACGGCAGGCGCAGGACGCGATCGCCGAGGCGGCCAAACGCTCGGCGCAATATTACGTCAATTCGCGCTGGCTCGGCGGCACGCTGACCAACTGGAAAACCGTCTCGAACTCGATCAAGCGGCTACGCGCGCTCGACGAGATGCTCTCGTCAAACGAGGCGCAGGGCTACACCAAGAAAGAACGGCTGACGCTGCAGCGCGAGCGCGACAAGCTCGACCGCGCACTTGGCGGCATCAAGGACATGGGCGGGCTTCCGGACCTCGTGTTCGTGATCGACACCAACAAGGAAGACATCGCGATCAAGGAAGCGCGCCGGCTCAACGTGCCGGTTGCCGCCGTTGTCGACACCAATTGCGATCCGGAGGGCATCACCTATGTGGTGCCGGGCAACGATGACGCCAGCCGCGCCATCACCCTTTATTGCGACCTCGTCGCCAAGGCGGTCATCGACGGAATATCCCGCGGCCAGGGCGAGCGCATGGACGTCGGCGCGCTGGCCGAGCCGCCGGCCGCCGTAGAGCTGCCGAGCGAGACCGACAAACTCGGATTTCAACCGCTGTCCGGACCGCGCGGCGTTGCCGACGATCTCAAAAAGTTCCCCGGCGTGTCCCCGGCGATCGAAAAGCAGCTCAACGACCTCGGCATTTTCCACGTTTGGCAGATTGCCGAACTTTCGTCTGTTGCCGCCCACAAGATCGGCGAAGAGGTCGGACTGCCCGGGCGGGTCGAAGGCTGGATCGCCCGGGCGAAGGAACAGGTGGCGACCGAGGCGGAGTAGGGCCTCAAACCACGGCACTGTCATTGCGAGGAGCACCGCGACGAAGCAATCCAGCCCCATCTCCAAGTCTGGATTGCGCCGCTTCGCTCGCAATGACAATGAGCGATAAGGACCAACAGAAATGGCGAATATCACCGCAGGCATGGTGAAAGAGCTCCGCGACAAAACCGGAGCCGGAATGATGGATTGCAAGGCGGCGCTCGGCGAGTCCGGCGGCGATTTGGAGGCTGCAGTCGATTGGCTGCGCAAAAAGGGACTGGCCAAGGCCGCCAAGAAGGCGGGCCGCGTTGCCGCCGAAGGTTTGATCGGCGTGGCGGTAACCGCAGACAAGGGGATCGTCGTCGAAGTCAACTCGGAGACCGACTTCGTGGCGCGCAACGATCTATTTCAAGGTCTGGTCAAGATGATTGCCGATGTCGCGTTGACCGCGGGGGCCGATGTCGAAAAGATTCTCGCCGCCCGCGTCGGCGACCGCACCGTCGCCGATGCAATCAGCGAGACCATCGCCAAGGTAGGCGAAAACATGACGCTGCGCCGCGTCGCCGGTTTGTCCGTCGGCAAAGGCGCGGTCGCGACCTACGTCCACAATTCGGTAAGCGATGGGCTCGGCCGTATCGGCGTGATCGTCGCGCTTGAGTCAGGCGGCAGTACCGACGAGCTCAAGGCGTTTGGCCGGATGGTGGCGATGCATGTGGCGTCGGCCAATCCGCAGGCGATCGACGCTTCGGGCCTTGCCGCGGCTACCGTCGAGCGCGAGAAAAATGTGCTCGCCGAGAAGTTCAAAGGGCAGGGCAAACCCGCTAACGTCATCGACAAGATCGTCGAATCGGGCCTCAAGACCTTTTACAAGGAGGTTTGCCTGCTCGACCAGGGGTTCATCTTCGACGACAAGAAGACGGTGGCCCAGGCAATGAAGGAAGCCGAATCGAAGGTCGGCGCGCCGATCAAGATCGGTGGTTTCGTTCGTTATGCGCTCGGTGAGGGGATCGATCGGCCCAGCGGAGATTTCGGCGGCGAAGTTGCTGCGCTGGCAGGCGCCCACTAGAGCATGATCCAGCGCGCCGCCGAAGCGGCGGCGAGGGGCGGAACGTGGCGATGGCAAGGTCGAATTACCGGCGGGTGATCGTCAAGCTCTCCGGCGAAGCCCTGAGCGGCAACGAGACGTTCGGCATTCACCAGCCGACCATCGACGGCTTCGCCGCCGATCTCGTCGCAGCCCACAAGCTCGGCATCGGCCTCGGCGTCGTGGTCGGCGGCGGCAACATCCTGCGCGGTGCGCAAATTTCGCAGGACGGCCTTTCCCGGCCGACCGCGGATTCGATGGGAATGCTGGCAACGGTGATGAACGCATTGGTTCTCGAAACGGCGATCGAGCGCGCCGGGGTGAGCGCCCGCACCATGTCGGCGCTCGCCATGCCGCAGGTGTGCGAGACTTATGAGCGGCAGCGTGCGCTGCGCCACCTTGAGGATGGGCGCATCATCGTATTCGCTGGCGGCACCGGCAATCCATATTTCACCACCGACACGACCGCAGTCCTGCGCGCCGCTGAAATGGGATGCGACGCAGTTCTCAAGGCCACCGATGTCGACGGCGTCTATACCGCCGATCCAAAGAAGGATCCGAACGCCAAGCGCTACGAACGGCTCGATCATCGGGAGGCGCTTGACCGCAGCTTGAAGATCATGGACGCGACGGCGTTCGCGCTTGCCCGCGAAAACCGAATGCCTATTATCGTTTTCTCGATCCGCAACACAGGCGCGATCGAAACCGTCTTACGCGGGAAAGGTCACTTCACCACCGTCGGCTGACCGACCGACGGCAGAGCACGGCCGCTGGACGCGGAGGACTCCATGACGACGACATTCGACATGAACGACATCAAGCGCCGCATGCAGGGTGCGGTCGCCGCGCTCAAGCAGGAGCTGGCCGGTTTGCGCACCGGCCGCGCATCGAGCGCGCTGCTCGACCATTTGCAAGTCGAAGCTTACGGCAGCCATATGCCGCTCAATCAGCTTGCCACCATCGCCGTACCGGAGCCACGGCTGCTCAGTGTACAGGTTTGGGACCGGTCGATGATTCATCCGATCGAGAAAGCGATCTCCGCCGCCAATCTTGGATTGACGCCTTCGACGGAAGGACAGGTGATCAAGCTGCGCGTCCCCGAGATGAACGAAGAGCGGCGGCGCGAAATCGTCAAGCTCGCGCATAAGTATTGCGAAACCGCGCGCGTCGCGATCCGCCATGTCCGCCGCGACGGCCTGGATCTTCTCAAGAAGCTCGAGAAAGAACACAAGATCGGCGAGGACGAGCAAGAGCGCAATTCCGGCGAGGTGCAGAAAGCTACCGACGCGACCATCGCCGAGGTCGACAAGCTACTAGCCGGCAAGGAAAAGGAGATCATGACCGTTTGAGCGACCCGGCCCGATCGAGAGAACGACCTCAGGCGCCGCTTCTGCAAGGAGGCGACAGCTTCGATGTGCCGCGTCACGTCGCTATCATCATGGACGGCAACGGGCGGTGGGCGGCGGCGCGCGGATTGCCGCGGGTCGAGGGCCACCGGCGCGGGGTCGAGGCTTTGCGCCGCACCGTGCGCGCGGCTACCGATCTCGGCATTTCCTTCCTGACCATCTTCTCCTTCAGTTCGGAGAATTGGTCGCGTCCGCCGTCGGAAATCGGCGATCTGATGTCGCTGCGACGCCGCTTCATCCGCAAGGACTTGGCCGAATTGCACAAAAGCAACGTGCGGGTACGCGTTATCGGCGAACGCGAAGGACTTGATCGCGACATTTGCCTGCTGCTTCAGGAAGCCGAGGACCTCACACGTGCCAACGACGGGCTGACGCTGGTGGTTGCCTTTAACTATGGAGCACGCCAGGAGATCGCGCTCGCTGCCCAGCGCCTAGCCGCTGATGTGGCCGAGGGCCGACTATCGGTTGTGGAAGTGACGCCGGATCGACTGGGCAGTTATTTGCACGCGCCGGACATTCCTGATCCCGACGTGATCATCCGCACCAGCGGCGAACAGCGGATGTCCAATTTTTTGCTTTGGCAGGCGGCCTACAGCGAGCTCGTTTTCCTGCCCATCAATTGGCCCGATTTCGACCGCGCCGCGCTCGAAGGCGCGATCGGGGAATATCGCCGCCGTGAGCGCCGCTTCGGCGGATTGGCCGCGACTGGCGCGACCTGATCCTCAACGTGAGTGCGTCCGACCATCGCGACGGCCGCGCGGGCAAGGCACGCGGCGAAAGCAACCTGCGGACGCGTGCCACTTCCGCGGCGGTCCTGGCCCCGATCGCGCTGATTGCTTCCTACCTCGGCGGGTGGCTTTTTGCCGTGCTGTGCATGATCGCCGCCGTGGGCATCCTTTGGGAATGGACGTCGCTTGCCGCTGGCGCTGCGGAAGCGCGGGTTTTGGTGCCTGGGGGAGCCGGGCTCCTGATCGCCGGCGTTCTCACGGCTTTGAGTTTGCCTACCGCTGCCGCCGGTGTCGTCCTGGCCGAGGCTGTACTTGCGGCGCTCGCGATCACCGCGTGGCCGCGCGCTGACGAGAGCCTTGATCCGGCGGGGTGGGCCGCTGGCGGCGTCGTCTATGCTGGTGCCTCTTTGTTGCCGTCGATCACGTTGCGGAACGATCCGAATTGGGGTCTCGCGGCGATTTATTTTCTCTTCGCAATTGTTTGGATTACCGACATTTTGGCCTATTTTTGCGGACGGTTGTTCGGCGGCCCTTTGCTGTGGCCGGTGGTTAGTCCGAAAAAGACCTGGTCAGGGGCGATTGCGGGAACGGTGGGAGGCATGGCCGCAGGCCTAAGCGTCGCGTATGCGGCCGGCACCCCCAAACTTTGGATGATCGGGATCATGGCATTCTTTCTCTCCGTCCTGAGCCAAGGCGGCGATTTGTTCGAATCCAGCGTAAAACGGCAATTCGGTGCCAAGGATGCGAGCCAACTCATCCCCGGTCATGGCGGCCTGATGGATCGGCTCGACGGCTATATCGCGGCCGCCCTGGCCGCCGCGCTGATCGGCGTTTGCCACGGGGGGGTGGGTTCGCCCGGCAAGGGCTTACTGGTATGGTAGGCCGATGAAGCAAAGCCAGCCCCTTGCGCGCGTTGAGCTTTCGCCGGTACCGAGGTCGGTCACGCTGTTGGGCGCTACTGGCTCGATCGGCTCGAGCACGGTCGACCTCTTGCGCCAGGAGCCCAGCCGTTATCGCGTTGAGGCGGTTACCGCACACCGCAACGCGGCGGCGCTTGCCCAGCTTGCGCGTGAATTCGGCGCCCGTTTTGCGGCGGTTGCCGATCCTGCAGCCTACGATGTCCTCAAGGACGCCTTGTCGGGGTCCGGTATTGAAACCGGCGCCGGGGCTGACGCCGTCGTTGAAGCCGCCCAGCGCCCGGCCGACTGGGTGATGGCGGCGATCACCGGCGCCGCCAGCCTTAGACCGACGCTTGCCGCCGCCGAACGCGGGGCGACCGTTGCGCTTGCCAACAAGGAATGTCTTGTCTGCGCGGGCGCGCTGTTCATGCGCCTGGCCGCCGCGGCCGGCGCGTGTGTTCTGCCGGTGGATTCCGAACACAATGCCATTTTCCAAGCGCTCGGCGCCGGCAGACGTGAGGACGTGCGCCGCATCATCCTGACCGCCTCTGGTGGGCCGTTTCGCACTTTTCCGGCGGAGGCGATCCGCAAGGTGACGCTGGAGCAGGCTCTCAAGCATCCGACCTGGACGATGGGTCAGAAGGTTACCATCGATTCGGCCACGCTGATGAATAAGGGTCTTGAACTGATCGAGGCGCATCACTTGTTTGCGCTCGCGCCCGAGGCGCTCGACGTGGTCGTGCATCCCCAATCGGTCATTCACGGCTTGGTGGAATATCGTGACGGCTCGGTCGTGGCGCAGCTCGGCTCGCCCGACATGCGTATACCGATCGCTCATTGCCTCGCGTGGCCGGTCCGCATGGGCACGCCCGCCGCGCGGCTCGATCTAGCCAAGCTCGGCACGTTAACTTTTGAGGAACCTGATCCGATCCGGTTTCCGGCACTGGCGTTGGCGCGCCGCGCACTGACCGTCGGCGGCGCTGCGCCGACGGTCCTCAATGCTGCGAACGAAGTCGCCGTCCGTGAATTCGTCGACCGCAGGCTGGGTTTTGGCGGCATTCCTTCGCTTGTCGAGGCCACCCTTGACGCTGCCGAACGTCAGGGAGCGATGGCCGCGCCACAATCCGTCGAGGAGGCTCTCGCCGTTGACCATAATGCAAGAAGGTTAGCCGCTGACCTCTTGCCCGAAATTGCCGCAATGGCATCGTAGCGTTAACACTGGTTGGGGAATCCGGGGGCGGGGCAGGCTTTTCATGGGGTCGTACGTTTTGTCGCACTTGCATGCGCTCGGCGGGGGCGTTGTCGAGTAC
>JAGXAC010000005.1 GCA_019075925.1 Hyphomicrobiales bacterium | reverse complement strand
GAAATCTCGCTCAACGAGCTTGAGATCGTCGGCAAGGTTCTCTGCTGCCTGAAACTGATCTGAGCCGGCACCCGCATTTCCGACCGATGACAGCGCCGAAGCGACGGCGCTAACGGCCAAATCCGCCGCCGACCCCGAGTCGCTCCCGGTCACCGAGCCGTCGCGCTGCGTCCCCGATATAGTGTCGCGGCCTTGACCCGTTGTCCCTTTTTGAGTTACAGTCCGCGCGCGCCGCCCCGAATGCCGGGATGCGCCGAAAGCACGACAAAAGCCGCTGCCGATGCCCTCCGCCGAGACGCGCCTCGACGCGTGTTCACCGCGCCATGCGCGCGAGACTGCCCGCATTCGCCGCGCCGCGGCCGCCGCTCGCGCCGGCGGCATGACGGCGATAGCGGTCGCGCTCGCCGAAATCGAGACGGCATTTGACGATGCGGCGGCTGTCAACAGCTTCAAGGTCCGGGTCGAGCGTTTGCTGCGGCTTCCTTCCGGTCATCCTGCCCTGCGGGCGCGTTTTGGCGCCCGCGCGACCGTGTTGGCCGGACGAGAGCTGAACGAAGCGATCGTCACCATCGAGCGGCGGTGGTGGGACGAACGCAAAGCCTTTCAGATCGCCTGCGCGTTTGGCGGCGGCACACGGTTTTCGTTGGACGTATTGTGCGAGCTTCGGTTGATCCTGCGGCTCATGCGGCGAAAGCGCATGCAGGCGGAATATGAGGCGGCGGTCGCCGCGCTGTGCGAAGAGCCCGAGAGGCTTGCCGCCGAATGAAAAAAGCATTGCGCTATCCCGGTCCGGAAGTGACGACGCGGATGTGCAGCTCGCGCAGTTGCTTGGCGGTCGCCTCCGAAGGCGCCCCCATCATCAGATCTTCCGCCCGCTGGTTCATCGGGAAAAGCACCACTTCGCGCAGATTGTCTTCGCCGCACAGCAGCATGACGATGCGGTCGATGCCGGGCGCGATGCCGCCGTGCGGCGGCGCCCCGAGCGACAACGCGTGCAGCATGCCGCCGAATTTCTGCTCCAGCACGCTCTCGTCGTAGCCGGCGATGGCGAAGGCCTTCTTCATCACGTCGGGCCGATGATTGCGGATCGCTCCGGACGACAGTTCCACGCCGTTGCAAACGATGTCGTACTGGATGGCTTTCAGCGCGAGAATCCTGTCGCGGTCATCCGAATCAAGCGCCAGGAACTCGTCGGCCGGCAGATTCGGCATCGAGAACGGATTGTGCGAGAAATCGATCTTCTTCTCCTCCTCGTTCCATTCGTACATCGGAAAATCGACGATCCAGCACAGATCGAAGCGGTCCTTGTCGATCAGATCCAACTCTTCACCGATCTTGCTTCGCGCGGCGCCCGCGAATTTGTAAAACGCCTGCGGATCGCCGGCGACGAAGAACACCGCGTCACCGTCGGCAAGCCCGAGTTGCGCCCGCAATTTTTCCGTTCGCTCCGCTCCAAGATTGTTGGCGACCGGCCCGCGGCCGACCGTGGCGCCGTTGTCGAGCGCGAAGAAGATATAGCCGAGCCCCGGTTGGCCCTCGCCTTGGGCCCACGAATTCATCCGATCGCAGAATGCGCGCGAACCGCCTTTCGGCGCGGGGATCGCCCAGACCGCGCCTTTCGCATTGCTCTCAAGGATGCGGGCGAAAATCTTGAAACCCGAGCCGCGAAAAATATCCGAGACGTCTTGCATTTCGATCGGATTGCGCAGATCGGGCTTGTCGGTGCCGTATTTGCCGATCGCCTCGCCATACGGAATGCGCGGGAATTTCGGCGTGACCTTTTTGCCGTCGCCGAATTCCTCGAATACGCCGCGGATCACCGGCTCGACCGCGTCGAACACGTCGTCCTGGGTGACGAAGCTCATCTCCAGATCGAGCTGATAAAATTCGCCGGGCGAGCGGTCGGCACGCGCGTCCTCGTCGCGAAAGCAGGGCGCAATCTGGAAGTAGCGGTCGAAGCCGGACACCATGATCAACTGCTTGAACTGCTGCGGCGCCTGCGGCAGCGCGTAGAATTTTCCCGGATGCAGTCGCGACGGCACCAGATAGTCGCGCGCGCCCTCCGGCGACGACGCGGTGAGGATCGGCGTCTGGAATTCGAAGAAGCCCTGCTCCTTCATGCGCCGGCGCAGCGAATCGATAATCAGGCCGCGCTTGATGATGTTGTTGTGCAAATGCTCGCGGCGCAGATCGAGGAAGCGGTAACGCAGCCTGATGTCTTCGGGATAGTCGGCGTCGCCAAACACCGGCAGCGGCAACTCGGCGGCCCGGCCCAGTACCTCGATCTCGCTGACGTAAACCTCGACAGCGCCGGTCGGCAGTTCCGGATTTTCGGTGCCCTCGGGCCGGCTGCGCACCTTGCCGTCGACGCGCACCACCCACTCGGAACGCAGCGTTTCCGCGACCTTGAAAGCGGGACTGTCCGGATCGGCCACCATCTGGGTCAGGCCGTAATGGTCGCGCAGATCGATGAACAGCACGCCGCCGTGGTCACGGATACGATGGCACCAGCCGGAGAGGCGGACCTCGCTGCCGATATCGGTTGCTCGAAGTTCGCCGCATTTATGGCTGCGGTAGCGATGCATGCTCAATTCGCCCGACTGAAACAGGAGTGAAAGGTGGGGCACAAGCACATCGGCGGCGCCCACTTGTCAAGCCGCTGCGGGCGCGGCGGGGGAAAGTCTCGACAGGACGCCTGCCGACCTGCACACTTCCCGACACAGGAACTGCGTATACCGGATATGAAGAAAAAGAAGACTTCGAACAGGCCCTCGGCTACGCCGATGACGGCCGCCGAAGCGGTGGTCGCGACGCTTATCGGGCACGGCCTCGATACGATCTACGCACTGCCGGGGTATCAGAACGACCACCTGTTCGACGCACTGTTCAGGGTCTCCGACCGTCTGCGCACGGTGCACACGCGCCACGAACAGGGCGCCGCTTACATGGCGCTCGGCGCGGCGCTGGCGACCGGCAAGCCGCAGGCTTACGCGGTAGTGCCTGGGCCGGGGCTTCTCAATTCGGCGGCGGCGCTGCTCACCGCTTATTCGATGAACGCGCCGGTGCTGGCGCTGGTCGGCCAGATTCCCGATGCCGATGTCGGCCGCGGGTTCGGCCATCTGCACGAAGTCCGCGACCAGCAAGGCATCATCAAACGGCTCGTCGATCATGCGCAAATGATCCGCAAGCCGCAACAAGCGTCCCGCGCCACCGCGCTGGCGCTGCGGTCGATGCACACCGGCCGGCCCGGACCCGCCGCGATCGAGTGTGCCGTGGACGTGTGGGGAAAATCCGCGCCGATGATGCTGCAAGCGCCGCTGCCGCCGCCCGCGATGAAGATCGATACCGAGGCGGTCCGCCGCGCCGCCAAGCTGCTTGGCGCCGCAAAGCGTCCGCTGATTATCTGCGGCGGCGGCGCGCAGGATGCCGCCGCCGAAGTCACCGCCCTGTCGGCCGTGCTGCAAGCGCCGGTGCTCGGCTATCGGCGCGGGCGCGGCGTGCTGGACAGCCGCGACCCGCTGAGCGTGACGCTGCCGCTCGGCCATGAGCTATGGGGCGAAGCCGACGTCGTGCTCGGCGTCGGCACCCGGCTGTTGATGCAATATGAGCAATGGGGCGTCCGCCGCCATCATATCGTCATCCGCATCGACGCCGATCGCACCGAGCACAATCGCCGGCGCAAGCCTAGGGTCGCACTGACCGGCGACGCCAAACCGATTTTGCAGGAACTACTGAAGCAATTGCCGACGCACAACGACAAGCGGCGGTCTCGCCGTGCCGAAATGCAGGAGCGACAGGCGAAATGGCGGGGCCGGCTCGACAAGCTCGCACCACAGATCGCTTTCCTCGAAGCGATACGTGCAGAACTTCCGGAGGACGGCATTTTTGTCGATGAAGTGACCCAACTCGGCTTCGCGGCGCGCCTGGCGTTTCCCGTCTATAAACCGCGCACCTTTCTTTCTCCCGGCTATCAGGACAATCTCGGCTGGGGTTTTGCCACCGCACTCGGAGTGCAAAATGCCCGGCCCGACGTGCCGGTGGTGGCGATATCGGGGGACGGCGGGTTCATGTTTACCGCAAACGAGCTTGCGACCGCCATGCTCCACCGCATTCCGCTTGTCACCGTGGTCTTCAACGACGGTGCGTTCGGCAATGTGCGGCGCATCCAGCAGGAGATCTTCGGCAACCGGCTGATCGGGAGCGACCTTGCCAACCCCGATTTCGTGCTCTTCGCCAGAAGTTTTGGCGCCGAAGCCATGCGCGCCAGCGGGCCGGCGGAGCTACGCGCGGCGTTGCGGCGCGCTTTCGCGCATCGCGACGGCCCCACCGTCATCGAGGTGCCGGTAGGCGCCATGCCGAGCCCGTGGGAATTCATCCAGATGAAAGCGGTCGTTTAGCGGCGCGGCGGCGGCTACCACGGCCCTTGCCAGCCGCATTGCCCCTGCACCAAACTACCGGCTCAAATGATGTTCGATTCCGCTGCCAAAGCCGCGATAGCACCAATTGTCACGACGTCGGAGCTCGCTGCCGTCTGCCGGCGCATGGCGTCGCACCCCTTCGTCACCGTCGACACCGAGTTCTTGCGCGAAACCACGTATTATCCGCTGCTCTGCGTTGCGCAGATGGCATCGACCGATGAAGCGGTCGTGATCGATGCGCTCGCTCCCGGCATCGATCTGGCGCCCTTCTTCACGCTAATGGCGGACGAAAAAGTCATGAAGGTGTTTCATGCCGCGCGGCAAGACATCGAAATCGTCTGGCATCTCGCCGAACTTATCCCGCATCCGATTTTCGATACCCAGGTCGCCGCCATGGTGCTCGGCTACGGCGATTCCATTTCCTACGATCAGCTCGTTCAACGCATCACCGGCGACGCACTCGACAAATCCCACCGTTTCACCGACTGGACACATCGGCCGTTGTCTGCGGCGCAACTGACCTATGCGGTGTCCGACGTGACGCATTTGCGCGACGTCTATCTGGCGCTGGTCGACGACCTCGGACGACGCGGACGCGCCGACTGGGTGCAAGAAGAAATGAGCGTGCTGACGTCGGCTGACACCTACCGGATGGATCCGGAAAACGCTTGGCGGCGGCTGAAGGCCCGCGTGCGCAAGCCGAAAGAACTTGCCGTGCTGATCGAAGTCGCCGCCTGGCGCGAGCGCGAGGCGCAGACGCGCGACGTACCGCGCTCCAGGGTGGTCAAGGACGAAGTCCTGGTCGACGTCGCGGTGCAGGCGCCGACAACCACCGACCGGCTGAAGCATTTGCGGTCGTTGCCGAAGGGTTTCGAACGCTCGCGTTGGGGCGAAGCTATTGTCGCGGCTGTAGTCCGCGGGCTTGAGCGCGATATGAAAACGCTGCCGCATATCGCGCGGGTACCGATTTCCGCCAACGGCACAGCGACGGTCGAATTACTCAAGGTGCTGCTGCGGATGATTTCAGAACAGCATCATGTCGCCGCCAAGGTCATTGCGACCGTCGACGATCTGGAGCGCATCGCCGCCGATGACCGAGCCGACGTGCCGGCGCTGCACGGGTGGCGGCGTGAGCTATTCGGCGAAAAAGCGCTCGCGCTCAAGCACGGTCACCTGGCGCTCGCCCTTGAAAAAGGCAGGGTCGCCGCCGTCGAGCGCGGTTGATCGTTTCACTCTCAGGCGCGAGCCACAGCCTAGGTGCCGGCGAATTTTTTCGTGCCGGACCACAGCGAGTAAAGATATCCGAGCAGCAGAATGGCATAGGTCAGCACCAGGACCCAGCCGGCCGGATTCATGAGATGGCTCAATGTCGCCCAAAGCGAAACCAGGAAGCCAAGGACGTAGCCGACCGCACCGCCAATCAACAGGCCGCGCAGTGCCGTCCAGTCGTTCGAGGCCCTGACGAACCAGTTGATGAGTCCGAATTCGATCAACGTCAGGCCCAGTAACCGGAAGCCCAGGACGGCACCGGGACCGGGCGGAATACCGTAGGTCACCAGCACGGCATTCGGGGTAAGCAGAAGCCCAATACCATTCAGAACGGAAATGACTGCAATGACCGCAAAAAACCGCTTGAGATTTTCCATGGATCCCCTCCCCTGGGGTACCGCCGACGGCGAGCACGCCATTCAACCCGAACATTGCAGGTTAGGCAACGCGCCCGCGCGCGAGACGTCTAACCCAACAACATCACCGGCTCGCGGCCGATCAGGCGGGAGAGCGCCCGTAGCCGGTTGAGCACACGATCTCCACCCAGCGCCGCGAATTCGCCGGGAAGCCGCAGCGCGAGCCGGTGCCGCTCGACGCCGAGCCGTGTTTTCGGCAGCACGCCGGGCATCGCCGCCGAAATGACGTAAGCCAGTCGCATGGCGGCGCCATGCACGCGCGCGCGATCGATCATGCGCGTCGAAGCGAGCTCGCGCAGCCGCGGCGACAACTCGTCGTCGACCACCAATCCGACATGACGATAAAACACGGCCAGCGCCAGATAGGCGCGGCCCGGATGATCGATAGCGGTAAAGCCGCCATAGGCGATGATATTGAGCGACTGTTCGCCCCGGTAATCCGGATGCGCCCGCCAGCCGATATCGGCCAACAGACACGCCGCATGGCGAAGCCTGCGCTCCTCGGCGGTTTCATCGAGACCGGACGACGCCATGAAACGATCGGTCCAGTCGATCAATTCTTCGCCGTGGCGCGGCGAGCGGGAGCGCAAATAGTTGAAATCGCGCGCCGCTTCGATGAGAGCGTCTTTCCTTTTCTCTTTTTTCTTGAGCAGTGAATATAACAACCCTTCGCGAACGCCGAGCGCTGAAAAGGTCACCTGCCGCGGCTTGCCGACCCGCAGCACGTGCTCAAGGACGAGCGCGGCGTAGGGCAGCAGCGGACGACGGGCATTGTTCACCACTTCGATGTTGGACATCGTGTCGACATCGACCCGATGCACCAAACGGGAAAATTCCAGTGCTTCGTCGGCGGGAATCGTGTAGCCGTGCATGACATGCAGCGGATAGCCGGTCTGCCACATGTGCAGCCGTGCCAATGCCCGCCAAGTGCCGCCGACCGCGTAAAACGTGCGATCCTTGCATCCCTTGAGCATCGGCAAAGCGCCGAGCGTTTTCTTCACGTATTTTTCGGCTTTCTTGAGCGACTTGGAGGAAATGTCCACGAGCGCCAGGCCGCCGAGCGGCCGGGTCAGGCCGCGCCCGGCTCGGGTGCCATGGACGTCAACGAGTTCGAGCGAGCCGCCGCCAAGGTCGCCGACCACGCCGTCGGCCTGATGCATGGCCGAGATCACACCGAGCGCGGTCAATTCCGCCTCCCGCGGGCCGGAGAGCATCTCGATTTTTGCCTGAATGATCCGTTCTGCGAGACTGATGAAGGCACGCCCGTTCTTGGCGTCACGGCAGGCGGCAGTTGCAATCGCCAGAACCTTCTGGACGCCGACGGTCGTGCATAGCGCCCGATAGCGCTTGAGCGAAGATAGCGCCTGCTCGACCGCGTCTGCCGCGAGCAGGCCGGTGGTCTGCACCTCGCGACCAAGACCGCACAGCACCTTCTCGTTGAACAGCGCGGTCGGGCTGCGTGAAAGTCCTTCATAGACCACAAGCCGCACGGAATTTGAGCCGATATCGACGACGGCGAGCGGCGGACCGTCACCGAGACGTCCGGGTACTGCTGTGACACGGCTCATCATTGCACTTTAGCGCAGGCCCGGATCAAAGCGTGTTCCGCTCACGTCCGCTCGGCGCGGTGCGGCAGTCGGGGAATCGCCCCCGTGGGTGACTTACCCCGCCCCGACAAGCTTGGATTGGTCATGAAATAGGTGTGTGCATTGAATTTGTCTTCCTGCCCGCTGGATTTGATGCGGGAGGACGTACCATCCGCCAACAGCTGCCAGCTTTGTTCGTTGTCCTTCAAATTCGCGACCATGATCTGATCGAGGACCTGCTCATGGACGGTCGGGTTGAGGATCGGGCAGAGCACCTCAACGCGCCGGTCGAGATTGCGCGGCATCATATCGGCCGAGGAGATGTAAACCGCGGCCTTGGGATGCGGCAGGCTGTGGCCGGTGCCAAAGCAATAGATTCGCCCGTGTTCGAGAAAGCGCCCGACAATCGATTTGACCCGGATATTTTCCGACAGTCCCGGTACGCCTGGGCGCAGGCAGCAAATGCCGCGAACTACAAGTTCGACCGCCACACCGGCGCTGGAGGCGCGGTACAGCGCGTCGATGATGTCGGGATCGACCAGCGCATTCATCTTCATCCAGATTCCCGCCGGGCGGCCGGCTTTGGCGTGGGCGATTTCCTGGTCGATGTGTTCGACGATGCGTTTGCGCAAAGTCAGCGGCGAAACCGCCATTCGTTCCAGTTCGGCGGGCTCGGCATAACCGGTCACGAAGTTGAACACGCGCGCGACATCGCGTGCAATGACCGGATCGGCGGTGAAGAAAGACAGGTCGGTGTAGATGCGCGCCGTCAGCGGATGATAATTGCCCGTGCCGACATGGACGTATGAAGCAAGCGCCGAACCCTCGCGGCGGACCACCAGCGACAGCTTGGCGTGCGTCTTGAGCTCGATGAATCCGTAGACCACCTGCACGCCGGCGCGTTCCAAGTCGCGCGCCCATCGAATGTTGGCCTCCTCGTCAAAACGCGCCTTGAGTTCGACCACCGCGGTGACCGATTTGCCGGCCTCGGCGGCTTCGGCAAGCGTTTTGACAATCGGCGAGTCGGCAGAGGTCCGGTAGAGGGTCTGCTTGATCGCGACGACGTTCGGATCGCGCGTCGCCTGATGGAGGAAGTCCACGACTACGTCGAACGATTCGTAAGGATGGTGGACGATGAGATCCTTTTGCCGAATGGCGGCGAAGCAATCGCCGCCGTGATCCCGGATACGTTCGGGATAACGGGGCGTATACGGTACAAATTCGAGGTCGGGCCGGTCGAGCTTGGCGATTTGCGACATTTCATCGAGGGCAAGGACGCCGTCGACCTTGAACACGCTGTCATCGGTGGCGGCGAGCGCACGCTGAACAAAGCGCTGCAATTCCGCCGGCATGTTTGCCTCGATGTCGAGCCTGATGACCGACCCGCGGCGGCGCCGCTTCAGCGCGGTTTCAAACAGCCGCACCAGATCCTCGGCCTCTTCGAGGATTTCGAGTTCGGAGTCGCGCGTGACGCGAAATGCGCCCAAACCCTTCACCGTGTAGCCGGGGAACAGCTTGCCGATAAACAGGCTGGTAGCGCCTTCGACCGAAATCAGGCGTGCGGCGCCGCCCTCGCCAGCCTGCGGCAGCCGCACGAAACGGTCGATGCGGTTGGGCATGCGGATCAAAGCGTTCATCGCTTTGCCGTCCTTGGCCCGGGCAAGCTGGAGCGCGATCGAGAATCCGAGATTGGGAATGAAGGGGAAGGGATGGGCCGGATCGACCGCAAGCGGCGTCAGCAGCGGAAAGATGTGCGAAAGAAAGTAGTCTTCGAGCCACGCCTTTTCCGATTTGACGACGTCGGGACCGTCGATCAAGACGATGCCCGCCTCCGCCAGCGCCGCGCGCAGTTCAAGCCATTGCGCTTGTTGGTCCTGAACGAGAAGCACGACGCCTTCGGCGATACGCGTCAATTGTTCGGCCGGTGTCAAACCCTCCGGACTTTTGGTGCTGATGCCGGCGCGCACCTGGGCGCGAAGGCCGGCGACCCGCACCATGAAAAACTCGTCGAGGTTGTTCGCCGAGATCGACAGAAACTTGAGCCGCTCGAGCAATGGATGCTTGGGATTGGCGGATTCTTCGAGAACGCGGCGGTTGAAATTGAGCCAGGATAATTCCCGGTTGATGAAGCGCTCGGAGCTCGATGCCACTTCCGAAGCCGGATGTTTTTCAGCCGGTTTGGCGAGTCGCACGGGGGCAACGAGCCGCCGGGCCTGGCTGCTTTCAAATGCAACGGCTGTGGCTTGGCCGCGATCGGCCATAACTGCTCCCGGTTCCGCCACCGTCACCCTCGCCGAACGCGGTAACGATCCGATGACGCCCTGGCGTGAGATAACGCGGCGGCCCATCGCCGCGTCAAGCCTCCCCGAGGAGGGTCGTTCGGAAAGCTCCAAGACAAAGATAATAATTTATAAAAATCAATACTTTGGACCACAAGGCTTGCCGGACGGCGCGGTCGCAAACGGGGACCGCGAAAGGAAAACGGCCGGATGCTATCCGGCCGTTTCGCCCACCGATTGTCGCCCGACTTGGCCGGCGACCCGAACGCTTTCCGGCCGCGATCAGGCGGCGCCGAAGCGATCGGCGTCCATCACTTTCGCCCATGCCGCCGCAAAGTCTTTTGCGAACTTCTCCTTTGCGTCAGCCGAACCGTACACTTCCGCCAGCGCGCGCAATTGCGAGTGCGAACCGAAGATCAGGTCGACGCGGGTCGCGGTCCACTTGAGTGCCTTCGTCTTGCGGTCACGGCCTTCGTAGGCGTTCTCGCCGGCCGGATGCCACTCCGTGCCCATATCGAGCAGGTTGACGAAGAAGTCGTTCGTCAACGCCTCCGGCTTCGTCGTGAAGACGCCGTGCTTGGACTGGCCGACATTAGCGCCGAGCACGCGCAAGCCGCCGACCAGGACCGTCATCTCCGGCGCGGTCAGCCTGAGCAACTGCGCTTTATCGATCAGCGCCTCCTCCGGCGACATCAGCGAGCCGCCGCGGAAATAATTGCGAAAGCCGTCGGCAACCGGTTCGAGCGGCTTGAAGGAGTCGACGTCGGTCTGATCCTGCGACGTATCCATCCGGCCCGGCGTGAAAGAAACCTTCACATCGAGTCCGGCCTTTTTGGCGGCCTTCTCGACGGCAGCGCAGCCGCCTAGGACAATCAGATCGGCGAGCGAGACTTTCTTCTTGCCCTTGTTGAACGCCTTCTGGATCGATTCGAATTTCTGCAGGACCTTCGCCAGATTCGCCGGCTGGTTGACCTCCCAGTCTTTCTGCGGGCTGAGCCGGATGCGCGCGCCGTTCGCACCCCCGCGCTTGTCCGAGCCGCGGAACGTCGACGCCGAAGCCCACGCCGTCGCGACCAATTGTGACACCGACAGGCCGGACGAGAGAATCTTCGCCTTCAAAGCGGCGACATCCGCCTTGCCGATCACCGGATGATTGAGCTTGGGGATCGGATCCTGCCAGATCAACGTCTCCTTCGGCACCAGCGGGCCGAGATAGCGCTGGATCGGACCCATGTCGCGATGGGTGAGCTTGAACCACGCACGCGCGAACGCGTCAGCGAACTGATCCGGATGCTCGTAAAACCGCCGCGAGATTTTTTCGTAAGCGGGATCCATCCGCAACGAGAGGTCCGTGGTCAGCATGGTCGGCACGTGCTTCTTCGATTTGTCGAAGGCGTCCGGAATCGTGGGCGCCGCGTTTTTCGCCTTCCATTGCGGAACGCCGGCCGGGCTCTTCGTCAGTTCCCATTCGTTTTCGAACAGGTTCTTGAAGAAGTTGTTGCTCCACCTGGTCGGCGTTTGTGTCCAGGTCACTTCCGGGCCACCGCCGATGGTGTCCGCCCCGAAGCCGCTGCCGTACTTGCTCTTCCAGCCGAGGCCCTGATCCTCAAGCGCGGCGCCTTCCGGCTCCGCCCCAACCAGCGACGGATCGCCGGCGCCATGGGTCTTGCCGAACGAATGGCCGCCGGCAATCAGTGCGACGGTCTCTTCATCGTTCATGGCCATGCGGAAGAAAGTCTCGCGGATATCCTTGGCCGCGGCGACGGGATCGGGGTTGCCGTTTGGTCCCGCCGGATTGACGTAGATCAGTCCCATCTGCACGGCACCGAGCGGATTTTGCAGCTGGCGTTCGCCGCTATAGCGCTCGTCGCCGAGCCAGGTGCCTTCGGGACCCCAGTAAAGCTCCTCAGGCTCCCAGACGTCGGCACGACCGCCGGCAAAGCCGAACGTCTTGAAGCCCATCGACTCCAGCGCGACATTACCGGCGAGGATCATCAGGTCGGCCCAGGAAATTTTCCGGCCGTATTTGCGCTTGATCGGCCACAGCAGCCGGCGCGCCTTGTCAAGGTTGACGTTGTCCGGCCAGCTATTGAGCGGCGCGAAACGCTGCTGGCCCGAGCCGGCGCCGCCGCGCCCGTCGGCGATGCGGTACGTGCCGGCACTGTGCCATGCCATGCGGATGAACAATCCGCCGTAGTGACCGAAGTCGGCCGGCCACCACGGCTGCGAGTCCGTCATCACGCGGTGCAGGTCCTTGATGACGGCTTTCAGATCGAGGCTCTTGAATTCCTTGGCGTAGTTGAATTCCTTGCCCATCGGGTTGGACAGCGAGGAATTCGCGTGGAGACCCTGCAAGCTCAGTTGGTTCGGCCACCATTCATGGTTCGTGTGCGCCTGGGAGAACGGACATTTGCCCGCTGTCTTGTCGTCGGCTTTTGCGTCCATGGTCTCTCTCCGATCCGTGTTGCAGGTGTCCTCAAGTCGAAACGCCGCCCCCCGGGCTGCGTTTGCAGGCCGATCGGGACGGGCCTTAGGAGGAACATAGGCCCGGCCGCCGATCAGGTCTAATCGTATTGCTTGCGGGATACGATAAGCATAGCTTATCGGCGTGATCACTTTGCGGCAGCTCCGATATTTGGTGTCGCTCGGCCACCACCGGCATTTCGGGCGCGCCGCGGACGATTGCGCCGTGTCCCAGCCCGCGTTATCGATGCAGGTGCGGGAACTGGAGCGGGAGATCGGAGCCGAGCTGGTCGAGCGGCGCACCGGTGAAATCGCTCTCTCGGAGATCGGCGTAGAAGTGTCGCGCCGCGCCGAGCATATCCTCGCCGCTACCCGCGACCTCGTTGATTTTGCCCGCCACCGCGATGTCCTTTCCGGCAAACTTCGCCTCGGTATCATCCCAACGCTGGCGCCTTACATCTTGCCCAGTGCGTTGCCGGAGCTGCAAAAATCACATCCGCTGCTGCGGTTGGAAGTACGAGAAACTCAGACCAAGATATTGCTCGAAGAACTCGTTGCCGGCGAACTCGACACGGTGTTGTTGGCGTTGCCGGCCGATGGCGCCGATATCGAAACGCTGGCTCTGTTCCAGGACCAGTTTCTGCTGGCGGTGCCGGCGTCCGATCCGCTGCCGGCGCTCCGCCGGGTCGCGGTTGAAGATTTCGACCAGCGTCGGCTCATTCTGTTGGAAGAAGGCCATTGCCTGCGCGACCAGGCGCTGGCGTTCTGCGGTACGGCGAACAGCGACGCTCAGGCGAGCCTCGGCGCCACGTCCTTGGCGACGGTCATGCAGATGGTGGCAAACGGCTACGGGGTGACGCTGCTGCCGGAAGTCGCCGCCGAACTGGAGGCGCGCGACGGTCGCGTCAAATTGTTGCGTTTCGTCGAGCCGCAACCGGCCCGCATTGTCGGGCTCGCCTGGCGACGCACGTCGCCGCGCAAGCGCGATTTCGCGGCTCTCGGCGAGATCGTCGCCGAAGCGGCAAGCCGGGCGACGAGGCGGAAGATCAGCCGCGGAACATCTCGGCGGCAAGCGCGCGCGTAACCGGTCGCCGTTGCCGCAGCGCTTCGTTGTCGAGGGCCGCGACTGCCGCTCGTGCCGCGGCAAACGAGCGCTCAATATGCGTCGACAGATATCTCACCACACCTTCGTCGAGCGCGAGCTGACGGTCGCCGGCTAATTTGACGAGGACGGCGCGCAATATCGCATCGTCGGGCGCCTGTAGCGACGCGACCGGCAGCGCGCGCAACCGTGAAGCGAGATCGGCAAGCCCCGTCGGCCAACCGGCCGGCAGTATCCGCGCGGTGAACAACAGGAAGACGCCTTCCTCGCGCGCAAGATTGATCAAATGGAACAGCGCCCGGTCATCGGTGTTCGTGGCGGCATCCTCGACGACCAGCGCACCCGTAGCCAGCGCCGACGGCACGTCGGCTTCGGTGAGCGCGCGCGCCGTGGTCACGCGCGCTCCCGCCGCAGACGCCCACATCATGGCCAAGTGGGTCTTGCCCGAACCTTCCGGTCCAACCAGCGCCACGGCATTGGCCGGCCAATCCGGCCAGCAGTCGACGAGCGCAAGCGCCTTTTCATTGCACGGTCCGGACAGGAAATCCTCGCGCGCATAGCTCTCGGCATGATCGAGAGCGAGCGCAAGCTGACGCGGGCGTTGAGCGAAGGCACTCACGAGGGTCGCTCTTCGGTAAAGATTCCTTCCGGCGATCGGACGATCAATGCCCGGTCCCGAACGAATTCATGTGGCGGAGCCACTCGGCGAGATAGAAGGCGATCGAGAGCAAGGTCAAGACGGCAACCAGGCCGATGCCGGTCGCCGTCACCGGCGCGACATTCAAGCCAAACGTGTATTCGGCCAGTACCCAGGCCGCGAGGAGGATTTGCGCCAGCGTGTTCGCTTTCGATACCGGCAGCGGCTTGATCGGCATGGGCCTGCCAATCATCCAGGAGAGCATGAAGCCGGCGATAATCATGATGTCGCGCGAGACGACAAGGATAACCAGCGAGATCGGCAGCGCGGCGGCGACGCCAAGTGCGACGTAAATCGAAACGATCAGCGCCTTGTCGGCCAACGGATCGATGTAAGCGCCGAGTTCGCTCGTCATACGAAAGCGCTTGGCCAGAAAGCCGTCCACGGCGTCGCTGAGGCCGGCGACCAGAAACAGAAAAAAAGCCGCCGCCATTTCACCGGATGTGATCGCCCAGACCACGATCGGTACCAATATGATACGCCCCAACGTTATGAGGTTTGGAATACCCAAATCCACCCCCGCTCCCTACGTTTATTATATAGGCGCGCGGCGCGCTTGCGCACCCGGCGATTCCGACGTAGGAGGCGCCAAGCTGACCGTTCTGCGGCATGGAGCCATCGGCAATTGGTGCGTCCGTGACAGAGGCACGCTACGCGGCCGCCGGCGTCGATATCGATGCCGGAAACCGCATGGTGGAATTGATCAAGCCGTTTCTGCGCAAGACCGCGCGTGCAGGTGCGGATGCGGAGATTGGCGGCTTCGGCGGCCTGTTCGATTTGAAGGCGGCCGGCTTTTCCGATCCGCTGCTGGTGGCTGCGACTGACGGCGTCGGCACCAAGGTCAAGATCGCGATCGAGACGTCGCGACACGACACTATCGGCATCGATCTGGTTGCGATGTCGGTGAACGACCTGGTGGTGCAGGGAGCGGAGCCGCTGTTCTTCCTCGATTATTTCGCCTGCAGCAAGCTCGATCCGCAGGTGGGTGCAAAGGTCGTTTCCGGCATCGCATCGGCATGCCACCAGACCGGTTGCGCCCTGATCGGCGGCGAGACCGCCGAAATGCCCGGCATGTATCAGCATGGCGATTACGATCTCGCCGGCTTTGCCGTAGGCGCGGTGGATCGTGCCGATTTGCTGCCGCGGCGCGATATCGTTTCCAGCGATGTGGTCGTTGGCCTTGCCGCGTCGGGCGTCCACGCGAACGGGTTTTCGCTGGTCCGCCACGTGGTCGCCGAAACCGGACTCGCCTGGAACGCAGCCGCTCCGTTTGATCTCTCGCTCAGTCTGGGCGAAGCCTTGCTCACTCCAACACGCCTCTATGTGCGTTCGTGTCTTGCTGCAATTCGCGCGACGAAAGCAGTCAAGGCACTCGCTCACATCACCGGGGGAGGCTTTACCGAAAATATTCCGCGTGTGTTGCCGCCCGGATTGTGCGCCTTGATCGATCTCGACCGCGTTCCGGTCCTTCCGGTCTTCAAGTGGCTGGCGGCGGCGGGAAATGTCGCCGAGCCGGAGATGTTGCGTACGTTCAATTGCGGAATCGGCATGGTTGCCGTGCTGGAGGCCAGCCAGGCCGCCGCGGCGATCGAAAGCTTTACGGCGAATGGGGAACACGCGGTGCAGCTCGGCGAGATCGTCGCCTCTGACAGCGATGCCCGGGTGAAATTTCGCGGCCGTCTCGATCTGTCCTGGCAAAAGCCATGATCCGCAAACGCGCCGCGGTGCTGATTTCCGGCCGGGGCTCGAACATGACAGCGCTGATCGAGGCGGCCAGCGCAGATAACTATCCCGCCGCGATTGCACTGGTCGTTTCCAACCGTCCCAATGCTCCCGGGCTTGAGCGCGCCCGCGACGCGGGTATTCCGACGGCTGTGGTTGATCACGTGCGGTTCGGCGAGGATCGCGCGGCATTCGAGCGGGCACTCGACGCCATCCTTCGCGACCACCGAATCGATATCGTGTGTCTCGCCGGCTTCATGCGACTCCTAAGCCCCTGGTTCGTCACCCGCTGGAGCGGACGGATGCTCAACGTCCACCCGGCGCTGTTGCCGCAATTCAAAGGACTGCACACGCACCGGCGTGCCCTCGCAGCCGGCGCGAAGCTTCACGGCGCGACCGTCCATTTCGTCGTGCCTGAAATGGATGCAGGACCGATTGTCGAGCAGGAATCGATTGCGGTGCGTGAAGGCGACACGGAGGCGACACTGGCCGCCCGCGTGCTTGAAATCGAGCACCGGATCTACCCGCGCGCGTTGCAGGCGCTGGCGGAAGGCAAAATCGGCGCGGCCGCCCCGACCGGCAAAGCAGAAAGCTGACTAAACGCAAAAAACCCCAGCGGCCAAGCCGGGGCCTAACAGGATCGGAATTTTTCCGGGTAGCGCGCTCAAGCCACCTTGAGATTTTCCGCTGAACTGCGACCGCGATTAGTCACCAGTTCGTACTCGACTTCCTGGCCCTCATTGAGCGTGCGTAGACCGGCCCGTTCGACGGCCGAAATGTGGACGAACACATCTTTGTCGCCGGTTGCCGGTTTGATGAATCCGTAGCCTTTCGTCGGATTGAACCATTTGACGGTGCCTTTTTGCATCGTCTGTCTCCTCAGTCAGTCCCAGGTGCGGTGAAGACGCAGAGTTGAAACCGCACGCCAGTTGCGAGCGGTGGCTTCGCGCCACAAGCGAGATTTTGGAAAAGTCCGAAACGATCGTGTCGCCAAGGTATCGTCAAGTGACAGCACCGGCCGGAACGTCAAAATCCGATTGCCTGTAAAAACAAGCGGAGAAATACGGCGCAAGCATGGCTGCGCCGCACCAGCGTCGGCCGGCGTTCATCGCCGCGTCGCCGACGTGGCGCCGTTCAACCGACGATTTCGTTGGCGGAGAAGAATTGCGCGATTTCTTTTTGCGCGGTGTCGGCGGCGTCGGAGCCGTGCACCGAGTTTTCGCCGATCGACTGCGCAAACGCCTTGCGGATGGTGTTCGCGGCCGCCTTTGCCGGATCGGTCGCCCCCATCAGGTCGCGGTACCTGACGATCGCATTTTCCCCTTCAAGCACCTGCACGACCACCGGGCCCGATGTCATGAAGTCCACCAGCTCACGAAAAAACGGGCGTTCGCGATGGACCCCATAAAACGTCTCGGCTTGCGCGCGGCTGATCAAGACGCGCTTTTGCGCGACAATGCGCAGTCCTGCCTTTTCGATCATTGCGTTGATCGCGCCGCCGAGATTGCGCGCCGTGGCATCCGGTTTGATGATGGAAAACGTGCGCTCAACGGCCATCAAAATTATCCCTTGGAATTTTCGGACGAACCGAAAGTTCGCGGCTTATAGCCGCCGCCAACCGTCCCGACAAGCGGCGCCCGCCGCGATCGAAGCAGAGCGCGGCCCTCAGGTCTTATCGGCGGTGCTTGGCGGCGGTTTGGGTTTTGCCGGCCTTTTCTTCGTGCGCTTTTTCTTCGCCGCTTCGGGCGGGGGCGCCGGCGCTGCGATGCTATCCATCTCGGTCAATCGGCCGGAGGTGAAGCGGTAATCGCCAGGCCGCGCTCCGCCGCTATAGGTGATCGTCGCGGTACGATAGCCGTTCGAATTCTTGCCGAAATTGATCGCGGTCGGCCGGCCCAAGCGGCCCACCACCTCGCATTCGGTCATGCCGATGGCGACGCCGCCGCCGATCAAGGAAGCCGTATCGGCCGAAAGCTGGGCGCCAGCCTCGGCGTTTCCGCTTTTCGGCGGCTGCGACACGGGTTGAGGTTGGATTGCCGATGCCGCCTGGGTCGGCGCCGCGGGGCAAGCGCCGTTGGCGTCGATCAGATCATTTGGCGTGATCGGACGCTGCTCCGTGGCGCTATCCGTCAAACTCGAATAGGTGTAACCGCCTTTGCTGCCGAACACGTCGAACGGCCTAGCGAACCACGCCGCGCTGGTGTCGAAGTCATTGTTGGCGCAGCCGCCCAAGCCACAAACCAGCGTCAACGCCACGACCACGCCGGAACAATACGACCTTACAAACACCCGCATCCCCGTAGACTGCCAGCCCACATGGCAGGTTGCGCCGGTTTATGGTGTGATCGTGGCATAACCGGGCGTGACCCTTCCATACAGCATCAGATTGCACCGGATTGAGTGAAAAATGGTAAAGGCGAAACATCGTGATGAAGCAATCACTTAGTAAGACTTGCGACCGCCGAGGCCGCCGCCAATGTGACCTTCATCACGGACTCGCCGGCCACACGGCGGCATCGTAGGTACTAGCGCAAGCTACGTTCGCAGAACCACACGTCCCAAGGACCGTTCATGCAATTACAATTCGTTGGCTGCGGCGACGCCTTTGGGTCGGGCGGACGATTCAACACCTGCTTCCATCTGGTCGGACGCAATTTCAACGTGCTGATCGATTGCGGCGCGAGTTCAATCGTGGCGATGCACAAGCTTGCGATCGATCGCAACGACGTCGGCACCATCTTCCTCACTCATTTCCACGGCGATCATGTGGGCGGTGTTCCGTTTTTCCTGCTCGAAGCAAACTTCGTGCTCAATCGCGAGCGTCCACTGACCATCGTCGGACCGCCCAGCCTCAAATCGCGCTTTAGCGACATCATGGAAGTCGGTTTTCCAGGTACGCGTGACCTGAAATTGCAATTTCCGTTGCAACTCAAAGAACTCGAGATCGGCAAGCGAAACGACTTCGGCGCGTTGCGGGTGACGCCGTTTCACGTCAAGCACGACGATCGCGCCGGTCCTTGCCTGGGCTTCCGCTTCGAGGCCGAAGGGAAAGTCATCGCCTATTCCGGTGACACCGAATGGACCGATTCGCTGATCGATGTCGGCCACGAAGCCGATTTGTTCATTTGCGAAGCATTCACGCGCGACAAGCCGGTGCCGACGCATATGACGTTATCGCTGCTCGAGCGCCATCTCGGCCAAATTCGCCCCAAGCGTCTTATCTTGACGCATATGGGCGACGACATGCTTGCCCGTCGTGCCGAAATTCCGTTTGAAACCGCGACCGACGGAATGATCGTCGAGATATGAGCGCGGCGGTCAGGCGCCGGCAGACACGGCGGGCTTGATCAATTTTTTGATGGCGACGAGCGCCGCCTGAGCGGCAGCTCCGTTCGGACCACCGCCCTGGGCCATATCCGGACGTCCACCGCCGCCTTTGCCGCCGAGTTCAGCGACGCCCGCCTTCACCATCTGCACCGCGTCGTTGGCGCCGGTGAGGTCGCCGGTAACGCCGACCACCAGAGCAGCCTTTCCTTCCGCGTCGTTGGCGATAAGGACGACAATGCCCGAGCCGAGCTTTTTCTTTCCTTCGTCGGCGAGGCCGCGCAAATCCTTGGCGTCGACGCCGCTCAGTGTTTTGGCCATGACCTTGATGCCGCCGATTGTCTCCACCCCTTCATCACCATCGGCGGACTGACCGCCACCCATCGCGAGTTTTTTCTTTGCATCCGATAGTTCGCGTTCGAGCTTTTTGCGCTCGTCAAGAAGCGCTGCGATCCGCCCCGGCAGATCGCCAACCGGCACCCGCAATTCAGACGCGCTCGCCTTGGCAAGCCGGGCGAAATGGTTGGCGCTGGCGCGCGCGGCCTGCGCGGTCAACGCTTCGATGCGCCGAACGCCCGAGCCGACTGCGGATTCGCCGACCACGGAGATAAGGCCGATATCGCCGGTGCGGCCGACATGAGTGCCGCCGCACAGCTCGACCGACCAGCCCATCGCGTTGCCGCTGCCCTCGCCCATGGCGACGACACGCACTTCGTCGCCATATTTCTCGCCGAACAGCGCCCGCGCGCCGGAGGCGATGGCATCGTCACGGCTCAGCAGACGGGTAATCACCGGAGCGTTTTGCAGCACGATATCGTTGGCGATATCCTCGACGCGTTCGATTTCCGCGTCCGTCATCGGCTTCGGATGCGAGAAATCGAACCGCAGGCGATCCGGCGCGACCAGCGAGCCCTTTTGCGCCACGTGATCGCCAAGCACCTGGCGCAGCGCTTCGTGCAATAGGTGCGTCGCCGAATGATTTTTTCTGATCGCGCCGCGCCGGGCATGCTCGACCTTAAGCTCAAGCGCGGCGCCGGTCTTGAGAGTGCCCTCCTCGACCTTGCCGAGATGCACGAACAGGTCGCCGGCGCGCTTTTGCGTGTCGGTGACGACGAAGCGCACTCCCTCGCCGCTCATCACACCGGTGTCGCCGATCTGGCCGCCGGATTCGGCATAGAACGGTGTCTGGTTGAGGACGACCGCTCCGGACTCGCCCTTTTTCAGCTCCACGACTTCCTTGCCGTCGCGCACCAGCGCAACGACCGCGCCGGCGGCGGTTTCGGTTTCATAGCCGAGGAAATCGGTACCGCCGAATTTTTCGCGCAACCCGAACCATACCGCCTCGTCGGCGGCTTCGCCCGAACCGGCCCATGACGCGCGCGCCTTCTTGCGCTGTTCCTCCATCGCGTCGGTGAACGATGCGATATCGACACCGACGCCGCGCGGCTTGAGTGCGTCCTGGGTGAGATCGAGCGGAAAACCATACGTATCGTAGAGCGTGAAGGCGGTGACGCCATCGAACATGTCACCGCGTTTCAAATGCTTGCTTTGCTCGTCGAGGATCGCAAGGCCCCGCTCAAGCGTCTTGCGGAAACGGATTTCTTCAAGCTTGAGCGTCTCCGTCATCAAGCCTTCGGCGCGGTGCAGTTCCGGATAGGCCTGCCCCATCTCGCGGATCAGCACCGGCACCAGACGCCACATCAGCGGATCCTTGGCGCCAAGCAACTCGGCGTGCCGCATGGCGCGGCGCATGATGCGTCGAAGCACATAGCCGCGGCCTTCGTTGGACGGCAGCACGCCATCGGCGATCAGGAACGCGCTGGCGCGCAGATGATCGGCAATGACGCGATGCGACACCCGGCGGTCGCCGTCGGAATCGACGCCGGTCAGGTCCGCGATCGCCTCGATCAGCGCGCCGAACAGATCGATCTTGTAGTTGTCGTGGGTGCCTTGCAGCACCGCCGCCATCCGCTCGAGACCCATGCCGGTGTCGATCGACGGCCGCGGCAGATCGATCCGCGCACCGCCTCCGGGAAGCTGCTCGTACTGCATGAAGACCAGATTCCAGATTTCGACAAAGCGGTCGCCGTCGGCATCGGAACTGCCCGGCGGGCCACCGGGAATATGGTCGCCGTGGTCGTAGAAAATTTCCGCGCACGGACCGCACGGCCCGGTGTCGCCCATGCTCCAGAAGTTGTCGCTGCCGGCGATGCGCAAAATCCTGTTGCCGGACAGGCCGGCAATTTTCTTCCACAAATTGAACGCTTCATCGTCGTCGATAAAGACGGTGACCAGCAACTTCTCGGCGGGGACGCCGTATTCTTTCGTTACCAGCTTCCAGGCCAACTCGATCGCGCGCTCCTTGAAATAATCGCCGAACGAGAAATTGCCGAGCATCTCGAAGAAGGTGTGGTGCCGCGCGGTGTAGCCGACATTGTCCAGATCGTTGTGCTTGCCGCCGGCACGGACGCATTTCTGCGCCGTGGTGGCGCGGTTGTAGGGGCGCTTTTCCAGGCCGGTGAAGACATTCTTGAATTGCACCATGCCGGCGTTGGTGAACATCAAGGTCGGATCGTTGCGCGGCACCAGCGGCGACGAAGGCACGATTTCGTGCCCTTCGCGCGCGAAAAAGCCGAGAAACTTCGACCGGATATCGTTGACGCCGCTCATCTGGTGCCCGATTCCGAAGTTCGCACGTCCTATCCGGCCCTCTGATGCGAACTTCGGAATCAAAGGAAAGCTGGCAAGTTCATAATTCTAGTGCGTTTTTAGGATTTGAAGTTCCTCGTTAAGTTCGCGGCTGAACGGGAGGAACTTCAAATCCACCGCACCAGCCGCACTCTCTAGCGGTACACGGCCAAACACGCAATTGCAGGGGGCCGGCAAACCATATAAGCGCTCTGTCTGCGAAGCGTGCCTGCCGAGTTCCGCCATGCTTGATGCAACGACCCCCCTTCCCCGCACTTTCGCCGAACGGTTGCGGGCGGGCCGGTTTGTCATGACCGCCGAAGTCGCTCCGCCGGTGTCCTGCGACGCCCAGGACCTGCTGCGCAAGGCCACGCCGCTGCACGGCCTCGCCGACGCGGTCAACCTGACCGACGGCGCCGGCGCGCGCGCTCACATGAGCGCGCTCGCCGCGGCGACGATTTTGCTTGGCGCAGGGATCGAGCCGATTTTGCAGATGACCTGCCGCGACAAGAACCGCATCGCCCTGCAAAGCGAGCTGATGGGGGCGGCCGCGCTCGGCATCAACAACATCCTGGTGCTGACCGGCGACAATCCGAAAGCCGGCGATCAGCCCGACACCAAACCCGTATTCGACGTCGATTCGGCGACGCTGCTGGCGACCGCGCGCCGGTTGCGCGACGAAGGAACGCTGCCGACGGGACGTGAAGTCAGCGGCAAGGCGCCGTTTTTCCTCGGTGCCGCCGATATGCCGATTGACCCGCCGCCGGACTGGAAGCCGAGCGGCCTGCAAGCCAAGGTCGCCGCCGGCGCCCGCTTTGCGCAAACCCAGTTTTGCATGGATACGGCGCTGCTCCGCCGCTATTGCGAAGCGCTCAAGCGTGCCGGACTGACCGAACACCTCGCCATGATCATCGGCGTTAATCCGCTGCGCTCGGCGAAATCGGCGCAATGGATGAAGAGCCACCTGTTCGGCACCGTCATCCCCGACGCGATGATTGAGCGCATGGAAAAGTCGGCCGATCCGGCGAGCGAGGGCATCCGCATCTGCGTCGAACTGATCGAGGAACTCGCCACCATTCCCGGCATCGCCGGCGTCCACATCATGGCGCCGGGCAACGATGCGGCGATTCCGGAAGTCATCGCCGCGGCCAGGAGCCGCGTGCAAAGAGCGGCAGGTTAAATCGAGCCCGGCGGCAATAGGCAACGCGTGATCGCCGCAGCGCAACTTTCGTCCGGACTTTCTTACCGCCCCAACTCCCGCATCGCGGCATCGAGACCTTCGAGCGTCAGCGGATACATCCGTCCGCCAAGAATCTGACGCATCATCTTGATGGAAGCGGTCAGCTCCCATTCGCGCTCGGGCACCGGATTGAGCCAAACGCAGGCCGGATACGTCGCCGCCACGCGCTGCATCCACACTTGGCCGGTCTCCTCGTTGAAGTGCTCGACCGAGCCGCCGGCGGCGACGATTTCGTACGGCGACATCGACGCGTCGCCGACGAAGATCACCTTGTAGTCGTGCGGATAGGTGTGCAGCACATCCCAGGTCGGCGTCGTGTTGGTCCAGCGCCGCGCATTCTCCTTCCAGACCTTCTCATACAGGCAGTTGTGAAAATACAGATGCACCATGTGCTTGAATTCCGACTTCGCCGCCGAGAACAATTCCTCCGTCGCCTTGATATGCCAGTCCATCGAGCCGCCGATGTCGAAGAACAGCAGCACTTTGATGGTGTTGTGGCGTTCCGGGCGCATCAGGATGTCGAGATAGCCCTTGTGCGCAGTGCCTTTGATGGTGCCGTCGAGATCGAGTTCGTCGGGAGCGCCGGTGCGAGCGAATTTGCGCAGGCGCCGCAGCGCGACCTTGACGTTGCGGGTGCCGAGTTCGACATCGCCGGCGAGATCCTTGAACTCGCGCTTGTCCCACACCTTCACGGCGCGGAAGTTGCGGTTGCCGTCCTGGCCGATACGCACACCTTCCGGATTGTAGCCATAGGCGCCAAACGGCGACGTGCCGCCGGTGCCGATCCACTTGCTGCCGCCCTGATGGCGCTCCTTCTGTTCGGCGAGCCGCTGGCGCAAGGTTTCGAGTAGCTTATCGAGGCCGCCGAGCGCCTCGATCATTTTCTTTTCTTCGTCGGTGAGGTGCTTCTCGGTCAGCTTCTTGAGCCATTCGAGCGGAATGTCGGCGGTCAGCTCCTCGCCGATAAAATCGAGGCCCTTGAAGACATGGCCGAACACGCGGTCGAAAAGATCGAGGTTGCGCTCGTCCTTCACCAGCGCCGAGCGCGAAAGGTAGTAGAACTCCTCGATGCGGCGGCCGGCGAGGTCCTTTTCCATCGCCTCCATCAGCGTGAGGTATTCACGCAGCGTCACCGGCACGCCGGCCTGTTTCAGCTCCTGAAAAAACGTCGCAAACATTTCTGGCGACCGGCTCGTTTCGGCGGCGTTCACGCCATGATGAGGTTCGCCCACCGCGGACGCAACCAAGACCTTCTCGACAATCGAAAGATATATCTTGCGTTATATCTTTTTATGACCTATTTTAGATGTATCGAAAACGCAGGGAGGATGAAAATGCGTAGAAATTGTGAGGAATACAGCGAGAAATGGGGGGCGGGCCGCCATCGCCGCGGCCGGTTCGGTCACGGCTTCGGGCGGCACGGTATGGGTGGCCGCGGCGGCATGGACCCCGACGATATGCGCGCCGGCCGCATGCTGGCGCAGGGCGACCTTCGCCTCATCGCGCTGGCGCTCATCGCCGAGGAGCCGCGCCACGGCTACGAAATCATCAAGCTCGTGGAGGAGAAAACCGGCGACTGGTACTCGCCAAGCCCCGGCATCGTCTATCCGACGCTAACCTATCTGGAAGAGGCAGGCTACGTCACGGCCTCAGCCGAAGGGTCGAAAAAGCTCTACACCATCACCGACGAAGGCCGCGCGTATCTGAAGGCCAATCGCGACTTGGTCGATGTGGTGCTGGCGCGCCTGAGCGCGCTCGGCGAACGGGTGAACCGCTGGCGGCGGACGGCGCGCGGCCAACGAGACAACCGAACCTCCCTGCCGCCGTTGACCGAAGCCGCACTCGATCATCTGCGCGAGACCATCGGCAAGCGTCTCCAAGGCGACGCCGAAGCCGAAGCGCATTTGGTGGAGATCCTCGCGCGCGCGGCGGCGGACTTGCAACGGAAATAGTCTGGCCGCGCAGGCCGCTCAAACTGGCACGCGGACGCTTGCCCGCAATCCGCCCATCGGCGAGTCGCTGAGCGTAATATCGCCGCCGTGCGAGCGCGCAATGTCGCGGGCAATCGCGAGCCCAAGCCCGGTGCCGCCCTCATCCTGATTGCGGGCATCGTCGAGCCGGAGGAACGGCTTGAATACGTCTTCGCGCATGGCGGCCGGGATACCCGGCCCGTCATCATCAACCGTGACGGTGAGCCAGCGGTGATCGCGGTGCCCGTTGATCGCCACCGTCGGAGCAAAGCGGCCGGCATTAGAAACCAAATTCGCCAGGCAGCGTTTGAAAGCTGCCGGCCGCACGGTCACCTCCGGTTGGCCGTAAAATGCGACTGTCGCCCGATGACCGTGCCGCTCACTGTCGCCACGGAGTTCTTCGAGCATGGCGGTCATGTCGGTCGGGGCCGGCTGCTCGCCCATGTCGCCGCGCGCGAAGGCGAGATAGGCCTCGAGCATGCCGGCCATCTCGTCGATATCTTTCTTGATCGCCTCCACCTCAGGTCCATCGCCAAGCAATGCCAGCTCAAGCTTGAAACGCGTGAGGATCGTGCGCAGATCGTGCGAAACACCGGCCAGCATGGTGGTGCGTTGCTCGATCGCGCGCTCGATGCGGATCTTCATTTCCAGAAAGGCGGCGGCGGCGCGCCGGACTTCGCGCGCGCCGCGCGGACGGAAATTGGTCACCTCGCGTCCCTTGCCGAAGGCTTCAGCGGCATCGGCAAGGCGTACGATCGGCCGAATCTGATTGCGCAGGAACAGGATCGCAATGGTCAGCACGACGACCGAGGTCGCCACCATCCACAGCAGGAATATCCAGGAGCTTGAATCATAAGCGTCGGCTCGCCGCGCGATAACCCGCATGATCGTGTCGGGAAGCTTGATGCGAATTTCGACGATCGACGAGCGTCCCAGCGTGTCGATCCAGAACGGCAGGCCGATCTGCCGACGGATTTCGTCCGACAACGTCGCATCAAGTTGTGAAAAAAACGGCTTCGGCCCGGGCGGCGGCAATTTGGTTTCGGGGAGGAAATCGACGACCAGCCCCAGCCGATCCTGCGCGATGCGCCGAAGCTGCGCACGATCGGCGCCTTGCGGATAAGTCTTATAGACGTCGATCAGCGTGGAGATGTCTCGGGTCACCGCCGACGACAGGTAATAATTGACCACTTTCCATTGCCGCTCGATGAACATGAAAGCGACCAGCGTCTGTAAGACCACCATCGGCATAATGATGATGAGCAGCGCGCGGGCGTACAGCCCTTTCGGCAGCACCGTTTTGAACCAAAGATTGAAGCGGCCCCAGCGCCGGGCGATCGGCGCAGTGATGGTTCCTGCCGCGGCGGCCGCATTGGTCGCGCTCAACAGGTGACTAGCAGCGTTGCGCAGGCGCCCGGCGCCGCCTTCAAAGCTGGTCATGAGGTCGCCACCAAACGGTAACCCGAGCCGCGCACCGTCTGCACAATCAGCGGATTGGCCGGATCGCGCTCGATCTTGCGGCGCAGCCGGTTGACCTGCACGTCCACGGTGCGTTCGCTCACGTTGTCCCCGTTGCCGGCAAGCGCCTGCCGCGGCACGGTTTCGCCGGCGTTGGCGGTGAGCACACGCAGCATGTCGCGCTCGCGGTCGGTGAGCCGGATCGTCTCTTCGCCGCGGCGCAATTCCCCGCGCGTCAGATGAAAGACGAACTCGCCGAAACGGACGGACTCCGCCGGCTGAGCGCTCGGCGGCCGCGCGCGACGCAGGATACTGGCAACGCGGAGCGAAAGTTCGCGCGGCTCGAACGGTTTGGCCAGATAATCGTCCGCCCCGATTTCGAGCCCCTCAATACGGCTCTCTTTCTCGTCCCTTGCCGTCAGCATCAGGATCGGCACCGCTGAGCCGGCGCGAATAGCGCGGGCAAGGTCAAAGCCATTCTCACCCGGCATCATCACGTCGAGGATCAAAAGGTCGAAGTTGAGGCCATCAAGTTTTGCTCGCGCCTCGCGGGCGGTTTCGGCAGTGGTGACGCGATAGCCCTCCCCAACCAGAAAGCGTGACAACAGCGCGCGAATGCGGCGATCATCGTCGACGACGAGCAGATGAGGCGCGTCGTCGGCCGGGTTCGCGGCAAGCGCGGTCATCGGAGCTAATCTCGGCCGTTCGATCGCATCTGATCGGCGCGCGCGATCATGCGCAGGACCCGTTCGCGATCGCCTGCGCCAATCATGCCGGCAAGAAACCGGCGCGCCACGTCGCGGCCGGCCGGCCCAATTTCGTCGAGCACCCGTCCGATACGCGCGGTTTGCAGGCCGACAAGCTTCATCGCCAGCGCTTCACCCGCAGGGCTGACATAGAGAAGCCGTTGACGACGGTCGTCGGCGCCTTCCTTCTGCACAACGTAACCTTCGTCGATCAGCTGCTTCAGCACGCGCCCGAGCGATTGTTTGGTGATTTTGAGGACGTCCAGCAATTCGGCAACCTTCATGCCTGGATTGCGGTTGATGAAGTGCAGCACACGATGATGGGCCCGGCCGAATCCGAGGCGGTCGAGCACCTGGTCGGGGTCGCCGACGAAGTCGCGATAGGCAAAGAATAAAAGCTCGATCAAATCCCAGTACGGCTCACGGCCGTCGGCGACCGCATCGTCGTCGATGGTTGCACGGCGCTTGCCGGATGTCGTCAGACTGATATCAGCCATTATGTCAGCTATATTGACATATTTTGGTTTGGTTGTTACCCCCAAAAGCGCAATCCCACGGCAATCTCCCGCTCAATGCGCGAGATTGGCGGGCGCTAAAAAGGCGCTTCCATAGGGCGGTAGCGACCATACCGGGAGTCTTATCCCGACGCAAAAGCCCGCGGCCGAGCGCACAAGGCCCAAGACGCGCGGCAAAAACGGTAGGCAATGGGCCACCCATGCCCAGGAGGCAACGCCATGGCAGTGCCCTTCGACCAGCGTCCCGATCTAGTCTGGTTCGACGGCAAGCTCGTTGCCACCGCCGACTGCAAAATCAGCGTGCTGACCCACGGCCTGCATTACGCGAGCGCGGTGTTCGAAGGCGAGCGCGCTTACGGCGGCGAAGTTTTCAAGGGCACCGAGCACTCCGAGCGCCTTAAGCGTTCCGCACAGCTGATGGACTTCGAAATTCCCTACAGCGTGGGCGAGATCGACGCCGCCAAGCGGCTTGTTCTGGAGAAGAACAATCAGAAAGACGCCTATGTCAGGCCGATCGCCTGGCGCGGTTCCGAGCAGCTCGGCGTTTCGGCACAAAACAATAAAATCCATCTCGCCATCGCGACGTGGGAATGGCCGAGCTATTTCGATCCCGCCCAACGCCTGAAAGGCATCCGGCTCGATCTTGCCGATTACCGCCGGCCCGATCCGAAAACCGCACCGGCGCTGGCCAAAGCCGCCGGGCTCTACGCGATCTGCACGATCTCAAAGCATCGCGCCGAGCGCAGAGGTTTCGCCGATGCCATGATGCTCGACTGGCAAGGCCGCGTCGCCGAATGCACCGGCGCCAACATCTTTTTCATCAAGGACGGGCAGATCCACACCCCGATTGCAGATTGCTTTCTGTCAGGCATCACGCGCGCAACTGCGGTCGCACTGGCCAAGCGGCGCAATATCGAGGTGATTGAGCGCCGCATTATGCCGGAAGAACTCGCAAGCTTTTCCGAGTGCTTCATCACCGGCACCGCCGCGGAAGTGACCGCCGTTTCGCAAATCGCCGACTGGAGCTTCACGCCTGGCGGCATCACCCAGCAGTTGATGAGCGACTACACCGCCGAGGTGCAACCGAACGGCAAAGCCGCGGCGGCATAGCGTTCTGCCGGGCGATCGCGCCCAAGCCCCCTCCCCGCGGCGGCGAAGTTTTCGCCGGCGCCTGGAACACGGTAGGATGCGATCGCAATGAACCAAGCCATACGCCCGCACCCGCACGTCGTTGCCTCCGCCTGTCCGCACGATTGTCCGTCGACGTGCGCGCTTGAAATCGAGGTTTTTGCCGACAACACAATCGGCCGCGTGCGCGGCGCCGGCGACAACGATTATACGGCGGGCGTCATCTGCGCCAAAGTTGCCCGCTACGCCGAACGCGTCCATCATCCCGACCGGCTGACCCGGCCACTACGTCGCATCGGCGCCAAAAACAGCGGCCAATTCGCGCCGGTCTCCTGGGACGACGCGCTCGATCTCGTCGCCGAGAAATTCGTGCGTGCCGAACAAGCGCACGGCTCCGAAGCCGTCTGGCCTTACCTCTACGCCGGCACGATGGGCTACGTGATGCGCGACGGCATCCACCGTCTGCGCCACGCCAAGAAATACTCGGGCTTTTTCTCGACCATCTGCGTCAACCCGGCCTGGAGCGGCTTCATCGCCGGCACCGGCAAACTCGCCGGCCCCGATCCGCGCGAGATGGCCAAATCCGACCTGGTGGTGATCTGGGGCACCAATGCGGTGAACACCCAGGTCAACGTGATGACGCATGCGACTCGCGCGCGGAAAGGGCGCGGCGCAAAGATTGTCGTCGTTGACGTTTACCTGAATGCCACCATGCGGCAGGCGGACCTGCCGGTCCTGATCCGCCCCGGCACCGATGGCGCTCTCGCCTGCGCGGTGATGCATTGTCTGTTCCGCGACGATAAAGCCGACTGGGATTATCTCGAGCGTTATACCGACGCGCCGCGCGAACTTGCCGCCCACGTACAAAACCGCGATCCGGCGTGGGCGTCGCGGATCACCGGCTGTCCCGTCGAAACGATTGAAGCATTCGCCCGGCTGGTCGGCGAGAACAAGCGCGCCTATTTCCGTCTTGGCTATGGGTTTTCACGCTCCCGCAACGGCGCGCCGAACATGCACGCAGCAAGCTGCATCGCCGCAGTCATCGGCGCCTGGCGCTACGAAGGCGGCGGCGCTTTTCATAACAACGGCGCCATCTTTCACCTCAATACCAGCCTGATCGAAGGCACCGACCTGCGCGATTCTTCGATCCGCATGCTCGACCAATCGCGCATCGGCGCCGTCCTGACCGGCGACGAGGATGCACTTTGCGGCGGACCACCGGTCACCGCCATGCTCATCCAGAACACCAACCCGGTTTCGGTCGCGCCCGATCAGGAGAAAGTCAAGCGCGGCTTTGCTCGTGATGACCTATTCGTGTGCGTGCACGAGCAATTCATGACCGACACCGCCAAGATGGCGGATATCATCTTGCCGGCGACCATGTTTGTCGAGCACGACGATTTCTACACCGCCGGCGGCAGTCAATACATTCTGCTCGGACCGAAGCTGATCGATCCGCCCGCTGAGTGCCGTTCGAACCATGAGGTGATCTGCGGACTAGCCAAGCGTCTTGGCGCGCAACATCCGGGCTTCGGCATGACACCGCGCGAATTGATTGACGCAACCTTGCAAAAATCCGGCTGGGGGACTCTGGCGGAACTGGAGGCCAAACGCTGGATCGATTGCCAACCGGATTTCGCCGCGGCGCACTACCTGGACGGCTTTGCCTATCCGGACGGCAAATTCCGGCTCAAGCCGGATTGGCCAGCGGTGCCGTTCCGGCGCTGGCGCCGAACTTATGACGCGCCTTCAATTCCTTCGTTACCCGACCATTGGGAGGTGATCGAAGAAGCGGATACCGAGCATCCGTTCCGGCTTGCCACCTCGCCATCGCGCGGCTTCCTCAATTCCACGTTCACGGAAACGCCGACCTCGCTGGCTCATGAGCGGCGTCCCACCGTCATGATCCATCCCGCGGACGCCGCCGCGCTCAATGTCGCGGAGGGAGACGAAGTCGAGCTTGGCAATCGCCGCGGCGCCGTCCGCCTGTATGCGCGGCTGTTTGACGGCGTGCGGCGAGGCGTGTTGATCGCGGAGTCGCTGTGGCCCAACTCTGCCTATCCGGATGGACGCGGCATCAATACGCTGACCGGCGCCGACCCGATCGTGCCGTTCGGCGGCGCAGCTTTCCACGACAACAAAGTTTGGCTGCGCCAGCTCGCCGGCTAATCTCAAAAACACAATGGAGTGAACGATGCCGCGATTGCGCTACATCGAAGAAAGCGAAAAGACGCCGCATGTGCGCGAGCTGATCGAGTCGGCAAAACGCACCGGCGCGCCAGATCCGCGCGTGGTAAGTCTCATGACGCGCGGCAAACTCGGCACCGCTTGGGTCGAGTATTGGAACAAGCTCCTGTATCAAGGCGTGCTACCGCACAAGCTCAAGGAAATGTGCCGCATCAAAATCTCGGTCGCGCATCAGTGCGGTTATTGTTCGACGGTTCGCTCCAATGTGGCCAAGGCCGAGGGTTTGACGGAAGTCATGATTGGCGACTTGTTCGACTATGCCGGCAGCAAGCATTTCACCCCGCGCGAGAAAGCCGCCCTGCACTATGCCGATTTGTTCAAACAGGGCGAACGCGCCATCGACAGGGATGAGGTTTACGCCGATCTGGCCAAGCATTTCAGTGACGAGGAAATCATCGAACTCGGCCTGTTCTGCGCGGAAGTCGACGGCGTCGGCAAGTTCGTGAAATCGCTCAACGTGGTGAGCTGGGAAGAAGCCTGCGAGCTCAATCCAAGTCTTAAGGGCGCGACACCGATGGCGGCTGAATAGGATTTGCGACGATCGGTTAGCCCTTCGGCTGCATCATCTTGAGCGCGGCACGGCCCAGGAAGCCGTAGGGATTGGCGAGGGTTTCCAGTATCTCGAAGTGGTTGTAGCCTTCCGCGGCGAGGAGTTCGACCGGTTTCCCCGCCGCTTTTGCCGCGGCTACGAAATCGCGCGCTTGGCGGATGAACTCTGGGCTCTCCAGCGTCCCGTGCGAGACCAGAACAGGGCAGTTCAGCCGGTCGACATGGCGTATCGGACTGAGCGCCTCGACCACGTTGTCGGTGAAGTTGACGTAGCTTGAGCGCGCCGAAAGGCGGACCGGCTGAAGATCGTACATCCCCGAATTCAGCATGCCGCCCCTGACGACATTCGCCGGCAGTCCGAATGCGCGCACCCAGTCGGTGGTCAGCACCACGCCGGCGAGATGCGCGCCGGAGGAATGGCCACAGACATAAACCTTGCGGGGATCGGCGCCGAAGCTCGCCGCATTCGCGTAGACCCAGGCAACTGCGCTGCGCACCTGGTGGGCCACCGGGGCAAGATCGCCGCCGGTCGTCACCACGTTGTCGAAATCGAGCGCCGCAAAATGCACGCCGGCGCCGACAAACATTTCGGCGGCAAAGGCGTGCGTCTTGGCTTCGCCGGCTCGCCACGCACCGCCATGCAGGAACACGCAGATCGGCGCATCGGCACGTGGCGCAGCGTAAAGATCGAGTTGCTCCATCGCGGCAGAGCCGTAGGCGAGCCGCCGCGGCTCGCCCAGGCGCGCACGCATGGCGGCGCTGTTCGATGCATAGCGCGCGAGAATTTGCGGCTGATTGGGTGCAAAGGTAATCTGGGTATAGGCGCCGTCGAGCTCCTGCTGGTCCATGTCGAGAAAGACACGCGGGCCCTTTAGCCGCGAAGCGGCTTGTACAGGCGCGGTGCCCGCCGATTCGGTCTTTAGCGCCATTTTCACCACCAGGCGGGTTTCGCGAATTTAGCCATGGTCGATTTGCGCCTCGCCGTCATTTGGCGCGTTGCCGTGGCCGTGACGCCGACCAGCGTTCGGCGGCTGCGTCATCGGTCGCCTTGGCGTCGACCCAAGCGGTTCCTTCCGCGCTCTCGACCTGCTTCCAGAACGGCGCGCGCGTCTTCAGGTAATCCATGAGAAAGCTCGCCGCGGCAAACGCCGCCTCCCGATGGCTCGACGCCGTCGCCACCAGTACGATCACTTCACCCGGCATTATCCGTCCGTACCGGTGAATGATCGTCACGTTCAATATCGGCCAGCGCTGGCATGCTTCTTCCACGTGGCGGGCGATCTCGGCTTCGACCATTCCCGGATAGTGTTCAAGCGTCAATGCCGCAATTGGTTGTCCATTTTCATCGCTGCGGCAAATCCCGGTGAAAGTCACCACCGCGCCGATGCCATCGTCGCCGCGGATCATCGTCGCCGCTACCGAGGCGGCGTCGATTGTTTCGCGTTGCAGGCGGATCGTAACGGTCATCGATCTGCCACCTAGCCCCCGGTCATGGGCGGAAAGAACGCGATCTCACTTGCACCTTTGATCGGCGCATCAGGCCGTACATGGCGGTGGTCGATGGCAGCACGGATAACGTTGGCATTCTCGAACGCGTATGCGGATTGTTCGTCGCGAGCGGCCAGCCACGACATCAGGTCACCGACCGTGACCACACCGGCAGGCGGCTCGATCGACTCTTCCGCTTTGCCGACCCGTTCCCTCACCCAGGCAAAATACAGGACCCTCATGCATCCTCCCGGCTCAAGTGATGCAAGCCCGCTCGCAGGTAATCCCATCCCGTATAGAGCGTCAGCAAGGCCGAAAGCCACAACAGCGCGATTCCGACATCGGTCAATCCAGGCACGATTGCGTTGCCTGCCCTGCCGGTGATGAGAAAGCCGACGGTGACGAGTTGTAAACTGGTCTTCCATTTGGCGAGCCGCGTCACCGGCACGCTCACCCGCAGTTCGGCCAAATATTCGCGCAACCCGGACACCAGAATTTCACGGCAGAGAATGACCACGGCCGCAAACAGCGACCAGCCGTGGATGATTTCCTCGGCGGCAAGCATCAACAGGCAAGAGGACACCAGAAGCTTGTCGGCGATCGGATCGAGCATGCGGCCGAGCGACGATTGCTGATCCCACATGCGGGCGAGAAAACCGTCGAGAAAATCGCTAACGGCTGCGGCGACGAAGAACGCCAGCGCGACCCACCGGAGCCACAGCCCGCCATTCAGAATGTTTTGCCAAAACATGCAGCCGACCACGATCGGCACGGCGACGATACGGCCGTAGGTCAGAATGTTGGGCAGCGCGAGCGGACGCGCACGCAGCCGGCCCGATGCGGTCGGCGAATTCATGGTCGCACCATAACGCCGGCGCCCGGAGGCCGACAGGCCCTTGCCGCAGACGTCCGCCGGTCCTGATCGGCGCCAATCGCTTCCGATAGCCAATCGCTTCGATGCGCGCTCACGCCGTTACCTCGTGGAAGAACTCGTATATACGCCGAGCGGTCTCTGCGTTGATACCATCGACCTGCATCAAGTCGTTGACGGAGGCGCGCTCGATTGCCTTGAGCGTGCCAAAGTGGTGCAGCAATGCGCGTTTTCGGGTCGGCCCGATGCCCGCGATCTCTTGCAAGCCGGCCTCACGCAAATCGCGCATGCGGCGAGCCCGGTGCGACCCGACCGCGAAACGATGCGCCTCATCGCGCAATCGCTCGACAAAATAGAGCACCGGGTCGCGCGGCGCCAGCTTGAACGAATCGCGGCCGGGGATAAAGAAGGTCTCGCGTCCGGCGTCGCGGTCGGGTCCTTTGGCGATCGCGACCAGCGGAACGTCAACTCCAAGTTCGGCCAGCACCTCTCGGGCCGCCGTAAGCTGCCCCTGGCCGCCGTCGATCAGTACCAGGTCGGGCCACGGCGACTCAGACTCGTTACCCGCCGGCTCCGATTGTAGCAGGTCGATTTCCTCTTGTGGCAGCGGAGCCTCATGCGCGGCCGGGCCTGCCGAAGCGGCAAGATCGGCTACGGCCGATACGCGCGGCGCTTCCGCGAGCAAGCGCTTAAAGCGACGGCCGAGAACTTCGCGCATCATGGCAAAATCATCGCCGGGGGTAAGACCGGCCGAACGAATATTGAATTTGCGGTAATCGCGCTTGCGGAAGCCCTCCGGCCCCGCCACGATCATTGCGCCAACCGCGTTCGATCCCTGAATGTGACTGTTGTCGTAGACCTCGATCCGCTGTGGCGGCCGCACCAGGCCGAACGTTTCGGCGAGCAGCCGCAACAATCTTTGCTGCGACGAAGTCTCGGCCAGCTTGCGGCCCAGCGCCTCACGGGCGTTGGCCAACGCGTGCTCGATCAGATCTTTCTTCTCGCCGCGACGCGGCACCATGACTTCGATTTTATGCCCGCTCTTGCTGCCTAGCGCTTCGGCGAGCAACTCGCGGTCATCGATGTCGTGCGAAATCAGAATCTGGCGTGGGCACGGCTTGTCGTCATAGAACTGGGCGAGGAAAGCGCCGAGAATTTCGCCCGCCGAAATCGACCGATCGGCTTTGGGGAAGTAGGCGCGGTTACCCCAGTTCTGGCCGGTGCGAAAGAAGAAGACCTCGACGCAAGCAAAACCGCCTTGCTGATGTAGCGCGAAAACGTCGGCCTCTTCGACCCCGCGCGGATTAACGCCTTGATGCGCCTGAATGGCCGACAAAGCCGCCAAACGGTCGCGGTAAATGGCGGCGCGCTCGAAGTCGAGACCGGACGACGCCGCTTCCATCTCCCGAGCCAACTCGTCCTTGACGGCCTTGCTGCGACCGGAAAGAAATTCGTTCGTTTCGCGCACCAACGCGGCATATTCGTTGAATTCAATCTCCTCGGTGCACGGCGCGGAGCAGCGCTTGATTTGATAAAGCAGACAGGGCCGCGTCCGGCTTTCAAAAAACGGATCGCTGCACGAACGGAGCAAGAAAGCGCGCTGGAGCGCGTTGATCGTGCGGTTGACGGCCCATACCGAGGCAAACGGCCCGTAATAGTGGCCGGCACGCGTACGAGCGCCCCGATGCTTGAGAATTTGCGGCGCCCAGTGATCCGACGTGATCAAAATGTACGGAAACGATTTGTCGTCGCGCAGGAGCACATTGAACCGCGGCCGCAAGCGCTTGATCAGATTGGCCTCGAGCAGCAGCGCCTCGGTTTCGGTGCGCGTAACGACGAATTCGAGCGCTCGCGTGGCCGCGATCATGCGCTCGATGCGGGTATCGAGCCCGGTCGGCCGCGCGTAGGCGCGAATGCGATTGCGTACGTTTTTTGCCTTGCCGACATACAGCACGTCGCCGCGCCCATCGATCATACGATAGACGCCGGGCTGCGCCGGGGCGTGTTCGACCGCTCGCAGGATGGCATCGCGTCCTGCGGCAAGCGAATCTTCGCCGCGATCCGCAGGGCTTTGCAGTTCGACCTCATCGGCCGACGGAAGCGTTGCTTCTTCATCGTCCTCGACGATCTCGACCTCGGGCTCGATGTCTTTCTTCGGGGCGCTCATGCTGGTTTGCCTGCCCGGATGCCCTCACACGCCGCGCGGCGAGCGGGCAGCGGCGATTGCCGAAATCTGCAGGGGTTCGGCCTCGACAGACTTTCTTAAGGCTAACAAATTCTCGATGGTTAGCGTTTCATCAAGGCTTAACTTAAACATCGCGATAAATCTTTCAATCAATGGGCAACTTTGTCCTGCGACGACGCCATTCGTTTCGCTGCTGCTGCATAACGTTCGACACGTTGCGTTGGGAAGCCGTCATGAGATCAGTTCTGTGCGCGGCGGTGCTGCTAGCAATGACCGGCGCGGCAACCGCCGCCGATTATTATGCGCCGTCGCCGCTCGGTCCCTACAGCTGGATCGGCCCTTATATGGGCGCTACCGCGGGCTACCAATGGGGCTGGGTCAGCAACAGCCCGACGCAGCCTTCAGGTCTCGAGGGAGGCATTGAAGGCGGTTACAATTGGCAACGCGGCAATTTCGTCTTCGGCGGCGAGGCCGACCTTAACCTTTCCAGCGCCAGCGCCACGGTTGCGCCTCTCGAATTTTCCAGCCCCTGGTTCTCGACGGCGCGCGGCCGCGGCGGCGTCACGTTCGGCAATGTTCTCGTCTACGGCACCGCCGGCCTCGCCTTCGGCGATCTGCGAGCCGACGCGTCCGGGCTGAGCGAGACACACGCGAATATCGGCTGGACGGCGGGAGCCGGCGTGGAAGTCGGCTTCACCCGGCGCTGGTCGGCGAAAGCGGAATGGCTCTATCTCGATTTCGCGGGCAGCAATTTTTCGGTATCCGGCGTCAATAATGGACTGACCGCGAATCTGCTTCGCTTCGGTGTGAATTATCGCTTCTAATCTCCCGCTCTTCGCCGGAAAGTCCGAATCGTTCCGATCTCTGCAAACCGGTGAAAGCGCATCGCCCGCTCGAATGGGACGACTCTCAATTGCGAGCGCGAATCGCTCGGCCCATTGTTCCGCCGGCTTTAAAACATAATTAGCTATAATCGTGACGACGCGCAGTCGTTTCTCGCCGCATTGTCGCCAACATAGAGAAACGTCCTGTGGCCTTGCTGCACTAGACCGAAATTCGATCGTGCATAGTATCCGGGGGACCGACTGCATTGGAGGTCTCTCAGATGAAGCGTGCGTTGCTTGCAAGCGTTGGCGTGTTCGCGTTGATTGGCGCAGCGACGGCAGCGGATCTGCCGCCGGGTCCGAATTACTACAAGGCGCCTGCGTATATGCCGCCTCCCTACAATTGGAGCGGATTGTACATCGGCATCAACGGCGGCGGCGGCCTCGGCCGATCGAACTGGGATACCGCGGGCGGCTTCAACCTCAGCGGCGGGTTGGTCGGCGGCACCATCGGCTACAATTATCAAGTTTCGCGCGCGGTGTTTGGCATCGAAGGTGATGTCGACTGGAGCGGTATTCAGGGATCGGCCGGCGGCTCGGCCACCAGCAACACCTGGCTTTCGACGGTGCGTGGACGCATCGGTTATGCGGCTGATCGCTTCATGCCCTACATCACCGGCGGCGGCGCGTTCGGCACTTTCAACGCGTCGGCTCCCGGTCTCGCCGGCGGCAGCGCGACCAATGCCGGCTGGACGCTTGGCGCCGGCCTCGAATTCGCCATCGCCGGCAACTGGACCGCGAAAGCGGAATATCTCTTTGTCGACCTTGGCCGTTTCAATTGCGGCGCCAGCTGCGGCGCGCCGACCGACAACGTGTCGTTCAGTACCAACTTGATCCGCGGCGGCGTCAATTATCGGTTCTAAGACTTGATTGAGTGACGCAAAACGTAACGTTGCAAAAAGCCCCGAGACCGCTCGGGGCTTTTTCGTTGGCTATGACGACGGAGTTGGCGGGCGCCGAAGGTCGGCGCCGCTAGGCGGCCGCGGTCGCCGCATATGCGGGCACCCGGGCCGCGAAATCATCGAGCCAGGCAACCAGCCGCGGGCAATCGGCCCGCCAGTCTCTACCAAAGCGGAAGTCCCGATAGCCGAGCGCGCAAGCGAGCGCGATGTGGCCGACATTGGGAAGAGCCGGCAACGGCTCGAGCATCGGCGGCGATTTTTCCAGCTCGGCCAGAGCGCGCTGCACCTTGCCGGCCTGATGTTCGAGCCATTTAGGCTCGTACTTGTCCGGCGCACGCCAGCGAGCCTCGTAGATCGCCAGGATCGATGCATCGAGGATGCCGTCGCATAACGCTTGCAGGCGTAGCGCAGCGAAACGCCGTGCGGCCTCGCGCGGGATGATTTTGCCGCCGCCGGCAAGGTGATCGAGATATTCGAGGATCACGCGTGAATCGTAATAGGCCACGCCGTCCTCACCGATCAGGACCGGAATTTTGCCGAGCACATTCTGCTGCCGCAGCGTGTCGCGCGAATCCATCGTGTCCGCCGGTTCGATCCTGACGTCGTTCAGACCCAGCACGGCGAGTGCGATCCGGACCTTGCGGGCGAACGGGGAAGGCGCTGCGGAACGTAGAATCATCATGACGAGACCTTTGCTTGGGGCAACCTATCTTGCCGGGTCGACAAAAAACTCCCGCGTCGTCGCTACGCCATGCACAGCGCCGCTCTTCGCCACCGTCGCTCAAGTGTGATCGTTCGCAATCCGGATTGTGACGTTTCCGGACTGGGCAGCCTACCCGGTGATGACGAGATTGACCGCCTTTGGACCTTTGCCCTTCTTGTCGGGTTCGACATCAAAGCTGATGCGCTGCCCCTCGATCAGCGACTTCAGCCCAGCGCGCTCAACGGCGGTGATGTGCACAAACACATCGCGTCCGCCATCGTCGGGTTTGATAAATCCATAGCCGCGCTCACCATTAAAAAACTTGACCGTACCGGCCATTGCCATCGAGTAACTCCCTTCCCCGTGGTTGCTTCGCCGCCGGCCCCCACGGCGCGACGGCTTGGCCGGACATCCACACAGGCAAGGTCTTTCGGCCTCGAACGGCCTGAAGTCACTCCGCCGGCCCCCACAGGAGGCGGAACGTCTGCGCCAGCAACGCTTCAGTTAGCCACATTTTATGCCTGTGGAAAAGTGGGCAGCACTAGCATTCGACCGCCCTTTGGCCGCCGGACCGTCCCGGCCGGACCAACCAATCGGTCCTTACCGTGGCTCGCGGCGACAGCAATTTGGCGAGCGCGGGCATAAACGTCCCCAAGTCCTGCTCGAGGGTATGAGGCGGATTGATAAGGACGAGACCCGAACCGATCAGGCCGCCTTCGGCACGCGGCGGGCAAAGCAAAAGTTCGGACCGCAGGACGTTCGAAATCGCGCACCGGCGCAGCCGCCGGGCGAGTGCGTCGGGCGCGGCACGTTCCTTGATCGGATACCAAAGCATGTAAATGCCGGTCGGCCATTTGCGGTATGCCGCCGAGAGGGCTTCCGGCAGACGGCTGAACTCGTTTGCATCCTCAAACGGCGGATCGATGAGGATGAGTCCGCGGCGCTCTTTGGGCGGTATGTACGCACCGAGCGCTGTCCAGCCGTCGATTGCCACGGCCTTGGTATTGACGCGGTTGCGCAGAGCCTTCGCGAGCCACTCCATGGCACCCGGCTCGATCTCGCACGCGATACTGCGGTCGCCCGGCCGCAGTAGGGCCGCCGCGATCAGCGGGGATCCCGGATAGAAGCGTAACGCGCCATCCGGATTAAACGCTTTCACCACGTCAAGATAAGGCGCTAACGCCGGCGGAAACTCCTCGGCCGACGCCTCCCACAGACGCCCGATACCGGCGCGCCACTCGGGGCTGCGGATCGGCTCGGGCGCGAAAAGATCGTAACCGCCAGCACCGGCATGCGTGTCGATGATGCGGAACGGGGCGGGTTTTAGGCGCAGATGCAGCACAATACGCACCAGCACACTGTGCTTGTGTACGTCGGCAAAATTACCGGCATGAAACGCGTGGCGATAATTCAGCGCGTCAACTCCCGCGCGTCGGGGGCATGACCAGTCGGTCACGGCGGCAACTTCGGCGCGCAACTTGGCCGCAGTCGCGGAACTTAAGCTCTTTGGACAAACAAATTCTGACCTCGGTCAACCGCTTTTTGTCGCACTCGATCGCCATGCCGGCGGGCGTCAATTCGGGATTAGCTTTGACGAAGGCGTCTTCCACGCCAGACGGCGTCACGCTGAGCGGCTCTTGCAAGTCGACATACTGGGCCGGGATTTTGACGACCGAACGCGCCTGACGCACGAGGTCAAAATACGCGCGCGGAGCCAAGCCGGAACAGGTGCCGTGCTTATCCCATTCGTTGAAGATGAGATGCGGTGCCGGCATCAGGTCGAGCATGGACGAAACAATACGATGGTCCAGCCGCGGAGCCGGCACCTGGCAGCGCTGCGGAAAGCCGTGATCGTATTGCGGCCAAAGACCATGAACGACGAACGAATACGGCCGAGCCCCGCACTGCAGCGTGGGCCGCCTCTTGCCATCGCGCTCGCCCGCCGCCGCACAAAACGACGGCGACCAGGACAGCGACAGCACGTAAAAATCGAATTGGCCGGGTGAATTCTGCCGCGCATCTTGCGCCTGCCCCGGCACCAGGGGAAAGGCAAACAACGCCGCCAGCCAAATGATGCAACGAAAGAGTCCGCTCATATTCCCCCCCCCACCAGCAATCGAGACGGATGGTCCGTGTCTTACGTTAAAATGTCAGAACGGATCAAGAACAACATTCACACCAAATACGCACCGCACCTAACATTGCCAAATTTCCTTGGCCTACTGACCTCGGCTACATTGGGGAAGGCCCGGTCGTCGCCTGCTGGCTTTGTTTCTCGGGCTTTCCGAGCGAGGGGTGCATAATGAGACGTTTGACTGTCCACTTGGCTGCGGCACTCGCCCTGGCGCTCACGGCGGTGGCGGCACAAGCGCAGGTGTCTTCCCAACAAAGCCAGATCAATGCCGCCAGCCGGCTCGGTCAAAGCGCATCGCGAGATATGGAAGACAAAGGCAAGAGCGTTGCGCCAAAGGCAAATGACAAGGCCTATAATGCGGCGCTGAAGAATCTACCCGACAAGCAATACGATCCGTGGCGCGGCGTGCGGTAGTCGCTGCGCGAAGCGCGTTCAAGGCTTAGCTGAGCGACAGCGGGGACCGTAAGCCGAGTTGCGATCCAGCCCGACGACACAAAACTCGACGTTCCAATCCATACCAGCCGCGCCGGTGTCTTCGGCAATCGAATAGTAGATCGAACGGCGCGCGCCGTCGTTGATCAGGGCTGTGCCCGCGCAGAAGCGGCGGGGAATGGATTGTGCCGCCCACGGCATCAACGCGGTTTGACGGATGTTCTCAAAGCCCACGATCTTCAGCTCGGAATTCCAAAATCGCGCTTCTTTGACTTCAAAGTCTCCGGCAATTCGGCCGAGCGCCCACGGGTAGTCGCAGGCGGGGACATCACGGTCGTAGCGGGGACCCGACAGCCAGAAATTCTTTTCCAACACGTTTGCGGCTCTCGCCTCGGAAAACGATACGGCAGTTGCTGCGGTTAAAACCAACGCCAGCAGGACGAGCGCGATACAGGTTTTCATGCGACAGCCCCGGCAACCCCTTTTGCGCCTTGACGGACAAACGTGCCGCACCGACGTTTCACGGTCAAGGGCGCGAAACCGAAGCCATTCGAGCGGCTGACTGCCAAACGGAAGGTGAATCACGTCCGAAGCGCGACGATTCTCCAGTCCACAGGATTTTGCCGAGCGCCGATCATTGATCACAGATTTTTTCCGGCCGCACCGCCGACCAAACTATCGGCATTCATGGTAGCGCTCGTAGGCTGTTGCATCCGATGATTCGTCGAAAAATGCGGGCGTGGCGTGCTCAACCGCGATCGGCGCTTTTTTCGGCTGCGTTCTGCCGGTGTCGCGTGCTGGTACCGAACCGCAGCTGGAAGCGTCGCGGCGTGCTCACGGCCAACGGCGCGCCGGCGTTCTGGGAGATGCAGACCTCAAATCGTTTGTTCAAGAGGGCGCAAAACCCTCAGGGGATTGGACATGGGCGAGGTACATCAACTTGTAACGTCAGAGCCGTCCTTCGGCCTCCAGGCCGCCGGACGCTTGATGACCAAGATTTTCGCGCCTTGGGTGCTCGATTTGGCGCTGTTGATAGAAAGCGTTGAGCCGATACGGCCTCCCGGCGCACTGCCGGATTGGCAGCCGGGCGCCATCGTCCGGCTGCCGTTCTCGAAGAAAATCTGTTCCGACGGCCGCGCGGTTTGCGGCCAAGCGCTGATGGCGCTCGCCGACAGCGCGATGGTCATCGCCTGTTCAGCAGCCTGGAACGGCTATCGACCAATGAACACGATCGACCAGACCACCCATTTCCTGCGGCCGGCGACCTTTGACGTCGTCGCCGATGCTCGCGTGGTGCGGATCGGCCGCAACACCAGTTTCGGCCGCGTGATGCTGCTGGGCGCGGCTGACAAACGCCCGGTCGGCATGGTCGCCAGTGCCTATTCGACCCAGTAACGTCCCGGGCGAGAGCGTGAAGAGCCGCACATCGTACAAACGCCGGCTTTTCATTCACCCGGCGAACTCCTAAGCTCCCAGCCAAGCCTCTGGCTAAGTTTCGGAATGGAGACCGGCGATGCGTCGAGGATTTTTGGCTTGCCTCACTGCGGCAGCCTTGCTGCCGGGTCTGGCGCAGGGTGCCTCGGCGGGCGCCGTGTTTGTCGGGCCCGGACCCGGCCTCACCGGCAACGATACCGGGGGCATCATCGCCTATACGCCCGCCGTGGATCACGGTGTTTTTCGGACAATGGCAGCCGAGTGGTGCGCCCGCTGGGACCGGCTGTCGCACGTGACCAGCGTCCATCGCCGATATGGTGAGTATATCGCCTTTGTGTGCATTGATCGACCGGGCATGATCCACTGATGACACTAGGCCTAAGCCCAGTCCCCCAGCACCGCTTGAACGAGCGCAAGCGCCGCCACTGCGGCAGTGTCCGCCCGCAAGATGCGCGGACCCAACGAAAGCCGAACCACGTTCGGAAGCTTAAGTAAGGCCGCGCGCTCGTCGTCGGCAAAGCCGCCTTCCGGACCGATCAGGACTGCAAGCGGCCCATGTACCAGACCGCCGAGCGCGATAATCGGACCGGCGACCTCGGCATCTTCATCGCAGAAAACCATTTGGCGGCGGGAATCCCATCCGGCAATGAGTTGCGCCAGCGCCAGCGGCTGGCCGATGTCGGGCACCGTGAGAATACCGCACTGCTCTGCGGCCTCGATCGCGTTTGCACGCATGCGTGCCACGTTCACGCGCGTGACCTGACCATGGCGCGTTAGTACTGGCAGTAGCCGCGACGCTCCCATCTCGACCGCTTTCTGCGTCATGTAATCGAGGCGGGCGGCCTTGAGCGGAGCGAACAGGTAGTGGAGGTCGGCGGTTCCGGTCTGGGCCCGGGTTTTGGCGTCTACGGCCAGGGTCGCGCCACGCCGAAGAAGGGTCAGTACCGAACTCCATTCACCGTCGCGACCGTTGAAAACGAGGACACGCGCCCCGGTAGTCAGCCGCAGGACATTGCCAACGTAGTGGGCCTGAGCCGGTTCGAGTGCGACATGAGCGCCGGCCGCCAATGGCGCGTCAATAAACAGCCGTGGGCTCCGGAAATCGTATTTCGACATGGAAAAGTGAACAAAAACAGTGTTGCGGATGCAAGAGGCTTGTGTATCACCTTACCCAAGCGCTTCAACCTGGCCGCATCTTCGACCGCAAGTCTGCCGCAAGGCCGCCGAAATCAACGCGTTTTTAGTGACCAGGAGCTTAAACCATGGCACCGCGTGAATCGCGAAAGGAGATCGGCGTGAGGAGGATCGCAGCCGAAGCGTTAGCCGGCCTCGCCATTGCCGCCACGCTGTGTTCTTCAGCCTTGGCGCAAACGCCGACCCAATGCGCCAAGTTCCCGCAACTCAGGGATGAGGCTCAGCAAAAAGCGTCGTCCGTCCGCAACGCCGTCATGCACAAGGCCGACCGAAAGGAAATTTGCACCTTGGTGACGCGATTTTATGCGGCCGAAGCAACCGTCGTGAAATTCCTCGAAGAAAACAAGAGCTGGTGTGGGATTCCCGAGCAAGCGATCACGATGGCAAAAACCAATCATGAACGCACGCTGAAATTCCGCACCGCGGCTTGTGCCGAAGCGCCGGCCGCGAAGCCGCGTGCGCCGTCGCTGAGCGACGCGATTAGCACGCCGACGGTGGATACCAGCGCCAACACCAAGACCGGCCACGGTACGCTCGATTCGCTCAACGGTAATCCGTTGGCAAAATGAGCCCGGCTGCCGGTTCGGTCGCGGACGCGACCGGCAATTGGGTCGACTCGCTTGCACCCGTCTGGTCTCGCCCATACTTGCGCCTGGCGCGGCTCGATCGTCCGATCGGCTCATGGCTCCTGCTGTTGCCTTGCTGGTGGTCGGCCGCGCTCGCCGCCGTCGCCGCGCATAGAACCGCACCGAATTTCGTGCATCTCGCATTGTTTT